>JBBIOE010000038.1:0-42719 GCA_037443525.1 Archangiaceae bacterium | reverse complement strand
GGTGTCTGGGGGAGCGCGGCGAACGACGTCTGGGCGGTGGGGCAGGCGGGCGTCGTCCTCCACTGGGACGGGGGCGTGTGGTCGGCGGTCCCGAGCGGCACGACGAGGGAGCTCACCAGCGTCTGGGGCACCGGCTCCGGCGACGCGTGGGCGGTGGGGTGGGGCGGCACGGCCCTGCACTGGGACGGCGTCCAGTGGTCGCCGGTCACGAGCGGGACGACCGAGTCCCTGACCGGCGTCTGGGCGAGCGCGCCCGACGACGTCTGGGTCGTGGGGGGCAGTGGCAGCATCCTCCGCTGGAACGGCGCCGCCTGGTTCGGGCTCGCGACCTCGGGGGGCCTCCAGGCCGTCTGGGGCAGCGGCCCGCGCGACGTGTGGTTCGTCGGCAACGGGGGCGCCGTGCTGCACTGGGACGGGGCGAGCGTCGCTCCCGTCGCGAGCGGCTCGGCCACCGCTCTCACCGCCGTCACCGGCACCGGGCCGAAAGACGCGTGGGCCGTGGGGTCGGCGGGGCTCCTCCACTGGGACGGCGCTCGCTGGGCCGACACCATCGGCGGCGAGTGGCTCAACCTGAGTGGAGCCTTCGCCTGGGATTCGAGCACCGTCTGGGTGGTGGGCTCCAACGGCGCCGTGTACCGCTACCGGCCCTGACCTTCGGCCGGTGGGCCGGCGTGCCAAGGGCTCCCTCGTTCGGAGCGCCCCCAGCCCTCACTCCGCGAGGAAGGCGAGCAGCTCGCGCAGGAAGAGGTCCGGCGCGGTGTTCATGGCGGCGTGCTGCTGGCCCGGCAGCACCACCACGCGGCTGGTGGGCAGCGCGCGGTGAACCATCTCGGTGGCGGCGCCGAAGAAGGCCGGGCTGTCGCCGCCGAGGAGCAGGAGCGTCGGCGTGCGCAGGTTGGCGAAGCGGGTGGGGTCGAGTCGGTAGGTCTCGTTGGCGCGCAGCTCCCGCGGGAGCGTGTGCGCGGCGGCCACCCGCGCCGGCCAGTTCGGCAGCGACTGGAGCAGGGTGAGCTCGCTCGGCGGCATGTGGACCACCTCGCGGAAGAAGGTCGTCACCACGCCCGAGCGGTCGCCCGCGTCGAGGAGCGCCTGCAGCCTTTCGATGACCCCGGGCATGGAGATGGGCGCGCCGCTGATGCGAACGGGGAGGCGGTTGCGCGAGCGGCCGCCCCCCGGCTAGAGCTGCGACATGCGTTCTCTCCTCGGGGCACTCCTCTGCGTCTCTGCGCCGGCGCTGGGGGCAGACATCGGCGGCACCTTCACCTCCACCTACGTCTCGACGAATCAGTACGGCATCCCGCGCGCGGACTTCACTCTCTCGCTGACCTGCGCGCTCACCTGCACCACCGCCGCCCCGGGCCCGCACTTCGGCCTCGGCACCGTCGACGCCTACTTCGCGTCCAGCCCGACCGAGAAGCTCTGCCTCAACGCGTTGACCAGTCTCGCCTACGACGTCGACCCGTCGGGTACGGCCACGACCTCGGCCGCGCCGCCGGTTGGTTCGAGCGTGTTCGCCACGGCCGGCGCGGTCACGTGCTGGTGCGGCGGTTCGCTCGCGCGCGGGCAGGGGGGCTATGTCGATCTCGGCACTCAGCCGATCCTCATCCCGCCGGTCCTCAAGGCCTTCACCACCTCGCCCACCGCCGGCTCGGACGTGACCTTCATCGTCAACGGGGCGCCGCGCGGGTCCGAGCACATCGACGTCCACGTGAGCGGCGCGGGGCTCGAGCTCACCCAGACGCTCGGGCCGGCCGATCTCCTGTCCACCAACTCCTGCCCTGAGGCTGGCACGAAGATGGTGACCGTGCGGCCGACCGCCGCGGGCACGCTCACCGTGTCCGCGACGTTTCAGCCTGGTGGCACGCCGGTCACTGTCACCCAGACCGTCGCCGCCGGGTCGGGGTCCAGCGGTGGCTCGGGTACTGGGGGTGGCTCGGGCACTGGGGGTGGCAGCACCTCCGAGAGGTCCGGCGGCTGCACGGGCGTGCCAGGCTTGGCGCTCGCCCCCGCACTGCTCGCGCTGGGCCTGCGCCGTCGCCGCGATCGCCGCTGACGGTCGACCGCACCCGGTACGACGTGTCGAGCATGGGAGGAGGTGGCTCCCGTGGCTCAGAAGACCGGGCCGAGGCAGAAGCGCACGGTGAGCTGCACCGCCGAGCCTCCGAAGGGCGGCACCTGAATGCCAGGGAAGAGGATGAAGCCGCCGGGGCTGGGGCGCGAGCCGAGGAAGGCCGCGGAGGGGCTCGACGTCTCGAACCACACGTTCACCCCCACGCCGGCCGAGGACATCATCGAGGCGCCGGCCCGGGCCTTCCAGTCGAAGCCGATCATCGCGCCGGGGCCGACCAGCGTCAGCCCGGAGATGGGGGTGGTGAAGAACTGCCCGTGGAGCTCGACGAAGACGCTGTCGAGCGCGCGCTCCACTGGGTAGTAGCGAAGGCCCGCCTCGCCGGCGACCTGCGCGAAGGCCCCCGCGCCGATGGCGCCGTAGGCCGCGAGCTGGGTGAGGAAGGCGTACTCGACCTCCACGGAGAGGAAGAGGCCGAAGAGCGAGAGCGGGGAGAAGAGGACCGCGCCCTTGGTGGGCACGTCGGGCGGCTGGGGGACGACGGCGGTGGGCTGGTACCCTGAGCTGCGTTTCTTCGCGGGGGGCGGCGGCACCGGGACCAGCGGCGGCGTGCTCGGCTCGGACGGAGCGCCGAGCTCTGGCGCGGTCGGGGGAGGAGGCGGCGGCGGCAGCGGCGCTTGGTCCTGGGACAGCAGGAGCGCGGTGAGGAGCGGGGCGACGAGGCTCACGGGGGCGTGACGTAGCACGGGGGCGGCGGGGCCGTCGCGCTGGGGCATGACCACACGGGTCGACCCATCCCAGTCAGCCCGAGCGAAGTCGAGGGCCCGCTGGGTGCGAACTTCGCGACGGGTCCCTCGACTCCGCTCGGGACAAACGTGGTCCGGGCACGATGTGAAGACTCTCCTCACTCAGCCTGGACGGTGGTGACTCTGAGCGATCCGGACTGATCACCGCCGTCACGCCGCGAGGAGCCGCGCCACTTCCTCCGCGAGCTCGAGGCAGCACGTCAGGCCCGGCGACTCGATGCCGATGAGCGACACCACGCCCGGCAGGCCCTTCGCCGACTCCTCCTGCACCACGAAGTCGCGGAAGGGCTCGCCCGGGCCCGACAGCTTCGGCCGAATGCCCGCCTGGTCCACGCTGAGCTGCTCGAGCGTGAGCTTCGGCAGGTAGCGGCGCGCCGCCGCGTGGAAGGCCGGCAAGTCGCTCTCGTCGACGCCGTAGTCCTGCCGCCGTTCCAAGAGGAAGCGCACGTCGGGGCCCAGCCTCAGCTCGCCGTCCACGCTCACCGTGAGGTGGACGCCCAGCCCGGCCAGGTGCTTCGCCGGCACCGGGTAGATGTGATGCCGCACCGGCTCGGCGAGCCGCACCCGCGCGTACGCTCCCTTCGCCCAGCGCTGCCGGTAGCCCGCCGTGTCCACGTCGAGGGCGAGCGAGCGCGCCACCTCGTCCGCGTCGAGGCCGCCCGCGTTCACCACCCGCGCCGCCTGCGCCACCACCACGCCTCCGTCGGGCGCCTCGAGCTCGAGCCGGTACTCGGTCCCCTCGCGCGCTCCCCGGCGCACCCGGTGCCGATAGGCGAAGGTCGCGCCGCGCTCCTTCGCCTCCGCCTCCAGGGCCGCCGCCACCGCGTGGACGTCGAGCGCGCCGGTGGTGGGGCAGAACAGCGCCGACACCGCCCGCACCTGGGGCTCCAGCGCGCGCACTCGCGCCGCGTCGAGGCGCTCGAGCCCCGGCACGCCGTTCGCCATGCCTTGCGCGAGGAGGCGGTCGAGCTCCGGCTCCTCGTCGGCTTCCGTCGCCACGATGAGCTTCCCGGTGCGCGCGAAGGGCAGGCTGCGGGCCTCGCAGAAGGCCGACAGCGACGCGTTCCCCCTGACGCACAGCCGCGCCTTGAGGCTCTCGCGCGGGTAGTAGAGGCCCGCGTGCAGCACCTGGGAGTTGCGCGAGCTGGTCTCCTGAATCGAGCGCTCGTGCCGCTCCACCACCAGCACTGCTTGGCCGGATGCGGCGAGCCGCCGGGCCACCGCGAGGCCCACGACGCCGGCGCCGACCACGAGCGTGTCGAACTTCATCACGCCTGCGCATATCGCGACCGCTCGTCTCCCGGCCAGCGCCCTGCGCGTCCGTCGTCGCCACGAGAGACGGACGAATCACGCTTCGACGGTTCGCCGACTCGCGGAGCAATCGCAGGGGGGGGTGGTCCCCGAAGCGTCGAGGCCTGACGTGCGACCGCCCGGCCGCCCCTGCGTGGGGTGACCGGGCGGAGTCGTCTTCGGGAGGTGCGGAGCTCAGCCCTGGGCGGCGGGCGCCATGGTCTGCGGCTGAATCAGGACGTGCGGGGGCTCCTGCCGATCGAGCTCCCAGCCGAGGCCGCAGTTGAGGAAGGGCACCGTGAAGCTCGCCAGCCCGAACTCGAAGGAGGCGTAGAGGTTCCCGAGCTTCACCCGCGCGCCGAAGCCGGGGTTGAGCATCGGCAGCACCACGTTCTCCCGGGTTTCCTTTGCCGGGCCGGCCATGAAGCCCACGGAGAAGGTCGGGTAGAGCGTCAGCGGCTCCACGGTCTGGAAGTAGAAGCGCATGTCGAGCTCGGCGCCGACGGCCCAGTCAGCGGGCGGGGTGTTGAGCGCGCGCACCGCCGGCGGGTTGCCCGCGCCGAAGAAGTGCAGGCCGAAGCCGACGCCCTTGGGCGCCGCCACCCCCAGCTCCACGCCCATGGTGGGCGAGATGCCGATGCCGCCCGGGGGGATGCCCACGCCCGAGCGCAGGCCGACGAAGAAGCGGGCGTCGCGCTCCCACTCGTTCTGCTCTCGCCTCGAGGTGGCAAGCAGGTTGGTGCCCGCGCGGCGTGGCGCGGGGGAGGGGGCGGGCTCCAGCACCACGTTCGAGGGCTGGTTGATGAAGACCGGGTTCTCCTGCGCGAGGGCCGGCACCGCGGCGAGGGCCAGCGTGGCGGCGGTCAGCGAGAGGCGGGTGTTCATGTCGGGCTCCGGGTGAGTGTGTGCCCACCCTGGTGCAGGCCCGGTGCCGGACCCGCGCGGCCTCGAAATCGAGGGAGTTCGGCGCCCGCGGCCGGGTCCGAGCGCCGCGTTGCGCATCTGCTTGCTCAGCTGAGCGAAGCGCCGCTCATGGAGACTGCGCGCGCCCCGCCCATCAGCGCGGCCACTCGAACGGACGAGCCAGGCTGACGGGCCTCCGCGTGCGCGCCGGGTGCGCGGCGGCTCGAACTGGCATCGTGTGCCGCATGACGACCTGGAACTTCTCGGGCAAGGCGGGCGTGGTGACGGGCGGGGCGCGGGGCATCGGCCGCTCCATCGCGGAGGCGCTCGCCGCGGCCGGCGCCGAGGTGCACGTGTTCGACGTGGGCGAGGCGCCCAAGGGGCCCTTCACCTTCCACGCGGTGGACATCACCAGGTCCGCCGAGGTGGAGAAGGCGGTGAAGGCGTTGCCCAAGCACACCTCGCTCTTGGTGAACAACGCCGGCATCACCCGCGACAAGTCGCTGCTCAAGATGTCCGACGACGAGTGGGCCCAGGTGCTGGCGGTGAACCTCACCGGCGCGTTCAGCATGATCCGCGCGGTGGGCGCACTGATGCGGGAGGCCGGCCACGGGCGCATCGTGAACGTCACCTCCATCAACGGGCTGCGGGGGAAGTTCGGTCAGGCGAACTACGCCGCCTCCAAGGCGGGGCTCATCGGCCTCACCAAGACCGCCGCGCGCGAGCTCGGCCCCAAGGGCATCACCGTGAACGCGGTGGCGCCAGGCATGGTGATGACCGAGATGGCGAAGGCGCTCCCCGAGGAGGTGCGGAAGAAGGCGCTCGACGAGGCGGTGCTCGGTGCGCTCGCCGGGCCCGAGGACATCGCCAACGCGGTGCTCTTCCTGCTCTCCGATGCCGCGAAGTGCATCACCGGCGAGGTGCTGCGCGTCGACTCCGGGCAGTACATCTGATCGTCTCCGCTCGAACGGCCGTCACTCCAAGACTCTGCCACGGATCAGAAGCGACGTACGGGTGCCGCTTCGTCGTTGAGCTGAAGAGGCCGTCAGCCGGCATGGGGCAGGCGGACGTTGCAGCGAAGACAATGAGAGTGTTTGTTTTGATAGTGATGATGTAGTCCATGCAACGAGTTTGAAAACCGACCCGGCCCGGGGCGGCGGTTTAGCCTGGGTGGAATGGGCTCGGATCAGCCGATGGAGAGGCTGCTCTGGGGGAGGGCGGTCGGTGCTGAGCCCCCGCTCCGTGCCGCCGGCGCGCAGCTTCTTGACTCCCGACGAGGGCAGTCCACGGATACCGCTCCCGCTGCACACCAGAGCTCCGTCCGTTCGAGGTGCCGTACCGTGCGGATCCATCGCCGCGGAGTCGAGGCGCTTCCCGGTCGACGCACGGCGCTCGCCAGCCCAGCCGACCCGCGCTGCTCGAGGCTGCTTCTTCTCCCCTGATCGAAGCCCTTCCACTCTCAACGGAAAGACCCCGCCCGGGCCGGGTCGGTTTTCAAAGTCGTTGCACTAAATACGTCATAAAATCAAAAAACAGCGTCGATGTTGTGTCGACTGCAACTATCGCCGACCGCTCCGCCTCGCCCAAGCCTTGCGACGGACCTTCCGCGAGCGAACGTTGATCGCTCCTCAAGGAATCACCAACACGCACAGGCGCAGCGGCGACGAGAACGCCCTCACCCCACCGGCGGGCTGGCCGCGGCCTCCGCGTTCTTCGCCTTCTTCTCGCCCAGCTTCACCGCCGGCACGCCGCCCCAGATCTCGTTCGGCCCCACCTTGGTGCCCTTCTTCAAGATGGCGTTGGCGGCGATCATCGCGCCGTCGCCGATCTCCACGCCAGGGAAGATGACCGACATGAGGCCCACGGTGACGCGGCGGCCGATCTTCACCCGCGCCGTCACCAGGTCGCCGCGCTCCGCCGCGTGCGCCACCAGGGTCACGTCGCCGCCGATGACCGTGTCGTCGCCGATCTCGATGAGGTTCGAGTCGCCGATGACCGCCGTGTTGATCTGCACTCGCGCGCCCACCTTCATGCCCATCAGCGCGTGGAAGAGGTTGATGAACGGCGTCACCCGCAGGAAGTTGATGCAGGTGTAGCGGACCAACAGGATGAGCGCGTTGTAGCTCGCCCACTGGTAGCCCTTGAGCGAGTAGTAGGGGTAGCGGCCCTCCGGCGTGCCGGCGCGGGTGACGATGCGGAACGCGCCCACCACGAAGATGACGCACACCGTGTACGAGAAGTAGGCCGCGAAGCCGCCCACCGAGATCGCCAGCACCCGCAGCGGCACCGGCCACGCCGAGGAGACCTCGAAGAGGTGCCACAGCCCGTACAGCCCCGGCGCCGCCGCCACGCCGCCCAACACCGAGAGCTGCAGGTAGAGGCCGAGCGTGAGCACCACCTGCACCGGCGTGGCGAAGCGCATCAACCACGGCATGGGTCGAGGAGAGGACATGGCGCGGGAGCGTAGCAGCCGCGCGCCGGCAATGAGGCGAAGGCCGGAGGCCCTCACCGACTGCTTCCCCAAGGCCGTCTTCATCGGCGACGGCGTGCTTCGGCTGGTCTTCGCTTCGCCCACCAGCAGCATGTACGAGCACTTCTACTGCCGGCTGCCCGCGCCCTTCGCGACGCCGAACCGCGACAGCATCATGGCCTTCCAGTAGCCGCGGGCGGGCGTTGCCCCCGGCGCGGCGCGTTGGTAGCCACGCCGGATGCCCCTCTCCCACAGCGTGACCCTGGGCCGCTCCGGCCTGCGAGTGAGCCCCTTCTGCCTCGGCGCGATGACCTTCGGCGAGGACCTGGGCTGGGGCGCCTCGGAGCAGGACTCGAGGGCCATCATCGATCGCTACCTCGAGCGCGGCGGCAACTTCATCGACACCGCGAACGTCTACACCCGCGGGCACTCGGAGCAGATTCTCGGCGAGCACCTCGGGCGGCATCCGCACAAGCGCGAGCGCGTGGTGCTGGCGACCAAGTTCTTCTCCACCCTCTACCCCGGCGACCCCAACGGCGGCGGCGCGAGCCGGAAGTCGATTGTCGCCCAGCTCCACGAGTCGCTCAGGCGCCTGAAGACGGACTACGTCGACCTCTACTGGCTCCACTGCTGGGACCGCTTCACGCCCATCGAGGAGACCTTGCGCGCGCTCGACGACCTCGTGGCCCAGGGCAAGGTGCGCTACGTCGGCTTCTCCGACACGCCGGCGTGGAAGGTGGCGCAGGCGCAGACGCTGGCCACCTTGCGCGGGTGGACGCCGCTCATCGCGCTGCAGGTGGAGTACTCGCTCCTCGAGCGCACCGTGGAGGGCGAGCTCGTCCCCATGGCGCAGGAGCTGGGCCTGGGCGTGACGCCGTGGTCGCCGCTCAAGGCCGGAGTGCTCTCGGGGAAGTACGCGCGGGCGGGGAAGGGCAGCCACGCGGTGTCTCGCGGCGACTGGATGGCGAAGCTGCTCTCGCTGGACAAGACCTACGACGTCATCGAGGCGGTGCAGGCGGTGGCGAAGGAGCTCGGCACCACGGCGGCACGGGTGGCGCTGGCGTGGGTGAAGGCGCAGGCGGGCGTGAGCTCGGTCATCATCGGCGCGCGCACGCTGGAGCAGCTCGACGAGAACCTGGCCGCGCTGGACCTGGAGCTCGGGCCCGAGCACCTCAAGCGCCTCGCCGACGTGTCGCGGCCGAAGCTCAACTTCCCTCACGACTTCCTTCGCGGGGTGGGCTCCCTCGGCTACGGCGGCGCCACCATCAACGGCACCACCTTCGCGCCCTACCCCAACGCGCCCAAGAGCGACGCCCAGCGGTACTGAGGGGGCGGGCGGGCGCTCGTCTTGCGCCTGTCATACGCTCGTCATACACATACGGCATGGCCACGCCGAAGACCGGTCGGATTCTCAGTGTTCGAGTCAGCGCACCGCTGGAGCGCCGCCTCGAGGCCCGGGCACGCGCGGAGAAGACGACCGAGTCCGAGTTGATTCGCACCCTGCTCGAGCATGGGCTCGACCAGGCGGAGCGAGAGTCCCTCAGCACCGCGGGCGAACGGGCGGGGCACCTCTTCGGCCTCATCGACGAGCCAGGACTCCCGCAAGGCAAGGACGCCCGCAAGCACCTCGCGAAGTGGAAGCCGACGCGTCGTGGCTGAACCAGTGCTCCTCGACACCGGCGTGCTGGTGGCGCTCGCGAGCCGGAGAGACCGCGACCACGCGCGCTGCGTCGGCGCGATCCAATCGCTCCGCGGTCCCATCGTGACCGTCGAGGGTGTATTGGTCGAGGCGACCCATCTGCTGCGAGGGGTACACGACGGCCCGGCGAAGCTGCTCGAGCTCGTCGGGGCACTCCGGGTGATCCGCCACGCCGTGACCGAGCCCGGCCTCACGCGCGTGGTCGAGTTGATGCGTCGGTACGCGCGGATGGATTTCGTCGACGGACTCCTGGTCACGACCGCGGAGGAGCTCAGGATGAGGAGGATTCTCACGCTCGATCGCCGCGACTTCTCCATCTACCGACTTCGATCCGGGCGGGCGCTCGAGCTGCTGCCCTGAGCGCCCCAACCTCGACGCCGCTTCCCGGCGTGTCGTTCGGCGACGGGCGGCCGACGCTTTGCGGATGTTCGCGCCGTGGTGTCGGATGCGAGGCGTGAGCATGGTCCCCATCGACGACGACGGAGAGCCGCTGGTGTCCCTCGAAACGGGGCAGCTCAGCCTCGCCGAGCCACACCCGTATCAGGCCCTCGGGGCGCCCTACGGAGGGCTGAGCCCGTGGGCGTTGCGGCGGTCGGTCGCCGAGCGGCTCTTCGCGGCGCAGGAGTTGCTGGCGGCGGAGCGGCCGGGGTGGCGCCTTCACATCCTCGACGCGCTGAGGCCGGTGGCGGTGCAGGCCTTCATGGTCGAGTGGACGGATCGCCAGCTCGCGCGCGACGCGCCTCACCTCGACGCGGCGGCGCGCATGCAGCGGGTGCTGCAGTTCTGGGCGATGCCGAGCGAGGACCCCGCGAGCCCTCCACCGCACAGCACGGGCGCGGCCGTCGACCTCACGCTCGTCGACGCCAACCAACGCGAGGTCGACATGGGCTCACCGTTCGACGAGCCGACGGAGCGATCGTTTCCGAACCACTTCGCGAGCGCGACGGATGACGGCGGCCGGCGCGCCCACGAGAGCCGGCAGCTGCTGTTCCGCCTGATGAGCGCCGTGGGCTTCCGGCGGCAACCGCGCGAGTGGTGGCACTTCTCGTACGGCGACCAGGCCTGGGCCGCGGAGAACGGCGCCCCGGCGGCACGCTACGGCCGCGCGACGGGCTGACCACGAACGCTGGCGCGGCTCCCAAAGGCGATCGGGCTCCGAGGGACCGCGGGTGCCGCGCTCGGGCCGAGAGCCGCTCCGACGCCCGCGCTCCGTGCACCTCGAGCTGGCCGACGCGAACCGGCCGAGCGGGGGCTCACGCTGCTCGAGAAGCTGCCGGTCGGCGGGCGGGCGTACCGCTCGGACACGCTTCGGGCTTCTCGCCTCGCCGGCAGGCTGCCCTTGACGGCGCGCGGGCGAGCCGGCCCGCTGCATCGAATAGGAGAACACAATGCTGGCCAAGTGGAGCCTCTCCACTCCCTGGCCTTCGCCGAGCCTTCGAGCAACGTCCACATCCACGCGGGCGCTCAGGTCCACACCCACGCCGACCTGTCGAACACCACCGAAGTTGGTAGTATCACCACAAGAATTGGTCATGCTCACTCGCGCTCCCGAACTCTTCGGCGGTAGGAACCGGACGATGGTCCTCGTCGCCCTCCGCCTCCTTGAAGAGACGTGGCCAGCCGAGTTGGTGGCGACGCTCGGGCTGCGCCTGTACTCGGTGCAGCGCATCCTGGCGGCGTACGAGCGGGACGGTGTCATCACGAGTCGGCTGATGGGCCGCACCCGCCGGGTCGCCCTGAATCCCCGCTACTTCGCTGCCCGCGAGCTCGACGCCCTCCTGTGGAAGCTCGGGAGTCAGGACACCGAGCTGCAGCAGAAGCTCGCGACGCGACGGCGGCGGCCTCGCCGTCCCGGGAAGCCGGGGCTCCCTTGATTACCGCGTCGTCGACTCTGACCGATGTGGCCTTCGCCGTGTGCACGGCCCTCGCCGACAAGGGCTTCATCGCGGTGTTGACCGCTGGGAGCGCGGCGACCTTCTACGCCCCCCCCGTCCGCCAGACGATCACGCGCCCGGGATCGGTTTGACACCCGCGAGAGCATGTGACTGCTACTTCGGCATGTTCTCCTTCTGCCTCTGAATTACGTACGCTCGAGCCTCTGGTGAGCCGAAACTCTGTGCCTGAGTTCCGTAGTGTCCTCTGAGTGCTTCCAATATCTCGACGAGATGTCGTTCGAGTCCAGTGATGTGATGGCTGACTGATAGCGGTTCACGGAAAGCGCGGTAGTTATGAAAGCAAATGTCGACAACCCGAAAGAGTGTCTCGAGCTTCCTGTACACGGATTCGCGGGAGTCGCCTCGAAGCTGAAGGCCGTTCTTTGGATCTGGATTAAATAGAATCCATGGGACGTGATGAACGTCCCCTTGAGATAGAAAATCAGAGCCCGTGCTAGTCCATCTGTTTAGGATGGTTTTTGAGAATTTGTCGCCGGTGAATCTTCGCCTGCGCAACCGCCTCAGATCGCGCGTTCGGAGCGTGATTAGTCCGCCGCTGGATGATCTTTCGAGCGTATATGCGTGGACGATGCCGCTTCCCGCGAGGAGCTTGTCGGGGGATACACCGATTGTGTCTGGAGTTGGTGTCTGGGGGTTGTCGATCTTGAGGGTCGCGCCCCGTGCGATTGTCACTCGAGGAATGATCAGGTGATCGAAGAACGGCTTTCCGCTCTGTATTGCTAGGTAGTTGTGTGCAAGGCACTGGTGTTGCGTTGTAACCGCAAAAGAGAGCGCCGCCTGGAGTCTTGGGGTTACGAGGAATGCGGCGTCTGTAAACTGGAACAGTCGAGCATGTTTTGCCTCCTTGTGGGCTTCGGAGACGGATCGATGGAAGCGAACGATGTTGTTGACGACTACGTGTTTTGAGCGCGTCGAGCGAGCCGCAAACGCAATTAGGTCGGCGTAGACGACCCAGTTGTCACTCCAGTGCTCGCGCCAATTCCTGGAGTCAACATTGTGGTGCCCATTTGCCTTCAGTCGTTTTACGAGTCTCCCGAAACTCACAAACCCTCCATTTCACAGTCGGTCTGCTTCCTGATGCTCCGTTGGCTGTTGCGCGACCATTCGATGGCTAAGCGCGCCCGGTACAAGGTGTCTGGCCCGGTACAAGGTGTCTGGCCCGGTACAAGGTGTCTGGCCCGGTACAAGGTGTCTGGCCCGGTACAAGGTGTCTGGCCCGGTACAAGGTGTCTGGCACCTGCTTTCGGACAAACGTCGGCTCGGTACTCGCGCAGAGCAGCGGAGTCCTTGGCGACGACGAGGCCGGGGCACAGGGCGGACGCGGCGGCCCTCACCTGGGATGGGTCGATGGGCGGGGGCCCCTTCCACGCGACGAGCGCCCAAAGGCACCTCCTGCTCGACAGCGAGCTCGGGTAAGTCCGAACGTGGACGAGGAGCGCCGACGCAAGGGCCTTGGCCGCGCCGAGCTCCGCCGCAAAGGCGCGCGGCTCTCGGGCGAGAATCTCTTCGACGGCGATTCCGTCCGGAGTCAATACGAGGACGGTCGGGTAGGTGGTTACGCCGAAGCGATGGCTCACCTCGACGCCCGCTCCGCGCTCGGCGTCTAGCGCACCAACCGTGCGTTCCCCAGAGCCCGGACGACCTCGGGGCGCGGCAGCACCTTCTGCTCCAGCGCGCGGCAAGGAGGGCACCGCACGGTGAAGACATCGAGCACGAGGGGCCTGCCCTTGGCCTCCGCGAGCAGAAGGTCGAAGGCCCGTGGCGGCGTGGCGGCGAGAGCCACCAACGAGGCTCCGGGAAGGAGCATGGCTGCGCAATAGACACCTGACGGTACTCGAGTCCAATCCACGCCGCAGGATCGCCGTCGAATCATCGAGAGTTGAACGCCCGACTCCTCGACAGTCTCGCTTGCTGCGCTGCGCCATCGAACTGCTGCGCAAACACCTCGTCTCGTCCAGTGACTGCGTCGCCAGCCCGCGATCCCCTCGTCACGTCCCCTGATTCTCGGGCGTCGTCGGTGGTGCCACCGGCTTGGCCGGTGCCGCCGTCGGCGTCTCGGGTTCGTCGTCCCCATCCTCTTCGACCTCGACCTCCTGAGTTGAGGACTCTCCCGTCAGAGCATTCTTCACGACGACCTTCCGGCGCTTCTTCCGCTTCTTGGTTATGCCCAGGTCACCAGCATCCGCGAGTGCCTCCTTCGAGACGACGTCGCGCACGGCCTTGAAGACATCCTCGATGTCGAGCATCGCCTCCGCGTCCTTTCGAAGGAGCCGTCGGACGACGCGCAGCACCTCCTCATTGAACAGAACTCGAACGACCGAGGCTGGGCTGAGCACCTTCTTCTGCGCCCAGAAATCCTCCAGGGCTCCCTTCTTGAGGGCGCCTCGCTCGAGGAGCCCGAGCTTCTCCCAGATTCCATCGAAACCTGCCTGCGCCTCGTCGACGAGGTTCACCGTGAACGCCACGTCGTGGGTAATGCCTTCCCCCTCGTTGAACGTGAGATGGAACAGGCTCCACTCGATTCCGTTCGTCAGGAGCACCCACGGGATTCCAAGCCGGGACGCATAGTTCTCGGCCTGCTCGATGTGCTTCGCGGCCAGGCCCTTCAGGCTCGCGGCCTTTGCTTCGATCAGGAGGCGAACCGCGCCGTCGATCTTGAGTGCGATGTCGCAGTACCGATCCTTGATCGCGAGCTCCTTGGAAATCTCGCCTTTGAGCGCGTCGTAGCCGAGGACCTCCTCGCAGAACTTCACAATGTACATCACCGTGTCGGACTCGTTGGCGTTGCGTTCTCGCGCCTCGCGGAACGCAGTCGAGAAACGTCCGAGCTGAAACGCGAGCTGCTTGTCGATCCCCATCGATACCCCCGGAGCAAGTGAGCAAGCGGACCGTACTGGAGTTCGCAAGGGAGAGTGACAACATCCTGCGTCGCCGCCACCGGCAGCGCTCGGACTCTCCCGCTCGGAGGCCAACGCCGGAGCGGCTATGTTCGAACGCGATGCTGCTCGCGATCATCGCCGCCGGGGTGCTCTGGGCCGGCCTCGCCGCGGCGTCCTTTCGGGTGTACCGGTCGGCCGGCCGGCTCGCGCCGGTCGCTGCCTTGCCGGCACGGGCTCCCTCGGTCTCGGTCGTCGTGCCGGCCAGGAACGAGGAGGCGGGCATCGAGGCGGCGCTGCGATCGCTGCTGGCCCAGGAGGGCGTTCAGCTCGAGCTGGTGGTCGTCAACGATGGCTCGACCGATGGGACGAGGGCTATTCTCGAGCGACTCGCCGCCGCGGACCCGCGGCTGAAGCTGATTCATGACCCGGAGTTGCCAGAGGGGTGGCTGGGCAAGGTGAATGCCCTGCACCGGGGCGCCGCGGTCGCGCGGGGAGACTGGCTGCTGTTCGCCGACGCTGACGTGGTCCACCACCCCCGCGCGCTCGCCTCCGCGCTCGAGCTCGCCGCTCGCGGCAGCCTCGACGTCGTGGCGTTGATGCCGCGGTTCGAGTGGGAGTCCCTGGTCGAACATGGGCTGATGGTGGCGTTCCTCATCGCGCTCGTGCAGATGGGCTCGCCGCGTCTGGACGACCCGGCCTACCCCGACGACGCGGCGGGCAGCGGCTCGTTCACCCTCGTTCGCCGTGCGTCCTACGAGCGCGCCGGTGGCCACTCTCCGCTGAAGGCGGCCGTGTTGGACGACGTCGAGCTCGGGCGGCTCCTCAAGCGGTCCGGCGCGCGGGTCGCCTTCCGCATGGCTCCCGAGCTGGTGCGGGTGCGCATGTATCGCTGCAACCGAGAGGCCTTCTGGGGGCTGTCGAAGAACATCGTGGCGTCCTTCCCCGGAAAGCCGCTGGCGGCGCTCGCGGGCGGCGGCCTCGTCGGAGCGCTCCTGCTCGGACCCTTCGCGGGAGCCCTGCTCGGGCTCTTCTCGGGTGACGACGTGCTCGTGGCCGCCAGCGCGGGCCTCTACCTGTCCGAGCTGGCGACGCTCGCGGCGATGCGTGGCTGGCACGGCTACCGCTGGTCCCGTCTCCCGGGGTTTCCCCTCTTCGCCATCACCGCGGCGGCGTGCATCGGCGCGGCCACCTGGCGAGCGATTCGAGGAGGGACCGTCCTCTGGCGTGGGCGGAGCGTCCGGGTCTCGTGAGCTGCGGGCCGCGCCGGCGACTCCATTCCTCGAGAACGGGCCTTCGATGGCTGGTTCACGGCATCTGCCTTGGCGGCGACGGCGGCGCTTGCGAGACTCCGCCGCCGCACCGCCCGGGAGTCCTCGCATGCGACACGCCGCGCCGACGCTGGTCCTCCTCCTCTGCGCCTGTGGCTCGCTGGGCGGCGGCGACGGCGGCCCCACCGGCCAGGGCCTGTGCGCGAGCGCCAAGGCGGTGACGCAGACCACGGCGGACCACTCGACCCCGGCCACCGCGCAGGTCATCGACTCCGGCGCCGCCGCGGTGGTGCTGCTCCCCGTGCGCGGCGCCGAGCTCACCGGCTTCTTCAAGGTGACCGGCTACGCGCCGAGCCAGAGCGTGAAGGCGCAGATCGTCAAGGCGCCGTGCTCCACCTTCGGCTGCGTGAGCACCTTCGACTTCTCGTTCTCCGGGCCCATCGGCGACGACCTCTTCACCACCTCGGGCTCTCCCTGCGGCTCGGGCGTCTTCCAGGCCAACGCCAGCGGCGAGCTCACCCCCAGCGTGGCCGGCGGCGGCACCGACGGGCAGGACCTGGGGCTGTGGCTCGTGCCGCAGTGACTCCGCAGCTCATTCCACCGCGAAGGTCGGGTCGCAGGCGAAGGCCGGGCACGCGCCCTGGCCCTGCGCCCAGCTGGCGAGCGTGTAGCCCGCCTCGCAGGCCGGAGTGACCTTGGGGCACATCGCCGGCCTCACGCAGGCCGTCGCCACCACGCAGCGGTCCTCGGTGCGGCCGCCGGTGTGAAGCTGTCCCGACGGGCACCGCGTCACCATGCGCATCGGGCAGGGGCCGACGGACTCGGGCAGGTGCACGAAGACCTGGCTCGCGTCGATGACGCGCTCGGTGCCGCCGGGAAAGGTCTGGCCGTTCGACAGGCGCGACGCCACCAGCGCGCCGTGGCCGAGCACGCGGGAGCCGAGCCACGACTGGTCGACGAAGGGCTT
The DNA here is from genome assembly GCA_037443525.1 of Archangiaceae bacterium. Taxonomy (GTDB): domain Bacteria; phylum Myxococcota; class Myxococcia; order Myxococcales; family Myxococcaceae; genus JBBIOE01. The sequence continues at coordinate 26,414 of JBBIOE010000038.1, read as the reverse complement.
GGCCGCGCGCGCCACCGTGAGGCCGTGCGCCGTCGAGGTCTTGGTGGAGTTGAGCCTGGTGAGCGTGGCGGTGGGGCAGGGGGCGGTGAAGCAGCGCACGTCCATCGGCTCCACGGCGTGGAAGAGGTCGCCCGCCGCCACCGTCACGCCGGGCAGGCCGCGCCAGGCGTCGAAGACCACGAACTGCCGCGTGTGGAAGGTGCTCTCCTTGGCGCCGAGCTTGCCGCGCAAGACCACCTCGCCGTCGCCGGCCGAAAGCACCGCCTGCACGGTGCGCGCGTCGAAGCGCACCCCCGCGGTGGTGAAGTCGAGGGCGCTCACGTACTGCTCGTTCACCGTGGCCCGGTTCACGTCGGCGACGAAGTAGCCCCCGCACATCGGAGCCGCGCACTTGCGCGCGTCGCGACGGAGCGTGACGTAGCTGCGCGAGGTCGAGGACAGCTCATCGCCCGTCGCCATCGCCGGCGCGGTCTCGTTGGCAATCTCCGCCTCCGAGGGACCGCAGCTCCAGAGCGACAGCACCAGCACCGCACACCCGAGACGAACCATGACGGCCTCCCCGTGGACGGAGCCGCCTGTAGTTCAGTGTGGGATGGGTGTCTACACCCCCCCTCAAGGAAGGTCGCCGTGGGCGCGGACGGTGCCGGCGCCGTGGTCCTGGAGGCTGACGGGGGAGGCGCGGCCCCACCAGTCGATGTTGCCCTCGCTGAGGACCTGGGCGGACAAGGGGCCGCCGTCGACGAGCGCGGTGATGTTGCCTTGGGCGGTGGAGCTCAGGGTGGCGGAGGTGGCGGTGAAGCGCAGCGCGTCGATGGAGCCCTTGGCGCGGGCGGTGGCGGCGAGGAGCTGGGCCGAGCCGGAGAGGGTGACGTCGCCGCTGCCGGAGACGTCGGTGGTGAGGCTGTGCGCGGTGCCGGAGAAGACGATGGGGCCTTGGCCCGCGACGGCGAGGGTCAGGTCCTTCGCGCCGGTGATGCCCTCGACGCGCAGCGAGCCCGTGCCCTCGACGACGGCGCTGCGGAAGTCCGGCATCGTGATCGCCACCAGCGACCAGGGCGAGGGCGCGACGCCGAGCTCGCTGGTGAAGTGCAGGTCGAGCACGCCGTCCCGCACCTCGACCCACAAGAGCGACTGCAGGTTGGAGTCGAGCAGCGTGGTGACCGCGAAGTCGTTCGCCTCGCGGACCTCCACCCGCAAGGCGGTGCGGTTCTTCACCGAGGTGAAGCCGGTGGCGCCGCGCGTCCAGGCCGAGGTGGTGCCGTCGCCCGCCACCGTCGGCGGAGGATTCGAGCTCTCACAGGCCGCGAGGACACACGCACAGACGAGGAGCAGTCGGCGCATCGGGACACCCCTTTCCTCGCCTCACCGACTGCATGCCTCACGCCGCGCATCGCCCGGGCGGGCAGGGGGCTGGGCACCGCAGCACTTGCGTCGCCCAGCGCGTTATTCAACCCGAGCCCCACTTGATCCGTACCTGACTTTCTGTTCAGTCTTTCCCTCCCATGGCTCCCCCGCAGCTCGGCCTCGACTTCAGCGACGACGCGCGCGTGCCGGTGCACCCGGCGCTGGCGCCCTTTCACCCCGTGGTCCGCGCCTGGTTCCAGGAGACCCTCGGGGAGCCCACCGAGCCGCAGGTGCGCGGCTGGCCGCTCATTCGCGAGCGGAAGGACGTGCTCATCGCCGCGCCCACCGGCTCGGGCAAGACGCTCACCGCCTTCCTCGCCTGCCTCGATCAGCTCTTCCGCCAGGCGGCCGAGGGCACCCTCACCGACGCCACCCAGGTGCTCTACGTCTCGCCGCTCAAGGCCCTGGGCAACGACGTGCAGAAGAACCTGCTCGAGCCGCTGGAGCAGCTGAAGAAGCGCGCCCGCCAGGCCGGCGTCGAGCTGCCCGACATTCGCGTGCAGGTGCGCACCGGAGACACCAGCCCCGGCGAGCGCGCGGCGATGATCAAGAACCCGCCGCACATCCTCATCACCACGCCCGAGTCGCTCTACCTCTACCTGACGGCCGATCGCTCCCGGAAGACGCTCGGCTCCGTCCACACCGTGGTGGTCGACGAGATCCACGCGCTCGCTCGCGACAAGCGCGGCTCCCACTTCGCGCTCTCCATGGAGCGGCTCAAGGCGCTCCTGCCCCAGCCGCCGCAGCTCATCGGGCTGTCCGCCACCACCAAGCCGCTGGAGCGCCTCGCGCACTTCCTCTCCGGCGCGCCCCGCGACGGCCGAGCGCCGGTGGAGATCGTCCAGGTGGGCCACGTGCGCCCCTGGCAGCTCTCGGTGGAGACCCCGGAGGACGAGCTCTCCGCGGTGGCCACGCACGAGATGTGGGGGCAGATCTACGACCGGCTGGCGGCGCTCGCCCAGGAGCACCGCACCATCCTCGTCTTCACCAACACCCGGAAGCTCGCGGAGCGCGTGGCGCACGATCTCGGCGAGCGGCTGGGCGAGGGCCTGGTGCACGCGCACCACGGCAGCATGTCGCGCGAGCTGCGCCTCGCCGCCGAGGACCGCCTCAAGGCCGGGGACCTGAAGGTGATGGTCGCCACCGCGTCGCTCGAGCTCGGCATCGACATCGGCTCCATCGACCTGGTGGTGCAGCTCGGCAGCCCGCGCGCCATCGCGGTGATGCTGCAGCGCCTCGGCCGCTCCGGGCACCGCAAGTCCGCCGTTTCCAAGGGCGTCCTCTTCGCGCTCACCCGCGACGAGCTGGTGGAGGCCGCGGCGCTGGTGCGCGCCATCGCCGAAGGCCAGCTCGACGCCACGCTCCTGCCCGACAAGCCGCTCGACGTCCTGGCGCAGCAGGTGGTCGCCGAGGTCGCCGCCCGGGAGTGGGACGAGGACGCGCTCTTCGAGCTCTTCCGCAAGGCGATGCCCTACGAGGCGCTCACCCGCGAGGAGTACGAGCAGGTCTTGCACCTGGTCTCCGAGGGCGTGGCCACCTCGCGGGGCCGCTCGCGCGTGCACCTGCACCGCGACCGCGTCAACGGCTGGCTCAAGCCGCGAAAGGGCGCGCGGCTGATGGCGCTGCAGAACGGCGGCGCCATCCCCGACACCTTCCAGTACCCGGTCATCGTCGAGCCCGAGGACAAACAGGTCGGCACCGTCGACGAGGACTTCGCGGTGGAGAGCTCGCCCGGCGACGTCTTCGTGCTCGGCTCCAACACCTGGCGCATCCGCCGCATCTTCGACGGGCAGGTGCGGGTGGAGTCGGCGCACGGCCTGCCGCCCTCGGTGCCGTTCTGGCTGGGCGAGGCGCCGGCGCGCACCGCGGAGCTCTCCAAGGAAGTGGCCCGGCTGCGCGAGGACGTGGCCAGGCGCGAGGACGCGCGCGAGTGGCTGACCGAGGCGCTGACGCTCGAGCCCTCCGCGGCGGACCTCCTGGTGCGCTACGTGAAGGCCGGCGAGACGGCGCTGGGCGCGGTGCCGAGCCAGAGCACCATCGTCGCCGAGCGCTTCTTCGACGAGGCGGGCGGGATGCAGCTCATCATCCACACCCCGTTCGGGGCGCGCATCAACCGTGCCTGGGGCCTCACCTTGCGGAAGTCCTTCTGCCGCGCCTTCGACTTCGAGCTGCAGGCGGCGGCGAGCGACGACGGCATCCTCCTCTCGCTGGGCGAGCAGCACAGCTTCCCCTTGATGGATATCTTCGACTTCGTGCAGCCGAAGAGCGCCGAGCGGGTGCTGGTGCAGGCGGTGCTGCAGGGCCCGATGTTCGGCACGCGCTTCCGCTGGGCCGCCGGGCGTGCGCTGGTGCTGGCGCGGCTGCAGAACGGCAAGCGGGTGCCGCCCATCTTCCAGCGGGCCCGCGCCGAGGACCTCATCGCCGCGGTGTTCCCCGAGCAGGTCGGCTGCCAGGACAACCACGGCGGCCAGGAGATCGATCCGCCCGATCATCCCCTGGTGAACGAGACCATGAAGGACTGCCTGCACGACCTCATGGATCTCGACGGGCTGGTCGAGGTGCTCACGGCGATGAAGGAGGGTCGCATCAAGAAGGTCGCGGCCGACGTGCCCGAGCCGAGCGTCTTCGCCCACCAGATGCTGTCCTCGGCGCCGTACACGTTCCTCGACGACGCGCCGCTGGAGGAGCGGCGGGCCCGCGCGGTGTCGGTGCGGCGCACCTTGCCCGCCGAGGACGTGAAGGCCTTCGGCGCGCTCGATCAGGCGGCCATCGATCAGGTCGCGGCCGAGGCGCTGCCGGCGGTGCGCGACGCCGAGGAGCTCCACGACGCGCTCCTGCAGCTCGGGGTGCTGCCGCTCGACGTGTTGCACGCCTGGCACGGGGTGGACGCGGCGCTGCCCTCGAGCGAAGTGGCCGACGGCTGGGTGGAGTCGCTGCGGCGGGCGGGGCGGGCGGGCGTGTTTCGGGTCGGGACGAATCCACCGCTCAGCTCGAGCGAGGTCGAAGGGTGCCGTCCCCCCACCGTTCACCCTGAGCTCGTCGAAGGGTGCCGAACATCAGACCCCACTCCCGGAACCTCTCGCCTCTTCCTCTACCCCGCCGAGCGAGTCCCGCACGTGCGCGCGCTCTTCCCGAAGGCCACGCTCGAGCTCTCGCCGCTGCCTGGCGACGGCCCGCTCGACGAGGAGGCCGCCGCGCGGCAGGTGGTGCGCGGGTGGATGGAGATGCTCGGGCCCACCACGGTGACGGAGCTCTCGGCGCTGCTCGGGCTGGGGCGCTTCCCGGTGGAGTCGGCGCTGGCCCGCCTCGAGGCGCAGGGGCAGGTGCTGCGCGGGAGCTTCCGCCCGAAGCGCGCGGGCGCCGCCGACGAGACCGAGTGGTGCGACCGGCGGCTGTTGCAGCGCATTCACCGGCTCACGGTGGGGCGCCTGCGCAAGGAGATCGAGCCGCTCTCTCCGCGCGACTTCATGCGCTTCCTCTTCCGCTGGCACCACCTGTCGGGCGAGAAGATGCTGCGCGGGCCGCAGTCGCTGGCGAGGGTGGTGTCGCTGCTCCAGGGCTACGAGGCCCCGGCCGCCGCGTGGGAGACCGAGCTCTTCCCGGCGCGCATGGCGAAGTACTCGGGCGAGTGGCTGGAGCAGGCGTGCTGGGGCGGCGAGGTGGCCTGGGGCCGGCTCACCCTGCGCGAGCCCAAGTCCCAGCCCGGACCGCGGCGGGGCGTGGAGGTGGCGCCGGAGCCTTCGCGGCGCGTCTCGGCCCCGACCCGCTCGGCGAACCTCACCTTCGTGCGGCGCACCGCGCTCGACTGGATGCTGCAGGCGGCGCGGCCCGACGAGGCGCTCTCTGACGGGCCGAGGCCGTTCCCCGACGACTTGTCCGGCCCCGCGAAGGACGTGGCCCTGGCGCTGGACCGGCGCGGCGCCTCGTTCTTCGCCGAGCTCACCGCCTCGACCCGGCGCCTGCCGGCCGAGGTGGAGGACGCGCTGTGGGAGCTGCTCGCCCGCGGGCTGGTGACGTCCGACGCGGTTCAGAACCTGCGCGTGCTGCTCTCGCCCAAGCTGCGGCGGCGGCAGCGGGCCCTGCAGCGCGGCGGGCCGGGGCGCTGGAGCCTGCTCCGCCACGCGGAGTCGCAGGAGTTGGCGGACCAGGAGGAGCGGCTCGCGCAGCTCTTCCTCGAGCGCTACGGCATCGTCTTCCGCGACCTCCTCGGGCGCGAGCCCTTGGCGCCGCCCTGGCGGGACCTGGTGCGCGTGTACCGGCGGCTCGAGGCGCGCGGCGAGATTCGCGGCGGGCGCTTCCTCGCGGGCTTCGCGGGCGAGCAGTTCGCGCTCAACGACGCGGTGGAGCTGGCGCGGCAGGTGCGGCGCCAAGAGCCCACCGGCGAGCGGGTGCGCCTGGCGGCGGTCGACCCCCTCAACTTGACCGGCATCGTGACGCCCGGCCCCCGCGTGCCGGCGCAGCTCGGCCAGCACGTGGTGTACGTCGACGGCGTGCCCGAGCCGGCCAGCGCGAGCGTGGAGCGCATCGAGCAGTCGGACGCGTGACGCTCGCCGGACCGGGACGTCAGCGCTTCGAGGGGGTCGATCGTCGCGGCCACGGAACGCGCCGAAGCTCCTCGCCGCCGGGAGGTTGTTTGTCGACGAGCCACGCCTTCAGCATAGCGAGCACTTCGGCGTCTCCCAGCGATGGATTCGCGGCACGCAGCTGCGCTTCCTTGAGTGAGACCCCGACGCGGAACAGGTCGATGGTCGCCCGAAATCGGTCGCCGGCGGTCTCGTGACGCACGCCCGGAGGATAGCCGGCTCCTTCCGTGGGGCGACACTTTCGGCCTCGCTACCTACACCCGTCCTGGGCCACACTCGTCACGACGCGTCGACTCACTCAGCGAGGCCCCATCGTTCGTGCAGCACCGAGCACCTGACGCCAGCGCCACCTTCGGCAACTACACCGTCCTCTCCCTCCTCGGACGAGGCGGCATGGCCGAGGTGTACCGGGCGCGCGCGATGGCGGGCCCTCGCGCTGGCTGGCCGGTGGCCCTCAAGCGCCTCTTGCCGCAGTTCGCGTCGCGCCCCGAGAGCATCGATCTCTTCACCAGCGAGGCCGATCTCACCAGGCTCCTCGACCACCCGAACATCGTGCGCGTCTACGACGTGGGCGCGCTGAAGGACACCTACTTCATCGCCATGGAGCTGGTGGACGGGCGCGACCTCGGCCAGCTCCTCGCCAAGTGCCGCGAGAAGCAGATTCACCTGCCGGTCGACTTCTCCCTCTTCCTCATTCACACCCTGCTCGACGCGCTCTCCTACGCCCACAACGCGCTCGACAAGAACGGCAAGCCCCTCGGCATCGTGCACCGCGACGTCTCGCCCTCGAACCTGTTCATCTCGCGCACCGGGGAGATCAAGCTCGGGGACTTCGGCGTCGCTCACGCGCCCACCACCGTCACCGAGGGGACCGTGCCGGGCAAGCCGCACTACCTCTCGCCCGACACCCTCGCTGGCCACAGCTCGGTGGAGACCGACCTGTGGGCCGCCACGGTGATGCTCTACGAGCTGCTCACCCTGGAGCGCCCCTTCGACGGCAAGACGCCCAAGGCCATCTTCGAGGTGGCGAAGAAACGCAAGTACGCGCCGCTGGACGAGGTGCGGCAGGACCTGCCCGACGCCATCTCCGCCATCATCGACCGAGGCTTCGCCAAAGAAGTGAGCCTGCGCTTCGCCTCGGCCGCCGAGATGCGCGACACCCTCGCGCCGCACTTCGACCCCAACGTGGGCACGCCACTGGCCATCGCCGCGGTGGTGCGCATGCTCTTCGGCGTCACCGGCTGACGGCGCTCACCGCCGGTGCGCGGCGAGCCAGGCCTCGGCCGCCTGCACGTCTCCGGAGCGCCGCAGCGATTCGAAGCCCGCCCGCGCCTTCTCCGCCAGCGCGCGCGCTCGCGTCCGGTCGCCACCCGTGGCCCAGAGCGCGTCGGCCAGGGCGAGCCGGCTCTCGGCCTTGAGGCGCTCGTTGCCCTCCACCGTGCCCAGCAGGGCGAGCCCCTTCTCCAGCCGCGCGAGCGCCTCCGGCTTCCTTCGCAGCGCCAGCAGGGCCCGCCCGCCGTGCACCCAGGCGGCGGCGCAGTCCGCCGTCTCGCAGGCGCCCTTCTTGGTGGACGCGGCCAGGTACTCGTCCAGCGTCGCCACCGCCTCCGCGGGCTTGCCCGTCGCCTCCAGCGCGGCCGCGAGCACCGGGAGCGCCACCAGGGTCTGCGGGTGCTCGGCTCCGAAGGCGGAAGTCCCGAGCTGCTGGGCCACCCGGGCGCTCTGCACCGCCTCGCTCGCCCGCTGCTGCCCCAAGAGGACCTGAGCGCGGGTCGCCTGGAACTCGACGCGCGCCGCGATGAAGGGCTCGCTCTGGGGCTGGTCGAAGACCTTCTCGGCGATGTCCAAGAGCGGCGCCGCCTCGGAGAACCGCTCGGCCCGGGCCAGCGCTCCGGCGAGGTTGACGGTCTGCCTCAAGATCGAGCTCGAGTCGGTGAGGAACGCCTGCTGCCCGATGGCCCGGGAGCGCTCGAAGCACCGCACCGCCTCGTCGGGCTCTCCGCGCTCCTCGGCGAGGTGACCGAGCTCGTTCCAGGTGTAGGTGAGCGACGGGTGGTCGGCGCCGAGGAGCCTCTCGCGAATCTCGCGCGACTGCTCGTAGTGGCTCCGGGCGTCGCGGGTGCGGCCGAGCTCCATCAACACCCAGCCCACCGAGGAGTGGAGCCGCGCGACGTCGGCGCTGTCCGGGCCCTGCAGCGCGAGCGTGGCCAAAAGCGCCCGCTGGTAGCTCTCGAGCGCCGCGGGGCGGTCTCCCGCCTGCCACTGCGCGTCGCCGAGGCCCTCGTCGAGGAGCGCGGCGAGCTGGCGATCGGCGCCGAGGCGGGCGATGACGCCGCGCACCACCGGCTCGAGCATCAGGCCGTCGGACGGGCGCTCGAGGCGCCACCCCACCAGCGAGACCTGGGCCGCCAGCACCCGCGCCGCGCGCCGCTCGTCGCCCGCCGCGAAGGCCGCCCGCACCGAGCGATCGAAGGCCGCGCGCGCCTGGGGGTAGTGGCCGCTCTCCCGCTCCAGCTCGCCCAGCGCCTCGAAGGTCTCGGCCTCGAAGGCGGGGACGCCGAGCGCCGTGGCCTCGGCCACCGCGGGCTCGATCTTCTCCCGCGCGCTCGAGAGCCTCGCCGCCGCGACCAGCATGCGCCCCTGGGCCACCTGCTGCTCCATGCGGTCGACCCGCTCGCGCGCCGCGGGGGCGAGGCGTTGCAGCTCCTCCAGCGCCTCGAGGTTCCGGCAGGCCGAGACCGGCGTCAGCCGCGTCACCGTGGTGCCCGCCTGGCCGACCAGCTCGGGGCCGGCGGCGGAGAAGGCCTGGGCCAGGGTGGACAGCTCGTCGAGGCGGCGATCGAGGCACGACAGCCGCAAGGAGAGCTGCCGCTCGGACTGCTCGCGCCGCACCCGGGTGGCCTCGCAGGCCTCGACGCGCTCCTGGGCCCAGGCCCGGGCGTACTCGTCCATCGAGTCCCGGGTGCGCGCCCAGGTCAGCTTCGCCCAGGAGGCGCCGCTGGCGGAGAAGGCCCGCTCCGCCTTGGCCTTGACGCCGTCGTCCCAGGCCGCCGAGAGCTTCTGGGCGGACGCCCGGCACTCCTGCACCGAGCGCTCGGACAGCCAGCTCCAGGTGCCGAGGCCTCCCAGCGCGACGAGCAGCGTGGCGGCCGCGGCCAGCCGCTGGTTGCGGACCCTCCGCGGATCTCGAGCCAGCGCGTCGAGCAGCGCGGCCAGCGACGGGTGGCGCGCCGCCGGGTCGGGCGAGAGGCCCCGGGCGATGATGGGGAACAGCCACGGCGGCACTCGCGAGCCCTGGGGCGGCGGGGGCACCTGGCCTTCCTGGGTGAGCCTGGCCAGCGTCGGGAGGTCGGTGCCCGGGAAGGGCCGGGCGCCGTAGAGGGCCTCGTAGAGCGAGGCGCAGAACGCGTACTGATCCGTCGCGGGCGAGGTGGGGGCGCCGGTGTACTGCTCGGGCGCCATGTAGCCCGGGGTGCCCATGATGGACCCGGCCTGGGTGAGGGCCTCCGCGAGCCCGGGGAGCGCGACGGCGTGCTCCTTGGGCGTGGACTCGGGAGTGTGGGCCCGGGTGGAGTGGGCGAGGCCGAAGTCGGTGACGCGCGGCCGGCCGTCGGCGCCGACCAGCACGTTGGCCGGCTTGAAGTCGCGGTGCACCAGGCCCGCCTCGTGCGCCGCCTGTAGCCCTCTCCCGGCGGCGAGGAACAGCTCGAGCTGCTCGCGCCAGGGGCGCGGCTTCTCCACGAGCCACTTGTCGAGCGCCAGCCCGCGCACCAGCTCCATGGCCACGAAGACCGAGCCGTCGACGGAGCCCACGTCGTACACCGGCACCACGTTGGGGTGCGACAGCCGGGCCATGGCCTGCGCTTCGCGCAACAGGCGCGAGGTGCCGCCGGAGCTGCCGAAGCTGCCCCGATCCGCCACGCGCAGCACCTTGATGGCCACCTGGCGATCGAGGACCGGGTCGAAGGCCGCGAAGACCAGCCCCATGCCGCCGGCGCCCAGCACCTCGAGCACGACGTAGCGGCCCAGCTTGTCGCCGGGCTCGAGCGCCGCGGCGACGGGCATCTTCGACTCGGCGCTGACGAAGGTGCGCGCGTGGGCGTCGTCGCTGTCGGACACGGCGCGGCGCAGCATAGCCGCCCGCGGGCAGCGCGCGACCCACTGACGCTCGGACCGCAACCGGTGCTAACAGGGCACTGGTGTCTTCCGCGGTCCATCTCGTCTCCGCTGTTTCCCGGCGCGCCGGCGCGTTCGCCCTCCTCGCGCTCCTCCTCTCGCTGCTGCTGGTCGGCCCCGGGTGTGAGCCACCTCCCAATTTCACCGGGGACGACGGCGGCACCGGCGGAGACCTGGGCTCGGGCGGTGGCGCGGGCACCGGCGGCGGAGCCACGGGCGGCAGCGCGACCGGCGGCGGCAGCGGGTGGGACGGCGGCACCGTCACCACCCGGAACGTGCGCATCATCGTCGAGCCCAGCGACAACGGCTCCGCGCTCAAGAACGCCATCACCGGCGCGACGTCGTCGGTGCACATGGTGATGTACATCCTCTCCAACTCCGCCATCGTCGACGCGCTCATCGCGCAGAAGAACGCGGGGCGAGAGGTGCAGGTGCTGTTGAACCGCACCTTCCCCAACGGCGCGGGCTCGAACCAGGCGGTCTTCACCCAGCTCCAGAGCGCGGGCGTGGACGTGCGCTGGGCGTCCTCCACCTTCAACCTCGTCCACGAGAAGTGCGTCATCGTCGACAAGGCGACGGCGTGGATCATGACGATGAACGTCACCCAGACCTCGGCCGGCTCGAACCGCGAGTACCTCGCCGTCGACACCGAGCCCGCCGACGTCGAGGAGGCCGAGGCCATCTTCCAGGCCGACTTCAACGGCACACCTGCGCCGGTGGTGGGCGCGTTGGCCGTCGCGCCGGACAACGCCCACGATCGCCTGGTGGCGCTGCTCAACTCGGCCACCAGCACCCTGGACCTCGAGGCGGAGGTGCTGAGCGATCCGCAGGTGGCCAACGCGCTGATCATCGCGCGCTCGCGCGGGGTTCGGGTGCGCGTGGTGGTTTCGGCCGACCCGCCCTCGGCGGCGCAGGACGCGGCGGTGGTGAAGCTCAAGGCCGCGGGGGTGCAAGTGCGCAAGCTCGCCAACCCCTACATGCACGCCAAGTCCATCGTCGCCGACGGCAAGACGGCCTACGTCGGCTCGGAGAACTTCACCCAGGCTTCGCTCGACTCGAACCGCGAGCTGGGCGTCATCTTCAACCAGGCGTCCGAGGTGTCGAAGGTGCTCAGCACCACCACCACCGACTTCAACAAGGGCATCGCGCTGTAGCCGCGAGAGAGCGATGCGCGCGCTCGTCATCTCCTTCGTCTTCCTCGCCGCCTGCGGTGGCAAGGTCTCGCGCTCCGAGGTGGTGGCGACCGCGCCGGCCGAAGGAGAGGTGCGCCCCACCGCCGGCCGCGTCTTCAAGTCCGCCCGCTTCGCGCCCGACGGCTCGTACCTCGCCTTCCACGCGGTGGACGACGGCTCGAAGCACGTGGTGGGCGTGATGCGGCCCGACGGCAACGAGGCGCGGGTGCTCGCCACCACCGACACGCCGCTCACCTCGGTCGCCTGGTCGCCCGACGGGAAGTCGCTCTTCTTCACCACCGCGACCACCGTCGAGGTCATCGACCCGGTCTCCGGCACGCGGCAGAAGGTCACCGACGCGCCCGAGCCCACCGACCTCGACGTCTCGCTGGATGACGCGGTGCTGATGTGGGTGAAGAACGGCTCGACGGTGCAGAGCCTCAAGCGCAACGTCTCCGGGGCGACGCCCCAGGACGAGACCCATCGAGGCACCAGCCCGCGCTTCGACGGCAACGGGGCGCTGTACGGCTACGCCTACGTCGGCTTCGACGGCGCCAACCGCCCGCTCCAGCGCGACTTCATCGGCGGCCGCGGCCCCTCCGGCGGCGTCACGCTCGGCCTGGGTCCGCTCGCCAGCGTCTCCGCGCTCGGGCGGGAGCAGTACGTCGTCAGCAGCACCTCGGGCATCGAGCAGGTCAGCCAGGACGGCCACCGCGCGGTGCTGCGCGCCGGAGCTGGCTTCACCCGGGTCGACGCCACGCCCGACGGGAAGTGGGTGCTGTACCTCGTCGACGGCCAGGCCTCGCTCTTCGTCTTCCGCAGCCCGCTCTGACTCACAGCGAGGCGTAGAGCGCGTCGATGAGCCGCAGGGCCCGCGGGTCCGGCGGCATACCGGGCTGCATCTGATTCATGACGTAGGCGAAGCCCACGCCGGCCTCCGGGTCCGCGAAGGCGATGGAGCCTCCCGCGCCGAGGCTGCCGAAGGCCGACGCTCTCGTGGGGCCGAAGCCCTCGCCCGCGGGGGGCAGCGAGAACCCGAGCCCGAAGCGCGTGGGCATGCCGAAGAGCACGGCGTCGGGCCCGTTGGCCTGCTCGCCTCTCGCCCGCGCGATGCTCTCGGGGCTGAGCACCCGGACGCCGTCCAGCGTTCCGTCGGTGGCGAGGGCGCCGAACACCTTCGCCAGCGCCCGGGCGTTGGTGTGCACGTTGCCGGCGGGGATCTCCGCGGCCCGCCAGGCGCGCGTGTTCATGTCCGCCACCGTCTTCGGCGGGTTGCCCACCGCCTTCTGTGTCATCGGCCCCGCCTGGTGCACGGCCTCGGCCTCGAAGTCGGGTACGTCCGGCGGGGGAGGCGGCGGCGGGAGGAAGTCGGCCACGCGGGCGTCGTGCTCGGCGCCGAAGCCGAGGAGGCAGTCGAGCCCCAGCGGCCGGGCCACCTCGTCGCGCCAGTAGGTCCCGAGGCTCTTCCTGGCGACCCGCCGCACCACCTCGCCCACCAGCCAGCCGAAGGTGAAGGCGTGGTAGCCATGCCGCGTGCCGGGCTCCCACCAGGGCTTCTGCGCCGCGAGCGCGTCCGTCATTCGCTTCCAGTCGTAGAAGGCCTCGGTCGGTAGCCACTCGTCGATGGCGGGCAGGCCGGCGCGGTGGCTGAGGAGCAGGTGCACCGGCAAGGTCGCCTTGCCCGCCTGCGCGAACTCCGGCCAGAAGGTGGCGACGGGCGCGTTCAGGTCGAGCCGCCCGCCGTCGACGAGGCGGTGGGCGCAGAGGGCGGTCACGCCCTTGCTCGTGGAGGCGACGTTGACGATGGTGTCGCTCAGCCACCTCTGGCTGCGCGCGGCGTCGCGGTGGCCGCCCCACAGGTCGATGGCCAGCCGGCCGCCGATGGCGACCGCGACCGACGCGCCGACCTCACCGCCCTGCTCGAAGTTCTCGGCGAAGGCGTCCCGTACGCGGCCGAACCGCGGCTCGCAGCTGCCCTCGACTTCGACGCCGGCCATGGTGGTCTCCCGGGCTCACCGGACTCGGGAGCAAGCCCGCGGCCACGCGAGCGCTCCCTGGACGGCGCGAGGAGCGCGAAGAACGTGCAGGTGGGGAAGCGCCCGGGCCGAGTTTCAGCCCTCGGCGCGTTTCGGGCGACGCCTACGGGAGATCCGGCCACGAGACGAGCGCGCAGTTCTCGGAGGTCTTCTCGCGCACCAGCGCGATCTCCCCTCCGATGTGCTCGGTCCAGCGAATCTTGGCACCGACGAAGCTCGAGCTCGAGGTGATGCCGGCGCGGTCGAGCACGTCCTTGAGCTGGGCCGGGTTCTGGTCGCGCCAGTAGCCGAAACTCCAGGAGACCCCGGCGTCGGGCCAAGGCTCGTGCAGCGTGACGGTGTCGTCGATGGACACGGCGCCATCGGCGGTGCGAATGGACACCGGTACGTCGACGGTGATGGTCGTCCCTTGGGGCATCTGGTGGCACCCCTCCACCTTCTTCGTCCAGTCCACGTCGATGGTGTCGTGACGGGTGACGGCCCTGGCGGTGTCGTAGGTGACGGTCACGTCGGTCACGGCTCGGGCGCTGGTCTCCACGCAGCGGGTCGGGCTGTAGAGCCTCCCCGTCGAGGAGCCGGTTCGCGTGGGGCCGGACCTGGCGAGCAGCTCCGTTCCGGTCGCGGGGCCCGGGTACTTGGGAGCCGTGTCGTTGGGGACGACGCTCGTCGTCTTGGTGAAGTTCTGGCACTCCGCCTGCGAGGTCGCGACCAGGAAGACCGCCGACGTGCACAGGACCACGAGCTCGAGCGATGGCCGCCAGGTCGATGGGCCGCGTCCCTCGCCGCTCTTCCGCATCACCGGCAGCACCCAGCGCCAGAGCGGGACCAGCACCACCACGGCGAACAGATCGGTGGGGTCGACGGTGTTCCTTGCGTTGAGCCCGAAAAGCCCGAGCACCGTGGTCCACGCGTGCGAGAACTCCACGGAGAGCTTGAGCCCGGCGAGGAAGGCGACGCTGACGAGCTGGGCGGCGACGAAGCCGCTCGTCCGGCGCACGCGAAACACGACGGCGAGGACCACCGGCAGCACGACGAGGCCGGCGACGTCGCTCAGCTTCCCGGTGAGCCACCCCGGGAGAACGCCAGCGCCCTTGAGCACGTGATCATTCAACGCCAGGGTGACCAGCGCGCCGAGAAACAGGGGCGACAGCAGCGCTCGCGCCGGGGACAGCCGACCGCCGTTCAGGTCCGTGGGCTCAGGCACGGCGAACGACAGTAGCAGACCCGGCCGCGGCCAGAGGCGGGATGCGGGTGGCTGGCCACGCCGGGCCTGAGGCTCCGACCGCCGGGACGATGCCTCCGGCAGCGAGCCCTCTTCTCGGGACTCCGGTCATAGGAGCGGGTCGGCACGAGGCTACTGCACGCCACCGTCGGTGTTGGTGCAGCGCAGCCCTTCCCTCGCCGCGTCGCACGCCAGCCGGGAGGCGGCCCCGCGTCTTGGAAGCTGCACCAGCAAGATGCCGGCGTCGCGGTCGACCGCGTTCACTCACAACGGGACTCGCAGTGGGGAGCGGCCGCACCGACCCCGCTGGGCGATGTCCACACGCTCGGCCTTCGCGACGAAGAGCCGCTTCTTCATCAGCTCCAGCTCGAGCTTCACCGCGGTGTACGCGGCCCGCAGGGTGTCTCGCTCGGACAGCGCGGCCGCCCGGAGAGTGACACCCGTGTGCCCACCGCTCGGGCAGGGTGGCTTCCGGGACTGGACACGCTCGCTGGCGTCGAGCAAACGGCCGCTTCCCCCCGCTTGGAGACCGACATGCCCACGCTCGACGACGCCACCCTCCGACAGCTCTTCCTCGACGCCCGCACCCACATCGCCTGGCAGAGCCGGCCGGTGGACGACGCGGTCCTGCGGCGGGTCTACGAGCTCGCGCGCATGGGCCCCACCGCGATGAACATTCAGCCGCTGCGGCTGGTCTTCGTGAAGAGCGCCGCGGCGAAGGAGCGGCTGCGCCCCGCGCTCCCGGCGGGCAACGTGGAGAAGGCGATGACCGCGGCGGCCACGGCCATCGTCGCCTGGGACTCCGAGTTCTTCGGCAAGCTGAACCGCCTCGCGCCGCACCGCCCCGACGCCGGGGCGCGCATGGCGGAGATGCCCGCCGACAAGCGGGAGCGCATGGGCGTGCAGAGCGCCACCCTGCAGGCGGGCTACCTCATCCTCGCCGCGCGGAGCCTCGGCCTGGACTGCGGGCCGATGGGCGGCTTCGACGCCCCCACGGTCGACGCCGCGTTCTTCGCCGGCACGACCTGGCGCTCGATGCTGCTGGTGAACCTCGGCTACGGCGACGCGGCCAAGCTGAACCCGCGCGCGCCCAGGCTCGAGGCCGACGAGGCCTGCCGCATCGAGTGAGCGCTCGGGCGGGAAGGCCGCGGCCGTAACGGCCGGCGCCGTCAGTGCATCCGCAAGGCGAGCTTGCCCAGGTGGTGCTTCTCGACGTCGCGGTGCGCCCGCGCGGCGTCCTCCAGGGCGTAGGCGTGGACCTCGACGTGGAACGGCCCTTGGCTGACGAGCTCGTTCAGGCGTTCGAACGTCTCGGGGCTGGGGATTCCGTCGTAGGCGCGCGCGGTGATGCCCTCGGGTGCTTCGGGCACCGGCTCGACGCCGTTCGGGTAGGCGAAGACGGCGCCCTTCTTCAGGCGGGCGAGGGCGGCGTCCAGGCCCCTGCCGTTGGCCAGCACCAGGGCCGCGTCGAAGCCCTGCGGCGCGAAGCGATGGAGCGCGTCGGCGAGCGCGTCGTGTTTTCCGTCCAGGGCCTGGTCGGCGCCGAGCTTGCGCACCAGCTCCACGCCGTCATGCCCTGAGGCGATGGCGAAGACCTGGGCGCCGAGCCGCTTGGCGAGCTGCACCGCCAGGTGGCCGATGCCGCCGCTGGCGCCGAAGATGAGCAGCTTCTGGCCTTGCGCGAGGTTCAGCCCCTGCAACCCGCGCAGGGCGGTGATGCCATCCGCGCCCAGCGCCCCGGCCTCCTCGATGCTCAGCCCCTTGGGGAGCCTGGCGACCTCGTTCTGCTTCGCCACCGCGTACTCGGCGTAGAAGCCGCCCGCCATCGTGTACGCGTAGACCCGGTCGCCCGGCTTCAGCTGCTTCACGCGCGAGCCGACCTCGACGATCTCCCCCGCTCCGTCGTTCCCCATGATCTTGGGGAATCTCCGCCCGCCGATCTCGAACTCCCCCGTCCGCACGAAGGGGTCCCACACGCCCACTCCGGCCGCATCGACTCGAATCAGCACCTCGTCGGCCTTCGGCCTCGGCCTCGGCAGCGTCTCGGCGTGGATCACCTCGGGGCCGCCATAGGCGTCGATCGCGGCGGCCTTCATCTGGTCGGGGAGTCTGGGTTGCATGGTCGTTCCTCTCCCGGTGCGCGTGCATGGGAACGGCCAGGGAGAGGCTCGCGGGCCTCCGAGAGCGGCCGGTCCACCGGCCCCCGAACGACTCGCCGCCAGGCCCACAGCACGACGACGACGCACAGACCTGCGAAGACGTACTGGGCGGGCTTCAGCGCCCGAGCCGTTCCACCGAGCCAGCGCGTGGGGAACCACACCCACGGCCCGAGCGCCAGCGCTGCGCCGAAGGTTCCCGCCAGTCTCTTGTCCAGCGAGAGGAGGGCCTCGGTGAACTCGGCGACGGCGTAGGCGACGAAGGGGAGCGCCAAAGTGAACATGCGCACGGTGTTCAGGGCGATCAGGCTCAGTCCCAGAGCGACGACGAGCATCAGCACCAGCGGCGGGCCGATGAGCTGCCGCCTCCGGGCCGGCGCGAGTGACAGCCCGACGGCGCCGGCGAGCCAGAGCGCGTGATGGCTCGCGAGCGCATCGGCAAGAATGCGCACCAGCCCCTTGTGCTCCAGCACGTAGCGGAGCGTCTCGAGCACCCCCTCCCCCTGAGGCATGCCTGGCCAGAGGTGAACCAGCGCGAGCGGCGCTCCTGCGAGCGAGAGCGCGAGGGCGAGCTGAAGGCGCGAACGAAGACCCCACAGGAGCGCCATTGGGCCGACGGTCTCGCGTGCAAGCGGTGCGATGGCCAGGACGACCAGCGCGACCCAGTAGGCATCGAACATCCAAGCCGCGCCTGCCGCGACCACGCCGAGCAACCCGGCGCCGTCGGTGAGATACGGGTTGTTGAAGTTCTGGAGCCACCCCTGGGTCGAGCAGGCCGCCAGCGCCGCGATGGCCAGCGCCGCGCGCGAGTAGCCGAGGCGGAGACCGACGTACACCCAGAGGGCGCCGGCCAGCACCAGACTCAACAGGGTGATGGTCGCAAGCCCAGCCTCCGGAGACATCGGAAGCGCACGAGCGAGCAACGGCGCTCCGACCCGAAAACAGAAGGGGGCTGGGGCCGCGGTCACTGGCCCCGTCACCATCGCCAGGTAGTTCAGGGCGTCGTTCTCGATGGGCCCCGCGGGCGTGTCTCCGCCGCGGGTCGTGGGCGCGACGATGACGGCGCAGGCCGCCACCGCCGAAGCGCTCACGAGCAGGCACGCTGAGAAGCGTCGAATGTTCGTCACCGCCTGCCGCATAGCCACTTCGCAGGAGGCCGTCGACCTTCGCCGAAAGTCAGGGCGGCGCGCGCTCGACCGGCACCTCCACCGGCACCTCCACCGCCACGCCGAGGTCCAAGGTGCGCCTGGCCCGCTCGGCGTCGAGCTCGCCCTCCCACTTCGACACCGCCACCGCCGCCACGCCGTTGCCGACGAGGTTGGTGAGGGCGCGCGCCTCGGACATGAAGCGGTCGACGCCGAGGAGCAGCGTCAAGCCCGCCACCGGAATCTCGCCCACCGCCGAGAGCGTGGCCGCGAGGGTGATGAAGCCGCCTCCGGTCACCGCCGCCGCGCCCTTCGAGGTGAGCAGCAGCACGAGGAGGATCTCCAGCTCCTGCTCGAGCGTGACGTGGGTGTTGGTGGCCTGCGCGATGAAGAGCGTGGCCAGGGTCAGGTAGATGCTCGTGCCGTCCAGGTTGAAGGAGTAGCCCATCGGCACCACCAGCCCCACCACCGGCTTCGAGCACCCGAGCCTCTCCAGCTTGTGCATCAACAGCGGCAGCGCCGACTCCGAGGACGAGGTGCCGAGCACGATGAAGAGCTCCTCGCGGATGTAGCGCAGGAAGCGCACCACCGAGAGCCCGGCCCACCGCATCACTCCGCCCAGCACCACGAGCACGAAGAGCGCGCTGGTGACGTAGAAGGTGGCGAGCAGCTGGCCCAGGCTCACCAGCTTGTCGACGCCGAACTTGCCCACCGTGAAGGCCATCGCGCCGAAGGCCCCGAGGGGCGCGAAGCGCATCAGCACCGTCACGATGCGGAAGAGCACCTGGGTCACGTCGTCGAGGAAGTGCAGGAGCCTTTGGCCCCGCTCTCCCAGCGCCGCGAGCGCCACGCCGAAGAGCACCGAGAAGAAGAGCACCTGCAAGATGTCGCCGCGCGCGAAGGCGTCGACCGCGTCCTTGGGAATGACGTTGAGGAGGAAGTCGACCAGGCCGTGCGCCTTGGCCTTCTCGGTGAAGCTGGCGATGGACGAGGCGTCGAGGGACCTCACGTCGACGTTCATGCCGCGCCCGGGGCCGAGCGCGTTCGCCACCAGCAGGCCGATGAGCAGGGCCACCGTGGTCAGCACCTCGAAGTAGATCAGCGCCTTGAAGCCGACGCGGCCGACCTTCTTCAGGTCTCCCATCTTCGCGATGCCGGTGACGATGGTGCAGAAGACGATGGGCGCGATGAGCATCTTCACCGCGCGAATGAAGGCCTCGCCGAGCGGCTGCAGCGCCACGCCGCGCTCGGGGGAGAGGTGGCCGACCAGGGCGCCGAGCGCCACCGCGAGCAGCACCTGTACGTAGAGGTTCTGGCGGAGCCTGGTCAGCACGCGTGCCAGATTGGCAGCCACCTGCCGGCGCGACAATACTCGCGCGGGTTCACCCATGAACGTCATCTTCATCTCACCGGGCTTCCCGCCGCAGTTCTTCCAGTTCTGCACCGCGCTCCGCGCCCAGGGCGTGAACGTGCTGGGCCTGGGCGACACGCCGCCGCACGAGCTCGACCCCGCGCTGCACGCCGCGCTCGGCGAGTACTACTTCGCGCCGAACCTCTCCAGCTACGACGACGCCCACCGCGCGGTGGCCTACCTGTCCTGGAAGCACGGGCGCATCGACCGCATCGACTCGCACAACGAGCACTGGCTCGGGCTCGAGGCGCGGCTCCGGGAGGACTTCAACATTCCCGGGCCCCGGCCCGCGCAGATGGACGTGTGGCGCACCAAGTCCGGCATGGCGCGCCTCTACCAGGAGGCCGGCATTCCCCGACCCGACGGCGTGCGCTTCGAGTCGAGCGCGCAGGTCCGCGCGTTCGCCAAGGCGCAGGGCTTCCCGCTCATCTTCAAGCCCGACGTGGGCGTGGGCGCGGCGCGCACCTTCAAGGTGAACGACGAGCGAGCGCTGGCCAAGGTGCTCGAGGAGCCGCTCCACGGCTACCTGGTGCAGCCCTTCATCACCGGCGACATCGTCAGCTACGACGGCTTCGTCGACCGGGACGGGCGCATCGTCTTCGACACCTCGCACGCGTACTCCAGCGGCATCATGGAGGTGGTGCTGGGCGGGCTCGACGTCTCCTACTGGAGCCGCCGCGAGATTCCCAAACAGCTCGCCGACTTCGGCCGGCGGGCGGTGGAGAAGTTCGGCATTCGCGAGCGCTTCTTCCACGCCGAGTTCTTCGAGCTCGAGGACGGCACGCACAAGGCGCTGGAGATCAACGTGCGCCCGCCCGGTGGCTTCACCACCGACATGATGAACTACACCGCCGACGTCAACGTCTACGAGCTGTGGGCGAAGGCCATCGCGGGGCAGGACGTGTCGGGCTTCACCTTCGAGCGGAGGTGGCACGTCGCGCACATCAGCCGGCGCAACGGCGTCACCTACAAGCGCTCGCGCGAGGAGGCCCTGGCCTACCTGGGCTCACGGCTGTTGTGGCACCGGTGGATGCCGCCGGTGCTCGCGGGGGCGATGGGCGACGAGGTGTTCATGATTCGCCACCCCGAGCTCGCGCGCGTCAAAGAGGACATCGCGTGGGTGCAGGAGCGCTGACTCACCACCGTTCGCCCCGAGCGGAGTCACGCGCACGGTGTCACGAGCAGGTCGACCTCCCAGTCCGACCAGGAACGGAGCCGCGATTCGAGGGTGAGCGCCGCGCGTGTCTCGGTTATGGGTTCACCTTGAGCGAAAACTACGACTGCACCACCTGCGGCGCCTGCTGCTTCGGGAGGCGAGACTACGTGCAGGTCTTCGCCCATGACGCCGCCAGGCTGGGCGCGGCGCGAATGGCCGAGTTCGTCGCCCCGGCGGTCGGTGAGATCCCGGCGAGCGTCGGCCGACCGTCGGAGCCGCAGCGCTTCATGAAGATGACCCAGGGCCACTGCGGCGCGCTGCGCACCGCCGTACCGAACCAGTTCCTCTGCGCCGTCTACGAGGAGCGGCCCACGCTGTGCCGCGCGCTCGAGCCGGGCAGCGACTGCTGCCGCGAGGCGCGGGCACGGCGCGGGGTCCAGTCGCCAGCGGCGCGCCGGGACCCGTAGTCCCAAGAGCACGACCTCGTCTTCACCTGGAATTGAGCGCGCGCCCGGCGTACGAGGCGGTGGTGAACCTCAAGATCCCCTTCGTCATCTCCTCGGTCTACATGGCGCTCGTCGCCATCGGGCACCTCGTCGCGCCGGTGGAGATGAGCGCCGGCGTGGTTCCGCCGGACGCCTCTTCGGGAATGGTCGCCTTCCTGCGCCACTACGGGGCCCTGTTCGTCGGAATGGCGGTCGTGAACTGGATGGCCCGGAACGAAGAGGCCTCCTCGGCCCGAAAGGCCATCGTGTCCGCCAACGTGATGGTGTTCGGCCTGGGCGCGACCCTGGACGTCGTGGCCGTGGTCAGCGGGGCTGGGCTGGCTGGGCTGGTGCCGGCCAGCATCAACCTGGCGATCGCCACGGCCTTCGTGGTCGGAAGCTTGGGACGAAGCGCCGCGCTTCGAGGGTGAGGGGCGCCCTCAGCGCAGCACCCACTCCAGCGCCGCGGGGAGCCTCCTCCGCCAGTCGGCCTCGCTGTGGATGCCGCCGGGCTCGAGCCACACCGCCAGCTCGTGCGGCGCGTAGCCCAGGCGCTCGAGGTGCTCGGCGAACGCCCGCACCGCCTCGCCGTACTTCATGGTGAAGCCCGCGCGCTCCAGCACCTCGGTCTCGCCGGCGTCGATGTACAGCTTCGTCCACCGCTCGGTGTGCTTCGTCCAGTGGCGGAACAGGCCGTCGAGGCACCACATCACCGAGGGCGAGAGCGCGGCCACGCGGCCGAAGACGTCGGGGCGGCTCCAGTGCAGCCAGAGCGAGACCAGGCCGCCCAGGCTCGAGCCCACCGTCGCGGTCCACTGCGGCCCCGACTTCAAGCGGTAGCGCCGGTGCAGCTCGGGCAACAGCTCGTCGATGAGGAAGCGCGCGTAGGCCGGGGCGCGCCCCTGGACGCCGGCGCGCGGCTCCGGCCACGGCGAGAAGTCCTCGAAGCGGCCCTGGCCGTGGTCCACGCCGACGATGAGCCACGGGCCGACGCGGCCCTGGTTCATCAGCCCCTGCAGCGCGTGCTCCGCGCCCCAGCTCGGCCAGCTCCAGGTCTCCGGGTGGTCGAAGAGGTTCTGGGCGTCGTGCATCAGCACCAGGCCGAAGGGCGTCGAGTCGTCCCAGAAGTACTGGTCGGGCTCGTAGATGCGCAAGACGCGCTCGAAGCCCTCCGCCTTGGAGGGCACCCCGCGGATGACGGAGAGGCGTCCCATCGGCTAGAGCCGCTGCATGAAGCGCTTGGCGAAGAGGTAGGCGTCGCCGGGCCAGCGCGCCGAGACGTAGAAGCCGCTCTCCACCACGAACGCGGGCCCGTCGTCGGTTTCGGTGCCGCGCGCGGTGAGCGTCCTTGGGCCGAGCACGAAGTCCCCGGGCGACTCGAGGGAGGCCTTCACCTCGTCCTCCACGTACTCAGGGGAGGTGCGGTAGTAGCGGCCCAGCTTCCACGCGGTGAGGAAGTACGCCGTCCGCTCCATGTACTTGGGCAGGCAGGTCGTCTTGTGGCCCTTCAGCACCTTGGCCCGCGCCGCCACCAGCACGCCGTGGCAGATGGCGCCCACCGGCCGCTCGAGGGCCCAGAACTCGCGCACCTTCTGGAAGAGCGGCTCGCTGCCGAGGTACTGCGTCATGCCCGGCGCGTGGCCTCCGGGGAGGAGGAGCCCGTCGAACTTCGACACGTCGAGCGTGTCCCAGGCCAGCGGGGCGCGGAACTCCGGAGCGTGGGTGAGCTCGGTGTAGAAGGCCTTGGCCTCGGCCTCGGCGCCCAGCTGGCCGAAGAGCACGCCGGTGAGGAGCCGCGGATCGGCCGCCGGCACCACGCCGCCCTTCTCGGTCACGAAGCTGACCTGGTGACCTGCGCGAGTGAGCAGCCTCCACGGCACGACGACCTCGGTGACGTCGAAGTCCGTGTCGGGCAGAGGGATCCAGACCTTGGCCATTTCCGGGGGCGACCTGTACAAGGCGCGCATGTCGTCCGCCACCACGAATGGCCTGCGCGGGGCCTCGGATCGGGCCTTCTTCGTCTTCAACGCCGTCGTGTCGGTGGGGGCGCTGGCCTTCCTCTCGTGGCTGTTGCTCGTGCACGGCGGCCTGCGCTCGCCCTCGGTGAACCTGCGCTTCATGCCGCCGCTCAACGCGGTGCTGAACGGGACGGCGGCGGTGCTCCTGGTGCTCGGGCGGGTGGCGATCGCCAAGAAGCGCTCCGACGTGCACCGGTACCTGATGGTGTCGGCGTTCGTCGCCAGCGCGCTCTTCCTGGTCGGGTACCTCGCGTACCACGCGGTGCACGGCGACACGAAGTTCGGCGGCGCGGGGGCGGTGAAGGCGGTGTACCTCGCGGTGCTCGCCTCGCACGTGCTGCTCTCGGCGGTGGTGGTGCCGGGCTCCTTGGCCGCCTTCTGGTTCGCCTGGCGGAAGGACTTCGCCAAGCACACCAAGGTGACCCGCGTGCTCCACCCGGTGTGGCTGTACGTGTCGGTGACCGGGGTCGTCATCTTCCTGATGCTCAGACCGTACTATCCGGCCTGAGCCGGAACGCTGACCGGACGAGGGGGCTCGATGGAGTCGAGATGCCGCGGTGGAGTGCGCTTCACGCTGCTGCTCGCGCTCGCCGGAGCTTCTCTTGGGGGCTGCCAGTGCTTCACCCCGGTCGTCGAGCTCTCGCACGACGGCGGCGCCGACGCCGGCTGCGCCTCGGAGACCATCATCGACGCCACGCACGGTGGCCCGGCGAGCGCGCTGCTCCGCGACGGCGCGCTGCACGTCCTCTTCCAGGCGGCCGACGCCGGTGACGTCCTCTACGCGCGGTGCGGGCCGGCCTGCGACCTGGCGCGGCCGCGCTTCTCGCCCCCGGTGAACGTCGGTGCCGGCACCAGCGCGCCGGGGCTTCGCCCTCAGCTCGGCGTCACCACCTCCGGCGTCGTCACCGCGGTCTGGCGGACGGATCCATCGGCCGGCGAGCTGCGCGTGGCGGAGTGCGCCGCGGGCTGCGAGCAGCCGTCGTCGTGGACGTCGGTGGCGCTGGAGCTCCCGCCCACCGGGACTGCGGCCGGCGACTCCGTCGGGCTCGCGGTGAGCGGCGAGCGGCGGGTGCTCGTGGCGATGCGCGGGTGGCCGCCGACGTTCTTCAACCAGGGCGTGCTGCTCGCGGAGTGCGAGACGGCGTGCGCGTCGGCGCCCTCCGCGTGGTCGACGTTCACGCTGGTGTCGAGCTCAGACGCCTTCGGCGCCTCGGTGGCGCTGCAGCCGCTCGGTGGGGGCGGGCTCCGGCGGCTGGCGGTGTGGGGCGGCGGACCGGTGAACGCGCCGGCCCAGATGCTCTACCGCGAGTGCACCCAGGCGGACTGGTCGGACGTGGCGGGAGCCTTCCTGGAGCCGGGCGTGTACCCGTCGGTGGTGGTGGGCGGTGACGGCCTGCCCCGCGTCTTCTTCCTCTCCCGCGGCCCAGACGCGGCGCTGAAGGTCGCGCGCTGCACGCAGGCCCCGTGCGCCACGCCCATGCCGGCGATGTGGAGCCCGCTCCCGCAGTGGACGACCACCACGCTGGAGACCAGCGTCGGGCACTTCTCGGCCGGCGTGTTGCCCGACGGGCGCACCGCCTACGTCACCTCGGCGCCGAACAAGACCATCGTCCTCGGCGTCGAGTCGCAGGACGGCGGCGCCTACGAGCACGTCAACCCCGCGTCGTGCGCGGAGTGGATTCCGGGGGAGCTGCCGGTCACCGTCTTCGACGCGAAGGGCGCGGCGCACACCCTCGTGACGCAGGGGACCGCGCTGGCGTACTACCCCTGACGAACGTCGATTCCAGGTCGTCGCTCGCGAAGGCCACCGCCATCAGGGCCGGGTC
The DNA here is from genome assembly GCA_037443525.1 of Archangiaceae bacterium. Classification (GTDB taxonomy): domain Bacteria; phylum Myxococcota; class Myxococcia; order Myxococcales; family Myxococcaceae; genus JBBIOE01. Next base: position 1,624 of record JBBIOE010000038.1, on the reverse strand, counting down.
GTCGCCGGCGAGGCCCGGCCTGGCGGGGCGGCCACCGGGCCGACGAGCCTCTCGGTGCCCGGTTCGCCCAACACGCGCACGCCGTAGATGGCGTCGCCGCGGGTGCCGAGCACGATGCGGTCGTTGAACGCCGACGGCGAGGCCTCGATGTCCCCCTTCAGCCTCGTTCGCGCCCTCTCCACTCCGGTGCGGGCGTCGAAGAGCTGGAGCCACCCACCGAGGGAGCCCTGCAGCACCCACGTCTTGCCGTCCTCGTCGTGCAGGAGCGTGGGCGACGACCAGGAGGAGCTCGGCAGGCCGACGCGCCAGGCCTCGCGCCCGGTCTGCTTGTCGAGGGCGAGGAGCACGCCGTTGTCCGGCCCCGGGCAGCGGGACAGGGTGAAGAACACCAGGTCGGCCACGTCGCCGCTGCCGACCGCGTTGGTGGCGAAGACGCCGGCCTCGATGCGCCTCGGCGGCCCCTCGCTGCCGAGGCACGCGTAGGTCGCGTCCCAGCTCTGCTTCCCGGTGAGCCCGTCGAGCCGGCGCAGGTGCGTCTTCCCCTTCGGGCCCGTCTTGTCCACCTCGCAGCCGGTGTAGAGCACCGGGCGGCCCTCCTCGAGATCGACGGTGATGCTGGCGTCGGTGTCGTCGCCGGCCTCGAACGCCCAGAGCGGGGTGAAGGTGCGCAGGTCCATCGCCTGAATGGTGCCGCTGTTGTCGGCGAAGAAGGCGAGGTTCTTCGCCGCCGAGATGGAGCTCTCCACGCCGAAGAACCTGGTGCCGGCCGAATAGCGGTAGCGGGTCACCTCCGGGCGCAAGGACATCGTCAGCGCCACCGGGTCGAAGAAGGTGTTCAGGTGGATGAGGTAGACGAGGCCGTTCTCGCCCCCGACGAAGTAGGTGTCCGTCTTGCGGTTGAGCAGGCCGGAGCCGTCGAAGGCCCCCCAGAAGCTTCGAGGCGAGCTCTTGTCGCTGCCGGGCAGGAAGAAGACCGGCTCGTGGCGGATCAGGTCGTACGCCCGCAGCCCGATGGGCGCCGACCTGGGGATGCCCTGGCCGACGAAGAGCAGCGGGTTGCCACGCGGGTCGAGGGAGACGCTGCCCTTGATGGGGTTCTCGGTGCGCAGCGGCGGGCGCGTCGGCTTCCCGGTGAAGAGGTCGAGGAAGTAGACGTTGCCGTCGAGGGAGCCCTGGATGACCTCGACGAGCTCGTCGTTGAAGCGGGCCGCCCCGAGCCGGGTCATCGAGTGGCGAATGACGCCGGGCCACTTCACGATGACGCTCTGGCCCGTCCACCCGGCGCCGCCGAACCAGGGCGCCTCGCCGTGCGCGGTGGAGAAGCGCCAACTCACCTCGAGCCTGGTCGGGTTTCTGGGAATGGTGCCGAACGCGCCGCCGGTGCGATGCGGGCCGCCGCGGAAGGTGAAGACGCCCTCCACCAGGGTGTACGGCTCGGGGAGGATCTGCCGGTCGTTCTCCACCACGCCCCCGTCGGCGATGAAGCGACGCGACAGGTGCGCGAGCGTCTCAGCCTCGGGAGCCACGTCGAACCAGTCAGGCTTCGCCGGCGGCGGCGGCTCGGGCTCCGGTGGCGCCTCCACCCGCGGCGCAGGCGGCGGGGGCGGCGCCGGCGGCGGGACCG
>JBBIOE010000037.1:0-42855 GCA_037443525.1 Archangiaceae bacterium | reverse complement strand
GGGAAAGGAGCGTGAGGGGCGGAACCTCCGCGGCCCCCAGGAAGCCCATGAGGTAGAGGTCGAGCGACGAGTAGCGCAGCCGCGAGGCCGTGCTGGTGTAGATCCCGCCGTCTGCAGGTGACCACGCAGAGCCGTAGAGCGTCGAGGCTTCGGAGTCGAGATAGAAGCTCCAGTGCGCGGCGTCCGCACCGAGGAGCGACGTCGACGCCGTCGTTTCGCCCGCGGGTATGAAGGTCGCCTTCCCGCTCCATTGATGGGCCACCTCGTGGGCGAGAATGCCCACCGCATCATCGACGTCCTGTGGAATCCCTCCGGGAATGAGCGCGCCGAGATCGATGGTCCCCTTGAGGCGACCCTGGCTCCCGAAGAACGCGGTCGAGTCGAAGACCGGATTACCGACCCCCGACACGGCATTGCTCACCTTCATTTCGAGGCCGGCCACGTGGGAGCCGAAGTCGGCGGGGAACGTCGGGAAGAAGACGAGGAAGTCGTAGCTGTCCGAGTGCGACGAGTAGAACGCCTTCGCGAGGGCCTGGCGCGGCGCCGCGTTCAGAGTTCCGTCCGGGAGATTCCGGTCGTAGCTCGAGCCGTCATGCTGCAGAACGACGAGGTGAGGGGGCGCAGATTCTGCGCGCGCACCTGCGACGAGAAGCGCCGCGCACCCGAGTGCGATGAAATCCCCGATCCGTCGCAAGTTCCCTCCGAGCCCCACTACCGCAACGTGCGAGAGACCTTACCGATTGTTACGAGTCTTGGGAATTGATGGAAAGAGCACACAGAGGTGCACATGCCCCGGGCGCGGGTCGGGAGTTGAAGGCTTGCAGTTGAGTGAGCGCCCGGGTTCCGCTCGCCTTGGTGCTGGTGTCGAGTATCCTGGCGCTGTTCGTGGGGACCCGTGCCACCACCCAGCGCGCTCGCACCATCGCCCTCAGCGCAGGGTGCGCTGTTGTTTTCGTCGGCGTCATCGCGGCTGGCGTTGGCGCCCGAACACGGACTGCCGAGGCGATGGCAGTGGGTCCTCGCGCGGCGACCCGCGCGCTGTGTCAGGCCGAGCTCGAGTACTACCAGAAGTACGGCCGCTGGATTCTGGCAGGCCCCGTGCCTTCGTCCCCTCCGCCGAGTTCGGGCGTGGAATTTCCGCGTTCGTCTCCCTTCGCTCCCCTCGCGTTCTCTCCCGGCGTTGTCATCGCTCAGTTCTCGGTCGAAGCCACCGCCTCGGGCGTCCGGTGCGTGGCCCGGATGCCGGCTGACACGGAGACCGGCGTCTTCGTCGTGGAGACGACGCTTGACGGCGGAGCGTTCGAAGTCGCGGGGCAGTAGGCGTCCTGACCCGGAGCCCGAAGGTGGAGCAGTCGGGGGCCACGAGCGAAGGCTGGGTGCCTCGACTCACCGGGCAGGAGAGACCCGAGGGATCGCGCTGACGCCGGGCACCAGAATCACCGCCCTGAACGAATCGCCCAGCGTGCCGGCCGCCGGCGGCCTCGGTCTCCACCGCCGGTCCTCCGTTGCCTGCCTCGAGGCGAGCGAAAGCGATGGGCTCGTGCGCGGCCACGCTCCACGACCTGGCCCCGAACGAGCGCCCGGCCAGCCGAGAGGACGACGGCTCACACAACGCCGCGATGGGCGAGGCGGCCCAGCCGGAGCTCGAGCTCGCGGGTCCGGACTCGGCCACCCTTGCGCACACGCTGTGGTCTCCCACTGACGAGCGAAGGTCGCCGACGACTCATTCGACGCGGGCACAATTTGACCGCGGCCACGGACCGCGTTGAGGGCGAATGAAGCCCCCGGCTACTGTCAGTGCTCCATGCCGGCCTTCCTCTCCCGAGGTGTCTTTGCGCTGCTCGTCCTCGGCGGCGCCGCCGCCTCCGCGCAGAGCGAGCCGTCGCCGTCCTTGCACCTCGGGGTCTTCACCGACGTCTCCGCCGGGTACCACTCGGCGCCCGACGCGCTCGGGTTCGCCATCGGGGCCGTCGATCTCTTCGTCACCGGCGACCTGACCCACGGCTTCCAGGCCCTGGCCGAGACGACCTTCGAGGCCGACGCCGCCGGCACCATGGGCCTGGACGTCGAGCGGGCGCAGCTGAGGTGGACCTACAGCGACGCGCTGAGCATCACCGCGGGCCGGGTGCACCAGTCGCTCGGCACCTACAACACCGCCTTCCACCACGGGAAGTACCTGATGACCGCGGTGGACCGGCCGCGGGTGATCGCCTTCGAGGACGACGGCGGGCCGCTGCCGATGCACCTGGTCGGCCTGTCGATCGCCGGCGAGCTCCACGGCGAGAGCCTGGCGCTGGGCTACGTGGTCGAAGGCGGCAACGGCCGGGGCCCCGTGCCCGACAGCGTGCTCAACTCCGGCGACTTGGACCTCTCCAAGTCCATCAACGCTCAGCTCTACGTGCTGGTGAAGCCCATCGACCTGCGGCTCGGCGCGAACCTGTTGCACGACTTCCTCGCGCCGGTGGCGAGCGGCGACTCCGCCCGGCCGGGCTTCGAGGAGTGGATTCTGGGCGGGCACCTGTTGTGGCAGCACCGCTCCACGCGCGTCACCGCCGAGGTGTACTGGCTGCGCCACCTGGGCGGGCCGGTGGCGGCGACCACCTTCGGCGCCTTCGCCGAGGCCGAGGTGCGCACCGGCGCGCTGACCCCCTACCTGCGCCTGGAGACGCTGCGCTCCTCGGGAACGGCCGACCCCTTCCTCGCCCCCGACGGCCCCCGCCCCGATCAGAGCATCGTCTCGGTGGGCGTGCGCGCCGACGTGGCCAGCGCGGTCGCGCTCAAGCTCCAAGGCGACGTCTCCCTCGTCGGCTCCACCTGGCGAGGCGCCGTCATCGCGCAGGCGGCCTTCTCGTTCTAGAGGTCCCATGCTCCTCTCCCTCTGCTCCCTCCTGGCGGCCTCGACACTCGGACAGACGGGCGCGGCTCGACCCGAGCTGGCGGTGGTGGTCTCGCCCGCCAACGACGTGAAGGAGATGTCGGTGGCGTCGGTCTCCGAGGTGTTCCTCACCCGGCGGCAGTTCTGGGCGAACCGCAAGCCGGTGACCCTGGTGATGCTCGACGACGACGCGCCGCTGCAGGCGGCGTTCACCGAGGCCCTGCTCCACAAGGCGCCCGACGAGCTCTCGCGCCTCTACCTGCAGCAGCGCTACCGCGGACAGCTCACCACCAAGGTGGTGCGGGTGGGCTCCTTTGCCGAGCTGGCGAAGCTGGTGGCCGAGGACCCAGCGGCCATCGGCTTCGTGCCCGCGGCGGAGGTGAAGCCGGCGCTCAAGGTGGTGCTGCGCCTGAGCACCCGCGCTCCCTGAACGCGGGCGCTCGCGCGTTCGCCGCCGCTCGGCCAGACTCCCGGGCGCGATGAAGATCGAGCACCACGACGTCACCGTGAAGACCACCGGCCGAGGCCTCTTCGACGCCACCCGCGCCGTCGCGGCCTGCGTGACGAAGAGCGGCGTCCGGGAGGGGCTGTGCACCGTGTTCATCCAGCACACCAGCGCGTCCCTCCTGGTGCAGGAGAACGCCGACCCGACGGTGCAGAGCGATCTCGAGGCCTGGCTCGAGCGCCTGGCGCCGGAGCATCCCTCGGCCTACCGGCACGACGCCGAGGGGCCCGACGACATGCCCTCGCACCTGCGCTCGGCCGTCACCCGCACCAGCGAGACGGTGCCCATTCGCGACGGCGCGCTGGCGCTCGGCACCTGGCAGGCCCTCTACGTCTTCGAGCACCGCCGCGCGCCCCACACCCGCCGGCTGGTGGTGACGGTGCTGGGGGAGTGAGTCAGGGCTGGGCGTAGAACTGGTCGATCAGATCGACCCCGCACTCGAGGTTCTCGCACCAGTCGATGAAGCGGTTCACCATCGCCTTGCCGCGCAGGTAGGCCCCGTGCTGCGGCGCGATGAGCTCGATGTCCAGGGTGCGGGCGAGCCGGGCCCAGGCGCGCATCGCCTTGTTCCCCGACATGTAGCGCCTGTGGAAGCCCTCCATGTACGGGACGTGCGCGTCGAAGTCGGGCACCTCGAGGTAGGGAATGCCCAGGGAGGCGCCCAGATCGCCGGAGTAGAGGATCTTCGAGACCGGGTCGTAGACCTGGAAGTTGCCCGGCGAGTGGAGGAAGTGCGCGGGCAGGACGCGCATCGGGGTGGAGCCGACGGTGACGATGCCGCCGGAGTCGGGCAGGCCCTTCAAGCGATCGGCCACCAGGCGATCGAGCCCGAAGTGCGGAATGAAGCGCAGCCACAGCGCCGGCGCGTAGGCCGTGGCGTCGGTGGTCATCAGCCAGCCGTTGATGGCGGCCACGATGTCGGGGTCCTGGTGCGAGAGCACGATGTGCTTGAGCCTGGCGCCGCCGAGCTGCACCATCGTCTCCGAGAGCACCTTCGAGTAGACCTTGTGCCCGCCCGGGTCGAGGAGCAGCCCCTCTTTGCCGTCGACGATGAGGTGCTGGTTCGCCTGCACCGCCGCGCCCTCGCCGAACTCGGGGAGCAACAGGTTCCGGTGCGACTCGGAGGAGAAGAGGGTCGTGGTGGGCATGGCGCGCTCGCTCAGAGGATCTGCTGGATGTCCTTCACCGTCTTCGTCATGTCCAGGAACACCAGCCCCAGCTTGGCCTCGCGGTTGGCCAGCGTGAGCAGCATGGTGCCCTCGGTCGCGGCCATCAGCACCACGTACCCTTGCGCGCCGCGCACCAGCACCTGATCGAGCGGGCCCCGCTGCAGCTCCACGGCCGCGCGCGTGCCTAAGGAGATGAGGGTCGAGCTGATGGCCGCCACCCGCGCCTCGTCGATGTGCGGCGGGAGCGCCGAGGCGATCATCAGCCCGTCGTCGGAGATGAGCGCGCTGGCCTCGATCTCCGGCGTCCCGGACTGCAGGTGCCGCAGGACTCGGTTGAGATCATCGGTGCGCGACATGGGCTGGCTCCAGGAAGAACGACTGCGGGGGGTCAAGCGATGATCACACCGCGTCGTTCAGCCTGCCACGGAAGCTCGAGGTCGGGGCGCAGCGCCCGCTACTCGGTGCCAGTATTTCGCGACGCCACCACGGCCAACGGGTCCGGGCGCTCGTCGCGAGAGGTGCGCTTGGCGGCGCGCTCCTTGTAGCGGCGAATGGCGCCCGAGAGGATCTCCCCGATGAGCCCCCGGTAGTCGAGGCCCTCGCCCTGGGCGATGAGCACCAGATCGCTCCAGCCCGGGGTGAGCCCCGGCAAGGGGTTGCACTCCAGGAAGTAGATGCGGCCCTCCTCGTTCATGCGGAAGTCGATGCGGGCCACGTCGCGGCAGCCGAGCGCCATGAAGGCCTGGCGGGCCGCGGTGCGCAGCCGCTCCGCCTGCCCCGGCTCGAGCTTGGCCGGCACCTCGTAGCGGATGCGCTCGTTGGCCTCGAGCTTGTCCTCGAAGCGGTAGATGGGCGTCTTGTCGCTCTTGTCGGTGAAGACGATCTCCATCGGCGGGAGCACCTTGGGCCGCCGCTCGCCGAGGAGCCCCACCGTGAACTCGCGGCCGCCGACGAACTCCTCCACCAGCGCGGGCTGCTGGTAGCGCTCGACCATGGCGCGCACCACCTCGCGCAGCTCGCCCTCGGAGTGGCACACGCTCTTGGCGATGACGCCCTTCGACGAGCCCTCCGCCACCGGCTTCACCATCAAGGGCCAGCGGGTGAACTGCTTGTCGAGCCGCTCCCGCCCGGTGGACATGAGCTGGAAGGCCGGCGTGTCCACCCCCACCGCGCGCACCACCTTCTTGGCCAGCGCCTTGTCGAGGGCCAGGGCGAGGGTGGTCGGGTCGGAGCCGGTGTACGGAATGTCGAGCAGCTCGAGCAGCGCCGGCACCTGGCTCTCGCGGTTCCGGCCCCGGAAGCCCTCGGCGATGTTGAACACCACGTCCACCGGCGAGGTGGCGAGCACGAGGGGCAGATCGGGCGTGGCCTCGAGATCGACGACGTCGTGGCCCCAGCTGGAGAGGGCCTCGCGAATGGCCTGCAGGGTGCTGGGCGCGTCGTACTCGGCCTGGCTGTCCTCGGCGCCGTCGGCGGAGGGCTTCACGCGCTTGACGTTGAAGGTGAAGCCGACGCGCAAAGGGCCCTTCCTCGACGGGCGCGAGGAGCTGCGGCCCTTCTCGCGCAGGCGGTGCCGCTTGGCGGCCGACTGGATGATGCTGTCGATGACGCCGTCGACGTGCAGGCCCTCCAGCGCCGCGGCGGTGTAGATGGAGGCGCCCTGCTCCAGCGACGGCAGCGCGTTGATCTCGAGGAAGTACGGCACGCCGGCGTCGGAGAGGCGGAAGTCGAGCCGGCTGAGATCGCGGCAGTCGAGCTTCTGCACGATGGTCTTCGCCATCTTGCGTACCCGATCGCTCATCTCCTCGGTCAGCTGCGCCGGAGCGCGCGTGGTGACGGCCTTCTCGTGCTTGGTCTTGAGCTCGTAGTCGTAGATGGCGAACTTGCGCAGCTTGGTGAGCTCGGGGTCGACGACGTACTCCACCGGCTGCAGGACGCCGTCGAACTCGTTGTCGAGGTTCTGCAGGTAGGGGACGGTGAGGTCGCGCCCGACGATGAACTCCTCGACCAACAGGCCCGCCGGGTAGCGCGCGAGCTGCGCCTGCACCTTGGCCCTGAGCGCGTCGACGTTCTCCGCCACCGAGTCCTGGGTGATGCCCTTGGAGCTGCCCTCGAAGTTCGGCTTCACGATGACCGGGAAGTGGAGATCCTCGGCCTTGAGATCGGAGAGCTTCTCGATGAACTGCCAGCCCGGGGTGCGGATGCCCTCGTCGCGCAGGATCATCTTGGTGAGCTGCTTGTCGAGGGTGACGGCGAGGGCGTAGGCGTCGCTGCCGGTCCAGGCGAAGCCGAGCTCCTCGAAGAGCGCGGGGTAGAAGGCCTCGCGGAAGCGGCCGCGGCGCCCCTCGGCGGTGTTGAAGATGAGGTCGGGCGAGTAGGCCTCGAGCCGCGCCACCAACAGCGAGGCCGGTCCGGAGACCTCCATCTTCTCCACCCGGTGGCCGAGGCGCTCGATGGCGGCGGCGAGCGCGCTCACGGTCTCTTCGGTGTCGAACTCGGCTTCGTCCTCCGCGTCCGAGAGGCGGAGGTTGTGCGTCAGGGCGATGCGCATGGCGTCCTTCAGGCGTCCGTCGGTTGGCCGCCGGGGCTCTTGTCGAGCGCGCCCAGGCGGCGGGGGAGCTGCGTCTGCTCTTTGAGGCGCGCGCCGGCGCGGGCCTCTTCGCCTCGCGCCTGCGCCAGCTCGGTCTTGCTCAAGGCGATCTTCCCGTCGGTCACCTGGGTCTGCGCCCACAGGTCGCCGAGGCGCAGGCCTTCCTTGTCGCGCCAGACGCGCATCGCCTCGATGCCGCCGATGACCAATACGCCGGCGACGAAGGCCTTGAGGCCGAGCTCGGGCATCATCTTCAAGATGATCACGAGGCCGATGGGGCCGTTGCGCAGGACGCTGTCGCGGTGCCGCGCCGGCTGGCGGGTGGGCAGGTAGACGACCCGGATGCCGAAGAGCTTCTTCCCCGGCGACTGGCCCTGGATCATGCCGTCGGCGAACAGCAGGTAGAGGAGCGCCAGCACCACGCCCGCCGGGCCCGAGGCGACCCACAGCGCCCAGGCGATGGCGCAGTCGGTGACCCGCGCGCCGGCCCGCAGCCAGAGCGACGCCTTGGGGTAGCCGCTCTCGGGCTCCTCCCCTCGCACCAGGCGCAGCTCGGGCTTCCTGAAGCGCATCAGTCCTCCTCCTCCTCGCCGGCGAGCTGGGCGAGGCGCGTCCAGGCGTCGACGCGCGCGGCGGGCTGGGGCGGGCGGCTGGGCGCGCCGTGGGCCAGCCGGCGCAGGGCCTTGTCGGCCTCGCGCGGGTCACGCCAGGCGGTGGGCTCGGGGGCCGGCTCTTCCTTCAGCGGCGCGCCCTCGCGGGTGAAGAAGACGAAGGCCATCGCCGGGCGCTTCGACGACTCGCGCATCGCGAACTGCACGCCGTCGAAGGTCCACCCCTGCCCGGCCCACTCGTTCACCGTGCGCTCCAGGGCGCTCTCGTCGACGCTGGAGAGCTCGACGACCTTGTAGAGCAGGGTCGGCCTGGTGGGCGGGGCCACCGGTCGCTTCGCCTTGGTCTTCACGCGCTTCATCGTGCTCCCGTCGGGGCGACCCTGCCCCCTGACCGAACGGCGCCTCACCACCACACGCGGCGGTAGCGCCCGCGAGCGTCGTAGCCGTCGAGAGACAGAGCTGCCACGCGCCCTGGCTCGGCGGCCTCGGCCCACAAGAGGCTGACGATGGTCTTGGCGCCGATCGCCCCCAGCCCTCCGAGGAGGTAGGGCACCGGGGAGAGGAAGTTGAAGCCCAGCGCCAGGGCGGAGATCACCAGCACCGCGCCGCCCACGCCGACGCCGAAGAGGTTGGCGCGCATGATCTGCATGGTGGAGGGGTTGAACTTGAGCGTGGCGGCCCACATCGCCGCGGCGCCGACGGCGGGGACGATCAGCATCGCGTCGACGAAGCCCTGCGCGCTGATGCCGCCGCCGGGGGCGATCATCGCCATGATCAAGAGGGTGTAGATGGCGGCCCACCCGGCGCCGGAGGCGATCAGGGTGCCCTGGTTCACGGGCAGGTCGCCGCCGCCGATGACCGCGGTGAGCCAGGAGCCGAGCTCGAGGCCGATGAGGCTCGACCAGGAGATGCCGGCGGGGTTGTTGGTGACGAGGTTGGCGATGCCGGCCATGAACATGCCGCCGATGAGGCCGTTGATGATGCCGAAGAGGGCGGTGGACTCGCTGATCCAGTGGTTGAACTGCCACCAGGCGCCGATGCCGAAGCCCACGCCGGCGCCGATGAGGGTGCCGGTGAGGTAGGCGATGCGCGCGTCCTGGTTGGTCCACAGGTCGCCGTTCTTCTGGGTGATGGCGTCGCCGATGCGCGGCGCCATCTGGGTGGCGAGCAGCCCCACGCCGCCCATCAAGGTGTGGTGGAGCACGAAGGTGAAGCTGCCGGGGCCGGAGAGGAAGGCGCCGGTGCGCGGGTGCCCGTCGAGGAAGGCGCCGGGCTGATCGGGCTGCGGCGGAGTGACGGGCCCGGGCTCGGTGGACGGCGGGGGCGGGGGCGAGATGGCGTCGATGGTGCGCGGGCCGGGCTCGGCGGGCGGCACGTCATTGGTGGCCGGGGGCTGGCCCTGCACCTCGACCGGCGGAGGCGTCACCTGCGCGGGTGGCGCGCCGGCGTCGACGACCTCCCCGGGGAAGGGCACCACGACGATGCGCGGCTCTGGGGAGCCCTGAGCGAGGGAGGTGCTGGCGGCGGTCACGGCGGCGAAGAGGAGGGCCCGAAGCATGTGGTTTCCAAACATAGCGCGTCTGGCTAAGCGTCAAACCATGACGAAAGTTCCGTACGACGGCCTCACGCCCAAGGTCCACCCCAGCGCCTACGTCCACCCGAGCGCCGAGCTGCTCGGCGACGTGGAGGTGGGTGAGGAGGCGTCCTTGTGGCCGACCACCGTCTTGCGCGGCGACAACGGCTGGGTGCGCATCGGCGCGCGCACCAATGTGCAGGACGGCACCATCTGCCACGGCACCGTGGGCGTCTCCAACACCACCGTCGGCGTGGAGTGCGTGATCGGCCACCGCGTCATCCTCCACGGCTGCACGGTGGGCGATCACTGCCTCCTGGGCATGGGCTCGATCGTGCTCGACAACGTGGACATCGGCGCGTGGAGCTTCGTGGCCGCGGGCAGCCTGCTCACGCCGAACAAGAAGTTCGAGCCGCGCTCGTTCATCCTGGGCTCGCCGGCGAAGCGCCTCCGCGCGGTGACCGATCAGGAGTTGGAGGCCATCCAGCACGGGGTGAGCGTGTACTTGGGGCTGGCGCGGAAGTACCGGGCGGGCCAGGGGTACTGAGGCGCGAGGAGCTCGGCGCTCCTCAGGCCGGCTCCTTCCCTTCCGTTCGGTAGATCTCCGCCAGGGCGTGCGCGCGCTCGACCTCGTCCCGGGCAGCGTCGAGGGCGACGATCTTGTCGAAGCGCTCGGCCTGCTGCTTGAGGGCGTCGCTCACCGCCACGCCGGCGCCGAGGCGGGCCCGGGCGCTCTGCCGCTCGGTGAGGAGCTCGGTGCGGCGCCGGCCGAGCTGCTCGGCGGTCTCCACCAGGAGCGCGGAGTCGGCGTCGGCGCGGGCCAGGGCCTGCTTGGTGGCCTCCAGCAGGCGCTCGGCCTCCTCGCGATCGCGCAGGAGCGTCTTCGCGGCGGCGGGATCTCCGGTGGCCTCGGCGAGGCGCGCCGGCAGCGCCTGGAGCCGCTCGCCGTAGCGCTCGAGATCGCGCGAGAGCTCCTTGCGCAGGGCGAGCAGCGTGGCGGCGCTCTTGCGCACCGCCTGGCCCTGGCGATCGAGCGAGCCGATCAGCTCGTCGTAGGCCGCGAGCGGATCGGTCGGCCCTTTCGCCATCGCCTTCTTCTTGAACCAGCCGAACATCGCGCCCGAGCGTAGCAGGGAGGCGCGGCGGCTTGGCCGTGATCGCTCGCGTCGGCCCCTCCCGCCCCAAGCTCGTCGCCGAGCCCGGAGCCGGGTCCGCGAGCGCCGCACGAGTCGGAGCTGGCTCGGCCCCCCTCAGCCCGTGGGCCGGCACACCAGCCGCAGCCGCTTCAGCGCCGCGGCGAGCCGCGCCTCCCCGGCCTGCGCCTCCTCGAGGTAGCGCGCGGTGGAGATGGCGTAGACGCCGAGCAGGTGCGTCAGCAGCAGCACCGCCTCGGACGCGCGCGTGTCGGCGGGCGCGAGCGACGCCGCCTCGGCCACGGCCTCGAGCAGATCGGCCACCCGCGGCGCGAGCGGCCCCGGCTTCGCGCCCTTCTCGGGCTGCTCTGGGAAGAGCGCGTCGAACTGCTCCTCCTGGCGCTCCGGCGCCACCACCGGCCGCGCGCGGGCGATGTTCTCCAGCGCCTCCAGGTGCGGCGTCAGCCGCTCCAGCGCCTCGGGCGTGACCGGCACGTCCATCGGCAGCACCGTGCGCCAGGCGGAGTCGAACTCCGTCGGCGCCAGCACCAGCTCGGCGTCGGAGAGGTGGTGGTAGAAGGCGCGCGACCCGCGGGCGCGCTGCTCGAGCACCAGCGACTTGAGGTCGGCGTTCTCCTCGCCCAGGGAGATGAACGACAGCGCGATCTCCACGTTCTCCAGCGGGCGCTGGTGGCGGCGAATGGCGTCGAGGTCCACGCCGTCCTCACCGTCGGTGACGAGCACCGCCGTGGCCCGGGCCAGGTAGGGGTCGGAGCTGCGCGCCACGGCGATGGCGTCGAAGGCCGCCGCCAGCGCCAAGGTGATGTCGGTCTGCCCCTCGGCCGGCGACTGGTGGAAGAGGGCCTCGATGTGCGACGCCGCCTCGGCGCCGGAGTCGACCCGGGTGAGCTCGGTCGGCTCGTCGTTGAAGAACGAGAAGTAGAGCGGGTCGAAGGGAAGGCCCAGCTTCGCCTTCACCCGAATGGCGTTGAGCTCCGCGATCAGGATGGCGTCGCGGAAGCGCGACCGGGCGCCGTGCATCGAGCCCGAGGCGTCGAGCACGTAGACCCGCACCGCCGTCTTGCGAATGGCCTTGGCCTTGGGCGGCGGCTCCTCCTCGAGGTAGCTCTTCACGAGCTGCCGGTTGGACGCGAGGTCGAGCACCACGTTGGCGACGCCGGGGCGGCTGATGACGAAGTTGTGCAGCTCGTCGAGCGAGCTGGTGGCGTCGAAGGCGAGGAGCTGGGTCGGGTAGGAGACGCGGCGGGGCGCCGGCTTCCGCGCGCTGGTCTGGGCCTGCACCAGCTCCTCGCCGAGGGCGTCCTCGACGTCGAAGAAGCGCGCCGCGCCCGAGGCCACCTGGAGCGCCCGCCGCTCGTCGGGATCGAGCGAGAAGGCCAGCTCGGCGAGCATCTCGGCCACCGCGTCCTTCGCGCCGCGCTTGCCACCGGCCTTCACCGCGGGCGGCAGCTCGGTGCCTCTGGGCTCGGTGTAGCCGAGGCCCCGCGCGAGCTCGTGGCGCTCGGCGGCCTTGGCCAGCGCCTCGGCCGGGGGGCGCACGGCCTCCACCGCGTCGGCCGCGACCTGGGCCAGCGCGTCGTCTCCGGCCTCCAGGGCCCGCTCGTAGAGGGCGCGCATCGAGCGCCACGCCGTCGCCGGATCGCGCCGGGCCACGTGCCGCACGTGCCGCGCGAGCTCGTCGAAGGAGGACACCGTCGGCGACGAGCGCACCCGCTCCCGGGCGGCCACCAGCTCGTGGCGCAGCCGCCGCACCCGGTCGCGATCCTTCCGCTCCTCGGCGGAGAGCCTCAAGACGAGCTCGTAGGCGAGGTCGACGTCCCGGCGCTTCCGGGCCGTGTCCTCGGTGGCGAGGCGGGCGCGCTCGGCGAGGAACTCGGCCACCGCGAGGCGCGGGTTCTGGGGCGCCGGGCCCAGGTGCGACGGCGCGGGCACGTAGCGCTCGAAGGCGGGGCTCACCTCGGGCGCGGCGAACACCGCGGCGACTTTCACCACCCGGGCCAGCCGGCGGAAGTCGGCCTCCAGCGCGGCGAGGGTGGCGGGCGAGAGCGCGCCCTCGAGCGACTCCTGCTCGGCCGCGGCCGCCGCCGCCTCGAGCTCTCCTTGCGCGGCCCGCGCCCGCTCGGTGAGGCCGCGCCCGAGCGCGCCGAGGGTGCCGCGCATCACCGTGAGCTCGCGCAACAGCTTCGCGTCGGCGGAGGTGTGAATGCCGGCGAGCTCGAGATCTCGATCGAGGGCGAGGAGCGCCTCGCGCGGCGGGTTCTTGGGACGGGAGACGAAGAGCTGGCCGACGCGCCGGAGGAGGCCCGGCGGCGCCACCTGCCCTCCGGCGAGGCCGTCGAGGCGAGCGCGCAGGGCGTTGAAGCGTTCGCCGAGCATGGACACGCGCTACGCCCGGGCGCGGGCGTCGAGCACCTGGCGGGCGTAGAGCTGGAAGTCCGCGGCGACGCTCTGGAGCGTCTTGGCCACCGCCGACGCCGCCTGGGCGTGCGGCCCGTTCTCCTCCGCCAACCGGCTCACCGCGCCGTCGAGCTTGAGCAGCTCGCCCTCACGGGTGACGAGCAGGGGGAAGCGGCTCCTCACCAGGGCGTCGAAGGCCTGGTCGGCCTCGACGGGGCCGGCCACCGCCTCGGGCTTGGGCAGGCTCTCCAGGAGCCCGTCGAGCCAGTGCCGCAGGTACGCCACGCGGTGGTTGAGCGACGCCAGCTCGGTGGTGGCGACGGCGGCCTTCATCGGCGCGGGGACGGCCTGGCCGGGGCGCGCCCGCTCGAGCAGCTCGGCGATGTGCCGCAGGGCGAGCAGATCTCCGTCGAAGGCGCCGTTGGCGAGGGCCTGGTAGTCGAGGTACGCCTGCCCGCTGGCGAGCTTGGGGCCCGCGGGGAGCTCGGACCTGGGCGGCGCGGGCACGGTCTTGGCGTAGTCGGCGATGCGCAAGAGGAGCTGGTCGCGGACGCCGTCGAGCGCGGCCTCGGGCGAGGCACCCTCGCGGTGGAGCGAGTCGACCATGCGCTGGAGGGCGCGAGACAGCTCGGAGAGCCGGGTGAAGCGCGTCGAGCCGACGACCTCCCGCGCCCAGGCGAGGCCCAGGGGCCCCAACAGCTCGCGCCTGAGGCCCCGCTGCGACGGCGAGAGCACCGCGAGGGCGTCCTCCAGCTCGCGCAGGCGGCGGCCGCCCTCGGCGAGCTGCTCGAGCCCCTCGCCCTTCGCCACCGTCGAGGTCTTGCCGAAGACCCGCTCGGCGCGCCGCCGCAAGGCCTTGGCGATGCGCTCCCGCACCGGCTCGCCCAGCCGGGCCAACAGCTCCGAGGCCCTGGGGTCCACCAGCGCGACGCTCTGGACGAGCTCCATCAGCCGGCCGATCTCCGCGGTGAGGGAAGACGCGACGTGCGCGAGGCCCTCGAGCTTCAGCGCGTCGTCGAACTCGGCGCTCTCGGCGGAGAGCGCGGCCAGCTCGAGCGCGCCCCTGCCCCAGTCGATGGCGGCGGTGGCGAGGCGGGCGCGGCGGGGCTCGAGCTCCGGCACCCGGCGCGCCAGCTCGAAGGCCTCGAGGAGCGACGCCACCAGCGCCACCCCACCCTTCCCTTCGGGCTCGGCCCGGGCGCCGGCGTTGAGCTTGTGCTCGAGCGCGGTCACCACCAGGTCGGCCACCCGCAACAGGGGCGCGCGGTTCTCGGGGTGGCGCGGCCCGGGCACCAGCCGGGCGCGGAGCGACGAGGAGAGGGCCTGGGCCACCACCGGCGTCCAGCTCACGAGCAGCGCCTCGGCGGCGGCGAGATCATCGCGCGAGGTGAGCTCCCGCGCCTCGTCCTGCGCGGCCTGGTTGAGCGAGGGCAGGATGCGCCTGAGCGACTCGTCGAAGGCCTTGTGCTCGACGCGGATGATCTCGAGCTGCGCGCGCTCGCGGGGGTCGGCGGCCTGCTTGAGCAGGGCGTCGAGGTCGGCCGGCGGCGGCCCGCCCAGGAGCCAGAAGTGCCGGAGCATGTCGAGATCGCCGAGCTCCGCCACCAGGGCGCGATCGCTGCGCCGGTAGACGCGGTCGCGCACCACCGCCGCCTTGAGCGCCCAGAGCGCCTTCACCACCGAGCGCTGCGAGAAGTACTTGGTGGGCACGTAGTCGGGGAGCCGGGAGACCTGCTGGGTGAGCTCCTTCTCCAGGGTGTCGGCGAGCGCCTCGAGCCCTTCGGAGACGATCGGCGGCACCTGCACCTGCTCCACCGCGGCCTGGAGGACGTCGAGGTGCTGCAGCGTGAGGCGCTCCTGCAAGACCGGCCGCTGCCCGGTCTGGGCCCGCCACAGCATCTGCGCGCGGCTCGACTTCTTGGCGAAGGACTTGGGCGTGAAGCAGATGAAGGAGATGCGATCGGCGAAGGCCTGCAGGGTCTCGGGCGAGCGCGCCAGCACCTCCGAGAGGTAGCGGTTCGACGTCATCACCGCGCACTCGCACTTGCCCTTGGTGATCTGGCGGCCGTGCTTGAGCTCGCGCTCGTGGAGCACGTTCAGGATCGACCGGAGCAGCATGTCGCGGCCGTCGAAGACCTCGTCGAGGAAGGCGTGGGTCGAGCCGAGCATGCCCTCGTCGGTGAGGTACTCGGTGCGGCCGGTCTCGGTGAGGACCTTGAAGTCCACCGGCCCGATGAGATCGGTCTGCACCGTGTTCTCGGCGAGCTGCTTGGAGAAGAGCGACGGCTTGTGGGTGGCGGCGTCGGTGATGCGGCCGAGCACCGCGCCCGCGACGGCGCTCTTGGCGGTGCCGGGCGGTCCGATGACCAGCACGTGCTCGCGGCACATGAGGGCCATCTCGAGCTGGGTGAAGAGGGCCTCGCGCTCCACGAAGGCCTCGCGCAGCTCGAGGAAGAAGCGCCGGAACGCTGCCGCGGCGTCGGAGAAGGAGGCGTCGAGCGCGATCGTGGTCGGAGCCATCGGAGTGGCCCGCGAGTATAACGGCGCCCGCCCTTCGAGGAGGGAATTGCCGTGGAGAGCGTCCCCCTGACCGAAGAGCGCCCCTCGCCGTCCGGCGCCGTGTCGGGCATCGCGATCGTCCTCGCCCTGGGCACCTTCGTGATCTTCGGCACCGTGCTGCAGGCGATTCACCCGGGTGCGGGGCTGTGGGTCTCGGAGGTCTTCTGCTTCGTGGGCCTGCCGGCGCTGATCCTCCGGCAGACCGGCACGAGCCCGGTGCGGCTGGTGGGCCTCGACGGGTTCCTGGGGCGCTCGGCGCTTCTCGGAGCGGTGATCGGCGCGGCGAACGTCTTCGCCTGGGCGAGCCCTTTGGCGTGGGTGTGCGAGCGCGTCTTCCCCAAGTCGATGGTCGAGCGCTTCGATCAGGCGCACGTCTTCGAGGGTCACACCGCGACGGGCATGGTGCTGGTGCTCTCCGCCGTCTCGCTCGCGGCGCCCTTCTGCGAGGAGCTGTTGTTCCGCGGCCTCCTCCAGGGGGCGCTCGTTCGGCGGCTCGCCGTGGTGCCGGCGCTCTTGCTCACGGCCATCGTCTTCGCGGCCTTCCACATGAACCCGGTCGCCCTCGTGCCGCTGGTGCAGGTCGGCCTCCTGTTCGGCGTGCTCGCGTGGAGATCGGGCTCCGTCTGGCCGGGCATCTGCGCGCACGCGGCGAACAACATCACCTCGACGCTGCAGTATTTCCTCACCGGCCACGAGGGCGCGGAGGGCGCGACGCCGGGCGAGGTCGCGAGCTGGTTCGCAGTGGGGAACCTGGTCCTCGCCGGCGTCGTGGTGCTCGTCTGGCGGCGGCCCCAGCTCCTCTCGAGCCCCCGGCCCGCCGAGGCCGTCCGGGTCGCCCCGGGGGACACCAAGACGCTCGTTCGCGGCGGGCTGGCCGCGATGCTGCTCTCCTACGCCGCGCTGGTCGGGTTGGACTTCAGGGGCGCCCAGGTGAACTTCGCCGAGCAGCTGGCGTGGCTCCCGAAGCTCCCCGCCAACGCCTCACCCGAGCGGAAGGCGGCCCGGGCGCGGCTGGAGGAAGAGCGGAAGAAGCTGCTCGCGGGAGAGTCGAGCTTCTCGGCGTACCTCGAGGTGAGGCGGGAGCAGCAGAAGGCGGAGAAGGGAAACGAGGAGCCGAAGTAGGACGCGACGCTCGGCCCCTTTCGACTCCGCTCTGGGTGAACGGTGGGGCCGCTCAGGGGGAGCGATGGGTCAGCGCAGCTTGTAGCTCTTCACCACGAACCGGGGCCCCACCATGGCGATGCCGAGCGTGTCGTCGTCGACCTCTCCGTCGGCCTCCACGCGCGCGCCTTCCTTGAGCAACTTCCGATCGCCGCCGGCGAGCTGGTACGTCTTCCCGTCATCGCCCTCGATGACCCACACGCCGGTCTCCACGTCCTTGAAGGCGATCTTCCCGTTCAGCTTCATGGTGTCTCCGCTGAGGCGTCAGACGGCTTCGCGCTTGAGCATCGCGCGGGCGATGAAGAGGCAGACCAGCGCGTTCGCGACGAGGAACGGAATCGCGAGGAAGGTGAAGGGCAACCACGCCAGCGCCGGCGCGTGGGCCCAGGCCGAGTACGCGAGGATGCCCGCGAACCCGATGGCGATGCCCCCAGCCACGGGCCGGAAGCTCTTGAACTTGATCGCGAAGAGCGACGCCAAGAGGGGCAGCGCCGCGCTGTAGATGAGCGGGTTCGCCAAAGAGCCCCGCCCGAAGATGATGCGGCCGAGCCAGTCGGGCAACGGCAGGGTCATCGACGTGGTCAGCTCGTTCGCCGGCGCCACCCACTTCACGAAGAAGACGCCCAGGGTGGTGAGCACCATCGGCACCAGGAAGCCCGGCGTGAAGAGCACGTTCAGGTAGCCGGGGCGCTCCTTGCGGCCGAGCGTCAGGAGCACGAACGCCAGGAGCGCGCCGGCCCAGGCGAAGGGCTTCCAGTCGGTGGGGCCGAAGGTGCGAGCGCCGAAGGTCTCCATCGGCGCCGCCTCGCGCGCCTCGTGGTGCGCCTGCGCCACCTGCACCTCGAGCGGCAACAGCTCGGTGGTGTCGAGCTTCTTCAGCGCCTTGAGCGCCGCCGAAGCGTCGAGGAGCCCGTTGCCGTACTGCTCGGTCCACCCCCTCGCGCCCTGCGGAGGCTTCGCGCTGGCGAACAGCGCCTTCTCCACCTGGTCGGGGTTCTTCGCGCCGTTGGCGAAGAGCAGCGCCGCCACGCCCGCCACGTGCGGCGTCGCCATGCTGGTGCCCTGGTACGCCTCGTAGACGGACTTGGTGAAGTCGCGGCGATCGATGGTGTTCTGGAGGATGCCCGCCTCGGGGCCCTTGGAGGTGTCGCCGCCGGGCGCCGCGATGTCGAGCTCCTTGCCCCACGAGGAGTACGGCGCCTTCTCCCCGGTGGGCCCCACGGCCGCGACCGAGACCGAGCCCGGGTACGCCGCGGGGTACTCGACGTTGCCACGGCCCGTGTTGCCGGCCGCGCAGACCACCACCGTGCCCTTCTTGCGCGCGTAGGCGACGGCGCTCTCCATCACCTGGCTGCGCCCGCCGCCGCCGAGCGACATGTTGATGACCTTGGCGCCGTGGTCGGCCGCCCAGCGAATGGCGTCGGAGATGGTGGCCGTGCTGCCGCTTCCGTTGAAGTCGAGCACCTTCACGGGCATCAGCGTCGCCTCGAAGGCCACGCCCGCCACGCCCTCGCCGTTGTTGGTGGCCTGGGCGATGGTGCCCGCGACGTGGGTGCCGTGGCCGTGATCGTCGTTGGCGTGGCGGTCCTGGTTCACGAAGTCGTAGCCCTCGGTGAACTTCACGCCCGAGAGGTCCGGCACCTGCTTGAACTCGTCGTAGTTCTCGTAGGCGATGCCGGTGTCGAGCACCGCCACGATGACGCCCTTGCCGTGCGAGACGTCCCAGGCCTTGGGCATGTTGATCTGCGCGAGGTTCCACTGCTTGCCGTAGTCGGGATCGTTCGGCGTGAAGCTCGCCTGGTAGCGCATCAGGGGCTCGGCGGCCTCGACCTCGGGGTTCTTGCGGATGCGCTCGAGCAGCGCGTCCTCGTCTTCCTCGCTGCCGGGGAAGGCGCCGACGGTGATGGCGCTGTCCTGGCCCTCCTCCTGATCGGCGAGCTCGAGGTCGACGCCCCAGGCAGTCTCCAGCGCGTCGAACTCGGCCTTGGTGGTGCCGTCCCTGAAGTCGACCACGATGGCGTGCGGCACGTGGGCCGAATGATCGTCCGGCAGGTCCCTCGTCTCGTAGGTGGGCCGCGCGAGCGAGTGGAGCGCCACGTCCTCGCTGGGCTGGTTCGCGCACGCCGCAACGGCCATCGACACAGCCACGACCAGGCTTGCTCTGAAGTTCATGGGGCCTCGCGACTGCTACGAACGATCCGGGAAACGATTGGATCTTGCAGCATGTTCCGCCCCCGGGTGTGAAGTCGTGTGAAGCCGGAAATACCGAGCCGATCTCACCGCTTGGCGGAGCACCTCGCCATCAGTGCGACGATGGCTTTGCCCACGAGCGGCAAATTGCGCTGGTACGTCTTGCTCGCACCCGGGACGAGCTCCAGCACGCTGTCGAAGCGCTCGAGCTCGAGACCGAAGCCTTCGCGATCGACGGACTCGTCTTGCGCGCCGGCGACGACGGCGATCTGGAGCTCGGCCCTGAGCGTGGCGAGGTCCAACGGCTTGACGAGGGTCGGGTTGATGAGGCCGAGCGCGGGCAGGGGCAGCTCTTCGGCGAGCTTCAGCGCCACCGCGTCCGAGGCCCCGATGGAGACCACCGCCGGCCAGGCGCCGCCAGCGTTGTCCCGGGCGAGGTCCACGGCGGCGCGCGCGTCCTCGAGCAGCGCCTTCGCTTCCCTCGCCTTCTGCCCCTGGCTCGCGCCGACCCCCCGATAGTTGAAGCGCAAGGTCGGGAAGCCCGCGTGCGAGACGGCGTAGGCGAGCTCCGCGCCGACCACGTGATCCATGCCGCCACCCTCGACGGGCGGCGGCGGCAACACCAGGAGTCCCGGCCGCAGCGTGCCGCGGTGCGAGACCCCTTCCAGCACGAGGCCCCCCGCCGTGGGAATCAGCGTGGGGCGCTCGAGGAATTGTCCTTGGAGGACCAGAGCCTTACTGGCCGAACGAGTGCTGCTCGGTCACCGGGACCTGGCGCGCCACGAAGGGCAGCGAGACCTGGCAGGTGCCCTTGCCCTGGGGGTTCCGCTTCGGGTCGGGGCACTGGCCGGCCGACGCGGTGCAGGTGTACGAGCCCTGGAGCGCGATGGTGCCGCTGGTGGTCTGGCCGAGGTCCTTGAACGTGATCGTCGCGATCGTGGTCGTGGTCTCATCGTACTTGGTGGCGATCGGCGCCATGTCGGTGCGCGCGACCGTGGTCTGCTTCGCCTCGAACTTGAACGTCTTGCTGTCGCCCTGGATGAGGCCGAAGAAGTTGATGGCCGGCGCGTCGCCGAGCCTGATCCCAGAGACGGTGGTGCCGCCGGTGAGGCCGTTTCCGATCTCGAGGTACAGCACGTTGTCGGCGCCGTCGAAGAGCGTCCACTCCAGCTCACCCGGGTTGTTCTCCACGGTGGTGGTCGTGGTGTACGGCCCCTGATTGGAGGTGGGGTCGACGAAGCACGAGGGCGTCTCCGTCCGATTGATCTTCCGGAGGTTCGAGGTGTCGACGGCGATCTTGAAGTACTTGGCGGCGGTGGGGCCACCGCAGCTGGTCAACAGAGCGAGGGCGATGAACCCGACTGCAACGAAGGAAAGACGCATGGGAATCTCCTGACGTGAGTGAAAAAGCCGACGACGGCTTCCCCCACGGCACAGGCGAAGTCAACTCTTCCCGCGTTCTCCTCGTAGAGGCTCGCCACGCAGCACCAGGAACTTGAGGTACCGCCCCTCCTTGAACTGGAGGCGCACCGGGTGGTCCGGCGGCTGGTAGCGCTCCTCCACCAGGGTGAGATCGACGCCCGCGTTGAAGCCGGCCTCCTTCACCGCCTCGAGGAACATCTCGGGGCTGACACGCGCCGAGCAGCTCGCGGTGATGAGGAGCCCACCGGGCCGCAACAGGGCCAGCGCCTGGCGGTTGAGCGACGTGTAGCCGGCCACCGCGCGCTCCACGGCGCTCTGGCTCTTGGCGAAGGCGGGCGGGTCGAGGATGAGCAGATCGAAGGTGCGGCCCTCCTGCTTGAAGGACTCGACGAGCTCGAACACGTCGGCGGCGAGGAAGTCGGCCTTCGCGGGGTCGAGGCCGTTGAGCGAGAAGTTCTCGCGGGCGAGCGCGATGGCGTCCTCGTCCTGGTCCACGCTGAAGACGCTCTTCGCGCCGCCCAGCGCCGCGTTCACCGAGAAGCCGCCGGAGAAGGAGAAGCAGTTCAGGACGTCGCGGCCCTTGGCGAGCCTTCGCACCAGGAAGCGGTTCTCCCGCTGGTCGAGGAAGAAGCCCGTCTTCTGCCCGGCGTAGACGTCGACCAGGAACTTCGCGCCGTGCTCGACGATGGTGAGCGGCCGCGGCGCCTCCTGGCCCCAGAGCACCCGCCCGTTGCCCTTCTCGTCGTCCACGTCGGCGTCGTCGCGCCCCACCTCGTCGCGGCCCACCACGCCCTTCAAGCCGGGGACCGAGGCCCGGAGCGCCTCCACCAGCAGCGGCCGGTGCGGCGTCAGCCCGGCGGAGTAGAGCTTCACCACCGCGGTGCCGGCGTAGAGATCGACGATCACCCCCGGCAGCCCGTCGCCCTCGCCGTGGACGAGGCGGAAGGCGTCGGTGTCCGAGAAGTCGCACAGCTCCTGCCGCGAGCGCAGCGCCTTGGCCACGCGGTCCGCGAAGAAGGCCGAGTCGATGGTCTCCTTGGGGTCGCGGGTGAGCACGCGCACCGCGATGGCCGAGAGCGGGTCGAAGTAGCCGCGGGCGACGAAGCGGCCGTCCTCCACCAGGTCCACCACGCTCCCGGCGGGGATGCGCGGCAACTCGGCGAGCGCCTTCTTGAAGACCCATGGATGCCCGGCCTTCACGTGCCGGCCCACGCCCGCCTTCACCTCGAGGCGCACCAGGTGGCTCATCGCTTCCCCTTTCGCCGCGCCCGGAGGATCGCGTCCACCAACTCCGAGAACCCCTTCCCCTCGCGCGTCACGGTGACGAAGCGCGGCGGCACGGTCAGGCGATCGGCCACGTCCTTCACGTTGGCCACGCCGATCGACAGGGGGAACGCGCCGAACATGGGCTGATCGTTGAACGAGTCGCCCACGTAGACGAAGCGCTTCTCGTTCTTGGCGAGCTTCGTCTTCCACTCGGTCCAAAGCAGCGCCTCCACCGCGGTGCGCTTGTCGAAGCGGCCCAGCCAGCAGTTGACGTGCACCGAGCTGCGCACCGCCGTCACTTTGCGCGCGTGGAGGAAGGCCTCCAGGCGATCGGCGGCGTCCTGCCCGAGCCCCGCGTCCTCCGCGTAGTCGATGGCCAGGTCGACCTCGGTGGCCGAGGAGTCCATCGAGAGCCGCGAGCCCTTCACGTGCCGAACCGCGAGGCTCACCTCACGCACCAGGCGCTTGCGGTTCTTCACCCGCTCGGCCGGCGCCTCGGCGTAGCGCTTCTCGAGGCGCCCGCTCTCTTCGCGCACGAAGGTGACGCCGCCGTTCTCGGTCACCACCGCGCGCACGGGCAGCTGCCGCGCCCAGCACTCACCCCAGCCCGAGGGGCGACCGCTCACCAGCACCACCTCGACGCCGTGGCCGACCAGCCACTCCAGCGCGCGCACGGTGCGCCCTTCGAGGCGGTTCTTGGTGGTGAGCGTGCCGTCGACGTCGGTGAAGACGGCCCGCACGTGGGAGAGATCGGCCTCGGAGAGCGGGCGCATCGACATCTTGAGCCGCTCAATACAGGTTCAGGCCCGCCAGGAGCATCAGGAATTGATCGAGGTCCGCCCGAACGGTGGCCAGGGTGGTGGGCGTGCGCCGCTGCTTGCGCAGGAAGCTGTCGACGTCGCCGGAGCGGCCGTAGATGCGCTGGGCCTCGGCGAGGGCCTCGTTGAAGGCGGTCAGGGCGTCGTCGTCGCTCGAGCTGTTGACCGCGCGCTCCAGGGCCACGCCGATGGCCGCCTGGCGCTCGCGATCGTGCTGCACGAGGATCTCGCGGCTGTTCACCGACTCGAAGCCGTCGACGAAGTCGCCGATGGGCTCGAGGTACTGGAGCAGCTCCACCTTGGTGACGCCGGGGTGCTTCAAGGCGTCGAGCTTCTGCCGGTACTCGAGGAACTGGCGCTTGTCCTGGGCGCGCATGCCCTTCCAGGCAGAGGTCTTGCGGAAGGCGTTGAGCTCGAGCTCGAGCTGGCTCACCTGGCCGGAGTAGTCGGGGCCGGGCGCCTCGCCCACCTTCTGAATGCGGGCGCGGACCAGGCGGCGGAAGTCGCTGGTGGTGCCGCGGAGCATGAGCGCGGCGTTGAGCGCCTCCTCGTAGCCGGGGTCGACGTCCTGGCGGCGGCACTCCTCGAGGAGCTGCGCGACGTCGTAGACGCACAGGCCGATGCGATCGCGGAACTGGGCGCGGAAGGACTGGAGCTCGGTGAGCAGCGTCCAGCGTTCGCCCACCACCGACGGATCTCGGATGCGCAGGCCGAACGCCTGCACGTTCATGCGCAGCTCGTTGGAGGCGGTGGCGATGATGCGGGCGGCCTGGGCCTGCTTCTCGTCGAAGGACGGCGCGTCGGGCGGGAACTGCCGGGCCATCTCGGCCATCAGCATGTTCACCGCGGCGATGGTGGAGCCGACGTGTGGCGCGACGTGCTCCCAGGTCGACAGGTCGGCCGAGTCGTCGATGGCCGCGTCCTCGTACTGCTGGAGGTCGAGCTCGCCGAGCTTCTGAATGGCCTGCGCGCTGGCCACGAAGACGTGTTGCATGCGCGTGGCGAAGGCCTGCTCCGGCACCATCTGGAGCATCGCGACCAACTTTGGCGGCAACGGCGAATCCACGGTGGTCGAGTGTACCCTTTCGTCCGCTCCTACCGAAGAAACCTGCTACGCGCCTCTTTCAGACGGGGAGGACTCCATGCCGACGGTGCCAATCGCGGGACGGAAGCTGTTCTACCGGGAGGCGGGCTCGGGGCTGCCGGTGCTCTTGTTTCACGGCTTCCCCTTCACCTCGGAGTCCTACTGGCCGCAGCTCGACGCGCCGCCCAGGGGCTGCCGGCTGATCGCGGTCGACCATCGCGGCTTCGGCCTCTCCGAGAGGGGCCCGGGGGTGTCGACCATGGAGGAGCTGGCGACCGACGGGGCCGCGCTCCTGGACGCCTTGAAGCTGCCCTCCGCGGTCATCGGCGGGGTGTCGATGGGCGGGTACGTGTCGCTGGCGTTCGCGAAGAAGTTCCCGAACCGCACCAAGGCGCTGCTCTTGCTCGACACCCAGGCCTCGGCCGACGACGAGGCGGGCCGGGCGCGGCGGGAAGCGTCGGCCAAGGACGCGGAGGCCCACGGGATGGCGCCGATCGCCGAGGCGATGATGCCCAGGCTCTTCGGGCCCGAAGCGCCGGCGCAGGCCAAAGAGCGCATCGAGGCGATGATGCGGGCCAACGATCCCCAGGGGACGGCGGCGGCCTCGCGGGGCATGGGCGCGCGCGAGGACACGCTCGACGTCTTGCGGAAGTTCCCCGGTCACGTGCTGGTGCTGGTGGGAGAGAAGGACGTCATCACGCCGGTGGAGAAGGCGAAGGCCATGGCGGAGGCCTGCCCGGGCGCGACCCTGGAGGTGGTGGAGGGCGCGGGGCACCTGGCGCACCTGGAGAAGCCCGAGCGGGTGAACAAGGCCCTGGGCGAGTTCCTGGCGAAGGTGAAGTAGTCGGTCTCGACTTCGCTCGACCTGAGCGGAGCTGCCGTTCGTCCCGAGTCGAAGGACCGGAGCGACTCTTACGGCTGGCAGACGACCTGGTCCGCGTTGATGCTGCACACGCGGCAGGTCTGGGTCTTCACGAGGGTGCCGTTGCGGCACTCGAGGGTGCCCTTGCCGTCAGCGGTGCACAGGCCCTTGCCCTCGGCGGAGGAGGCGCAGGCATCGCCCTCGGCGTCGCCGCTCATGTCGCACTTGATGGTGTCGCCGTCGCGCTTGCAGCCGCCGGGGCCCTTGCAGGGCAGCGCGACGTACGCCCCGACCTTGCACTCGAGGGCGGAGGTGGCGTCGGCGCAGAGGAAGCCGGCGGTGTCGCACTTGTCGCCCGCCTTGGGGGTGCCACAGGCGGAGGCGAGGAGGGAAAGGGAGAGGAGAGCGAAGCGGCGCATGAATGAGATCTCGGTGGAGGCGGCCCGGGAAGCGGCGGCACTCTCCGGCACCTCGAACGGGGAGTCAAACGAAAGGCGCGCGAGGCATCAGCGGCGATGAGTCGAGGGCCACGGGCCGGCGCGACAGAGGTCGGGGCGGGCGACGGCGACACCCCGCGGAGCGACGAGCCGCGGCCAGCCGGCGCCGACGGTGGTCCAGTCGGTCTGTCGCAGCTCGGTGGGGGTTGGGCTCGACGCGCCGGGAGAAGCCAGGGGCGTCGCGTCCGAGGCCAGCGCGATGCCCTGGGCCCCGGGGGTGGCGGCCGAGAACAGCTCGAAGGCCATGGAACGCTCGATGCGCTCCGAGCTGTCGTCGAAGGCGAGGCTCGACCTGCCGGCGGTACAGGCCGCCAGGAGCGAGAGCGCGGCGCCGGAGGCGAGATGACGGAAGGGGTGTCGCGGCATGCGCCCACGACGCGCGACGAGCGGGAAGATTCACTTCAGCGATGGTGATGCGAGCCACGCGCGAACGAGCGCCCGTGGGTCGACCAGCGCGGGTGCTGCGACGCGCCGTGCACGGGCCAGCCGCCGCCCCAGCCCCAGACGGGGATTCCGTGGAGCTCGGGCTCGGGATCCGGCGGGAACGGGGGCGCCATCGGCGGGGCTCCGACCAGGGCGATGCCGTCGGCGCCGGGCGTGCCGGGGGTGAAGGGCTCCGGGGCCATCGCCCGCTCGATGCGCTCGAGGTCGTCGTCGCGGGCCTGCGCCGCCCGGCCGCCGGCGCAGGCGAACGCGAGGACGAGGGTGAGGACCGCGTATCGCATTGCTCAAGGTGTAACCCGCGATCCGAGGGAAGGACAAAGGGGGGCCGGACCACGCAAACATGGCGTCTTCGCACCGGGCGCGTTGGCTCTACAGACCCAGCTCTCGAAATCCCTCCTGCCAGGGCAGGACTCCAAGGCGTTCGCTCCGAAAACGCGCTCAATGGATTCCTCGAACGCGCAGAGTTCCTCTTCCGTCGTTTCCGGAAGGACCATCCGGGTCAATACGCTCACCAATTCGGCTCGACTCATCCCATTCCCCCGAGGCTCGGCCTCAAAGGACCTCGCCGAAGAACCGCCGGAAGTTCTCGCCCACCACCTTCTCTACCACCCGCGTCGGCATCCCCCGCTTCAGGAGCGTCTCGGTGAGCTTGGGCAGATCGCGCACGTCCCGCATGCCCTGCGGCAGCGGAATCATGCCGTCGAAGTCGCTCCCCAGCGCCACGCCGTCTTCCCCCATCACGTTCACCGCGTGCTCCAGGTGCCTGGCCACGTCCTCGAGCTGCCGCCCACCCAAAAACTGCGGCGCGAAGATCACCCCCACCACTCCACCCTTGTGCGCGATGGCCTTCAGCGTCTCGTCGGAGAGGTTCCGCCACATGTTGGTCACGCCCTTCACGCCGGCGTGGCTGCAGAACGGGCGGAGGCGGTGGGCGAGGAGCTCGGTCAGCATCGCCGGCGACGCGTGGGCCACGTCGAGCACCATGCCCGCCTCGGCCATGGCGTCGAGCACCTCCCGCCCCAGCGCCGTCAGCGGCCGGTTCCCGAACAGCGGCGTCGAGGTGCCCCCGAGCTCGTTGTTCGCCAGGTGCGACAGCGACATGAAGCGCACCCCGCGCTCGTAGAGCTCCTTCACCCGCTCGACCTTCCCCTCGATGGCGTGCCCGCCCTCGACGCCGAGCACCGCCGACAGCCGCCCCTTCGCCAGGTTCTCGGCGAGCTGAGCGCGGGTGCCGGCGATCGAGGCCCCGTCTTCCGACACCCGGCAGAAGTGCGCCATGCGGTCGAGCTGCCAGGTGCACCGCGTCCACTCCGAGCGGCGGGCGTGCTTGGGCCAGCCCTGCTTCATCGCGAACAGCGAGAACCCGTCGAGCACCGGCAGGCCCCGCGTCACCACCGTGAAGCACTGCAGCTT
The DNA here is from genome assembly GCA_037443525.1 of Archangiaceae bacterium. Taxonomy (GTDB): domain Bacteria; phylum Myxococcota; class Myxococcia; order Myxococcales; family Myxococcaceae; genus JBBIOE01. Next base: position 16,265 of record JBBIOE010000037.1, on the reverse strand, counting down.
CACCCCCGCCTCTTTGAGCCTTGGGAAGTCGACGTGGCCGCGCTCCGAGCCCACCGTCAGGTCCCGGTTCCACATCAGCGCGTCGGCGTGCCCGTCGCAGACGCATACGCGCCGATGAATCGCCAGGGCCTCACTCGCGGCTTTCGAAGCGTCCATCGCGTCGTGTAGGGTGCCCGCCGCCATGACGATGCTCAAGAGCTACCTCTCCGGATCCTGGGTTCAAGGGACCGCGCCCTTCTCCACCCTGGTGAACCCCTCCACGCTGGAGACGGTCGCCGAGTGCAGCACGACCGGCCTCGACTTCGCCAAGGCGCTCGCCTTCGCCCGCGAGAAGGGCGGCCACGCCTTGCGCGCCATGACCTTCGCCCAGCGCGGCGCGATGATCGGCAAGCTCGCCAAGTGCATCAACGACGCCCGCGAGGAGCTCATCGCGCTGGCGGTGCAGAACGGCGGCAACACCCGCGGCGACGCCAAGTTCGACATCGACGGCGCGGCGGTGACGCTCAACCACTACGCCGAGCTGGGCGCGAAGCTCGGCGAGGCGAAGCTGCTCGTCGACGGCGAGGGCGTGGCCCTGGGCCGCGGCGCGAAGCTCTTCGGCCAGCACGTGCAGGTGCCCCGCCACGGCGTCGCGGTGCACGTCAACGCCTTCAACTTCCCCGCCTGGGGCATGGCGGAGAAGGCCGCGGTGGCCTGGCTCGCCGGGATGCCGGTGGTGTCGAAGCCCGCGACCTCCACCGCGCTGGTCGCCTTCCGCGTCGCCGAGCTGTGGGCCGCGTCGGGCGCGCTGCCCGAAGGCGCGTTCTCCTTCGTGGCCGGCTCGCCGGGCTCCCTGCTCTCGCACCTGGGCGGCCAGGACGTGCTGGCCTTCACCGGCTCCTCGGAGACGGCGGCGGCGCTTCGCACCCTGAAGGAGCTCGCCAAGGAGAACGTGCACCTCAACGTCGAGGCCGACTCGCTCAACGCCGCCATCCTGGGCCCTGGCGCGGAGGCGGGGAGCGAGACGCTCAACCTCTTCGTCACCGACGTGGCGCGGGAGATGACGCAGAAGACCGGCCAGAAGTGCACCGCCACCCGCCGCGTCTTCGTGCCGGCCGCGATGCTCGACGAGGTCAAGGAGCGCCTGGTGGAGCGCCTCGCCGAGGTGAAGCTCGGCAACCCCGCCGACGAGAAGATCACCATGGGCCCCTTGGCCACGGCGCAGCAGCAGAAGGACGTGAGGGCGGGCATCGCGCGGCTCGAGGCGGTCTACGAGACGGCCTGCGGCGGCTCGAAGCCGGTGGCGGGCCTGGAGAAGGGCGCCTTCGTCGCGCCGACCTTATTCGTGAACAAGAAGCCCACGCCCAGCGCCGCGGATCCCGTCAACGCCCACGAGGTCTTCGGGCCGGTGGCGACGCTGATGCCCTACGGCTCGACCTCCGAGCTGGTCGCGCTGGTCGCGGCCGGCGGCGGCGGGCTGGTGGCGAGCGTGTACGCCGACGACAAGGACTTCCTCGCCGAGGCGGTGGCGGGCATCGCGCCCTTCCACGGCCGCGTCACCATCGGCAACGAGAAGGTCGCCGGGCAGTCGGTGTCGCCGGGCACGGTGATGCCGCACCTGCTGCACGGCGGTCCGGGGCGCGCGGGCGGCGGCGAGGAGCTGGGCGGCGTGCGCGGCATGTCGCTCTACCTGCAACGCGTCGCGCTGCAGGGCCCTCGCGCCTTCGTGGAGTCCTTCGCGGGCGTGAAGCCGGCCGGGGCGTGACGTGCAGGTCCAGGTCAACGGCCACCCGAAGGAGATCGCCGACGGCTCGACCGTCGCGGCGCTGCTCGTGCAGCTCGACATTCGGGAGAAGGCCGTGGCGGTCGAGGTGAACGCGGCGCTGGTGACGCGGGCCAGGCACGCCGAGACCAGGCTCTCGCCGGGAGATCAGGTGGAGATCGTCACCTTCGTCGGTGGCGGGTAACGCAGTCGCCGTGGGAGGCACCATGCAGGACAGACCCTTCGTCATCGCCGGCAAGACGTTCCACTCGCGGCTCATCGTGGGCACCGGCAAGTACCCGAGCCACGCGGTGATGAAGGCCTGTCACGAGGCCTCGGGCGCCCAGATGGTCACCGTCGCGGTGCGCCGGCTGGACCTCAACGCCAAGCCCGAGGAGTCGCTGCTCCACTTCATCGATCGGAAGAGCGTGCAGCTCTTGCCGAACACCGCTGGCTGCTACACGGCCGACGACGCGGTGCGCACCTGCCACCTCGCCGCCGAGCTCGGGCTGTCGCGCTGGGTGAAGCTCGAGGTGCTGGGCGACGAGAAGACGCTCTACCCCGACGTCGAGGAGACGCTGAAGGCGGCGCGCGTGCTGGTGAAGGACGGCTTCACCGTGCTGCCGTACACCAGCGACGACGTCATCACCGCGCGGAAGCTGGCGGACGTGGGCTGCGCGGCGGTGATGCCGCTGGCGGCGCCGATCGGCTCGGGCCTGGGCATCCGCAACCCGCACAACCTGAGGCTGATCATCGAGACGGTGAAGGTGCCGGTCATCGTGGACGCCGGCGTGGGCACCGCGAGCGACGCGGCCATCGCCATGGAGCTCGGCTGCGACGGCATCTTGATGAACACCGCCATCGCCGGCGCCAAGGAGCCCGAGCGCATGGCCCGCGCGATGAAGCTGGCGGTCGAGGCCGGGCGCGAGGCGTACCTGGCCGGGCGCATTCCGATGAAGGCGTACGCCTCGGCGTCGAGCCCGGTGACGGGGTTGGTCGGCGGGTGACGCGCGGTCGACAGGTCCACCGTTCACCCTGAGCGCGTCGAAGGGTGCCGAACTCCTCCCGATGTCCGCCCCTCTCCCCTTCTCGCTCCTCCTCATCACCGACTGGTCGCTCGGCCAGAGCGCCCTGCTCGCCGCCGTCGCCGACGCGCTCACCGCGGGCCCGGGCCTCGCGGTGCAGCACCGCCACCCGGGCGCGCTGGGCCGGCAATTCCTCGACGAAGGCCGGCGGCTGGCGGAGCTCTGCGCGCGCCACGGCGCTCCCCTCTTCGTCAACGGCCGCCTCGACGTCGCGCTCGCGCTCGGCGCGCACCTGCACCTGCCCGCGCACGGGCTCCGCGTGGCCGACGTTCGGCCTCACCTGTCGGGGCGCCTCATCTCCGCTGCCGTGCATGACGAGGCCGAGGCCCGCGACGCGGCGGGCGCCGATCTGGCCCTGGTGAGCCCGGTGTTCGCGCCCGGCTCGAAGCCAGGCGACACGCGCACTCCGCTGGGGCCCGAGGGCTTCCGTCGCGTCGCCCGAGCCTTCGGTGGGCCGGCCTTCGCGCTGGGCGGACTCACCGCGGATCGAGCGCGGGAGCTTCGTCCCCTCTCAGGAGTCGCCGTCGTCTCCGCGGTCCTGGGCGCGAAGAGCCCGGCCTCGGCGGCGCGGGCGCTGCTCGACGAGACGCGCGCCAGCGCCCCGCCCACACTTTCTGTAGGCTCCCGGCCCGAATGACGCACTTGAGGCCGCTGGCGGTGGGCGAGCTCGTCGATCGCTCGGTGAGCGTGTGGCGGCAGCACTGGGCGCCCCTGTTCCGCCTCTACCTCGGCTTCCAGCTCGTGGAGTACCTCGCGGTGAAGTCGTGGCAGCTGCTCCTCAAGGCCTACGTCCCGGGAGCGCTGACCTCGAGCGTGCTCACCGAGCAGCTCAAGACCGATCCGCTCGGGACGTCGGTGAAGGTCTTCGGGTCGCTGGGCGTCATCCTCCTGGTGACGGTCTTCTTCGCCCAGGTCTCGGGCGTGGCGCTGAGCGCCTACGTCTTCCCCCGGCACACTGGACGCGGCGCCCCGACCGTCACGGAGGCGCTGGCGACGAGCGTGGCGCGGCTCCCAGCGCTCAGCTCGGCGTTCTTCCTCAGCCTCGGCTGGAGCCTGGTGGTGGCCTTCCTCTTCCAGCTCCCCGGCATCGGGCTGATGGGGCTCGGCGCGGTGCTGGCGGCGAAGAGCGCTCCGGCGGGGGTGGTGGTGCTGGTCGTCGGCACGGCCCTGTGCCTGGCGGCGGCGGTGATCGCGCTCCTCTGGTACGTGATTCGGTTCTTCTGTCTCTCGCAGATCGTCGCCGCCGAGCCGGTGAGCGGGTGGGCCGCGTTCCGCCGCTCGAACGTGCTCTCGTCCGGGCGCATCGAGCCGGGGCCGCTCGGGCTGGTGAAGCTCAGGCTCACGGTGCTCATCACCGTGGTGGGCCTGGTGCTGACCGTCATCGTGGTGGTGACGAGCGCGCCGAGCGCGATCATCACCACGATCTACGGCAACGCGCTCGATCCGGCGCACGCCGATCAGACGGCGGTTCCCGCGGCGCTGCTCATCCCGGCCGAGCTGTTTCAGATCGTGGTGAGCTCGATCTTCTCGCCCATCTACGCGGTGTTCGCGGTGGTGTTCTACGTGGACATGCGCGTCCGCCGGGAGGGGCTCGATCTCGAGCTCGCGCTCGGAAAACGCCCGGAGGCGGCGTGAGCGCCCTCTTCCTCTCGTTGGTGCTGGCGGCGAGCTGCGAGCTGCCGCTCCAGGCGACGATCCCTCCCGACGCGCGCGAGGACGCGTGCACGCTGCTCGAGCAGACCGAGCGCCGGGCTCCCGATCGCGCGGCGCTGGCGGCGGTGTACGACGAGCCCGGCTTCGAGTCGGCGCGGAAGCGGAACGAGGGCGCTTTGAAGGCGTGGCTGGAGCGAGCGCTGGCGTGGTTCAAGCGCGTGTTCGAGACCTCCGGCGCGGCCGCGTATTCGAACGTCACGCGCTTCGTGGTGCTGGTGGGCGCGGCGGTGGTCGGCGCGTGGAGCGTGGCGTGGCTGTTGGCGCGAAGGCGCAGAAGAGCCCAGCCCGCGACGCAGGAAGTGGCGCTCGGCCCGCTGGTCTTCGACGACCCCTCCGCGCACCTGGCCCGCGCGCGCTCGCTGGTGACCGTCGCGCCACGCGAGGCCTTGCGCGAGGGGCTCTTGGCGCTGCTCGCGCAGCTCGAACGCGGCCGCCTGGCGCGCCCGGACCGGGTCAAGACGAACCGCGAGCTGGCGAGGGAGCTGCCGGGCCGAGGCGCCAGCGAGACGCTCACGGCCGCGGTGCAGGCGGCGGTGACGAGCTACGACCGGGCCTTCTACTCGCAGGAGCCGGTGGCCCAGGCCTTCGCGGCGAAGTTCGTGGAGGAGATCGCCCAGGCGGCGAGCCGCGCGAAGATGGAGGCGGGGGCGTGAGGCGCGGACGGAGCTCGGCACCCTTCGGGCCTTCGACGGGCTCAGCGCAGGCTGAACGGTGGATCCGCGGCTCTCGCTCAGGCGGCGACCCGCGCGAAGAATTCGGCACCCTTCGACGAGCTCAGCGTGAACGGTGGATCCACAGCTATCGCCCAGGCGGCGAACCGCGCGAAGAATTCGGCACCCTTCGACGAGCTCAGCGTGAACGGTGGATCCACAGCGCTCTCGCCCAGGCGGCGAGCCTCGCGAAGAGTTCGACACCCCTTCGACGAGCTCAGCGTGAACGGTGGATCCACAGCGCTCTCGCCCAGGCGGCGAGCCTCGCGAAGAGTTCGACACCCCTTCGACGAGCTCAGGGTGAACGGTGGATCCACAGCTCTCGCCCAGACGGCGAGCCGCGCGTGGATGGAGGCGGGGGCGTGAGGCGCGGACGGAGCTCGGCGCTCTTCGACCCTTCGACGGGCTCAAGGCAGGTTCGGCCGTGAGGCTCCTCAAGGCCTGGGGCCCGTTCGCGGTGCTCCTCGCCCTCGCGCTCGCGGCGGGCCTCGCGGCCGGCACCGACTCCACGGCGTCGAGCCTTCCCTCGGTCGAGAACAAAGGCCCTCACGGCCTCGCGGTCTTGAAGCTCTGGCTCCAGCGCCAGGGCGTCGACGTCCGCGCCCACCACGCGCCGCTGACCGAGCTGCCGTCGGGCGTCGGCACGATCGTCGTCGCCGCGCCCACCCAGCGGCCCATCACCGAGGACGAGCTCACCGCCCTGCTCCGCTTCGTCTCCGGCGGCGGCACGCTCATCTATCTGGCGCCCCGCGGCGACGCGCAGCGCGCCATCGCCGAGGAGCTCGAGCTCACCAAGGCCAGCGGCCCCGAGCCGGCCAGCGAGCTGTCCAGCGATCTTGGCGGCGCGACCGTCACCGTACGCACGCCGGGCGGCCTGCTCGCCGGCGTGAAGCGGCTCCGGGTGAGCGCCGACGCCACCCTCAGCTCCGCCGCCGCGCACACCTTCCCCGCCACCAGCGACGGCGCGCTCTGGGTGCAGCGCCGCGGCGCCGGCGAGGTGTGGGTCGCCGCCGGCCCAGACCTCGCCGAGAACATGCGCCTCGAGCTCGAGGACAACGCCGCGTTCTGGGCCAACGTGGGCGGCAAGGGCCCGGTGCTCTTCGACGAGGGCCACTTCGTCGCCGCCGAGGCGCCGCCCCTCACCACCAACCTCCTCGCCTCGATGCTGCAGTTCGGCTTCCTGGCCCTCGTCTTCGTCGCCGCCCGCGGCGCCCGCCTGGGCCCGCCCCGCCCCTCCCTGGGCGGCGCCCAGCGCTCGGCCATGGAGTACGTCCGCGCCATGGCTGCCTTGACGCGCGACGCCAAGGTCGACGGCGAGCTGCTGGCGCGGCTGCGGGCCGACCTGCGCGCCTGGCTGAAAGAGCGACTGGGGCTCTCGCTCGCGCTGCCCGTCGACGAGGTCATCGACGAGCTCGCCAAAGCCACGACCCTCGGCCGTGACGACCTTGAGACAGTCTTCCGGTCGGCGGACTTTCTCGAGACATCTCGGGCGGTTGCGAGGCTAGAAGCGGCGCTCGGAGTGCGCCTCTGACCCTGCCTGTCAGCGCCGGTTGCGCGAGTTCCTGATAGAGAACCCGGGCCGTGAGTGACGTTCCCGCCATCGAGATCAACGACGTCAGCAAGCGCTTCGGCCCGCGTTGGGCGGTCTCCCGGCTGACCTACTCCTTGCCTCAGGGCCGCTCGCTCCTGCTCACCGGCCACAACGGGTCCGGGAAGACGACGCTCTTGCGGATGATCTCCACCGCGTCGTTCCCCACCGCCGGCGTGCTCAAGGTGCTCGGCCAGGAGACCCGCGAGTATCGCGAGGAGATTCGAAGGGACGTCGCCCTGCTCTCCCACGCCAGCTTCCTGTACGAAGACCTCACCGCCGAGCAGAACCTCTTCGTGCTCGCCCGGCTGATCGGGCTCGCGGACGCCAAGCCGCGGATCGACGCCCTGCTCGATCGCGTGGGCCTCAAGAAGCGCTCCGACAGCCCGGCGCGGCAGTTCTCGGCCGGCATGCGCAAGCGCCTGGCCATCGCCCGGCTCCTGCTCAAGGCCCCGAAGCTCGCGCTGCTCGACGAGCCCTTCGGCGAATTGGACCCCGCCGGCATCCTGCAAATGGAAGAGCTCATCCGCGAGCTGGCCCAGAAGGGCACCACCATCGTCCTCGCCACGCACCTCATCGAGCAGGGGCTCTCGCTCACCCAGGCCCGGCTGCACCTCGAGAACGGGCGCTTGACGGAGGCCAAGGCATGAGCCCCGGCCTCGTCCACTCGCTGCTCATCGTTCTGCGCAAGGATCTGCTGATCGAGTGGCGCACCCGCGCGCGGCTCAACGCGCTGGTCTTCTTCGCGCTGGCGACCCTGTTGATGTTCTCCTTCGCGCTCGGGCCCGACACCGCGCTCTTGCGCAAGAACGCCGCCGGCTACCTGTGGCTGGGCATCTTGTTCGCGAGCGTCCTGTCGCTGGGCGAGTCGTTCCGCATCGAGACCGAGAACATGTCGCTCGACGGCCTGAGGCTCGCGCCCACCAACGCCAGAGCGATCTTCCTCGGCAAGGCCGTCGGCAACACGGTGATGCTCTTCATGCTGTCGATGGTCGTCACTCCGGTCACCATCGCGCTCTTCGACGTCACCATCACCGAGGGCTGGCGGCCCTTCCTGCAGATCCTCATCCTCGGCTGTGCCGCCATCTCCGCGCCGGGCACCATCTACGCCGCCATCGCCTCCAACGCGCGGGCCCGCGACGTGCTCTTGCCGCTGCTGCTCTTCCCGGTGCTGATCCCCGGCCTGCTCGGGGCGGTGAAGGGCACCCAGCTCATCCTCGAAGGCGACCCCATGCATCAGTTGGGCTCATGGCTTGGGCTGCTCGCTTCGTTCAACGTGCTGTATTGGTCGTTAGGGTTCGCCCTGTTCCCGAAGGTCATCGAGGACGACTGAGATGCGCCACTGGCTCTTGAGCTACGGCTCCGACACGAGGTTGATGCTCTGGGTCCCCTGGGTGCTGCTGGCGCTGGCCTTCGCGCTCATCCTCTCGCACCTCATCGACCAGAAGGCGCGGGCGTGGGCCTGGAAGGGCCTGCTGGCGATGGCGGTGGTGATGCTCGGCGTCCTCCCCTACCTCGCCCTGGTGTGGTCGCCGCCGGAGAAGTACCAGGGCGACGTCTACCGGATCTTCTACGCCCACGTGCCGCAGATCTGGATGGCGATGCTGGGCGCCACCTTGAACTTCGGCGCCTCGTTGGCCTTCCTCCTCAAGCGGAGCTTCAAGACCGACTCCATCGCCGAGGCCTCGGCCGAGGTGGGCCTGTACTTCGGCACCGTGGGCGTGGTGCTGGGCAGCATCTGGGCGAAGCCGACCTGGGGCACCTGGTGGACGTGGGACCCGCGGCTCACCAGCGCGGCGGTGATGCTCATCGTCTACGCCGGCTACCTGACCATGCGGCGCTTCGTGGAGGACCCGGAGAAGCGCGCCACCTGGAGCTCGGTGATGGGCATCATCGCCTACGTCGACATTCCGGTGATGTTCCTCGCCGTGCGCTGGTGGCGCTCGATTCACCAGGTGCAGTCGAACCCCTCCACCGTCGACTCGACCATGAGCATGGTGCTGCTCTGGTCGACCACCGCCTTCCTCTGCCTGTTCGTGGTGCTGGTGTACCAGCGCTACCTGCTCGCGGAGGACGTCAAGAAGCGCGAGGTGGCCCTGCCCGACGCGCTGCCGCCCAAGGAGCTCGCCACATGATCACCCTCGCCGCCGATTACATGGGCCACGTCTCCGGAGGTTGGGAGTACGTGTACGCCGCTTGGGGCATTACCTTGGCGGGCATCGTCGGGTATGGCTCGTGGTTGTACTCGCGCCGAAAGAAGGAGAGCTGAAGATGTCGACCGACACCCCCGCCGCCGCGCCGGCCCCCGCGCCGAAGAAGAAGAAGAACCAGGGCCCGCTGGTCGCCGTGGGCGCGCTCCTCGTCGCCGGCGGCGCGCTGGCCTTCATCGCCTACGGCAACCTGGGCGACAACCTCGTGTACTACTGGAGCCCCTCGGAGATGCAGGCCCAGGGCCCCAAGGCCTATGGCCCGACCATTCGCCTGGGCGGCGTGGTGGTGCCCGGCAGCATCCAGTGGGCGCCCACGCACACCTCGGTCAGCTTCCAGGTCTCCGACAGCCCCAAGCCCGAGGCCAAGAAGGTCAACGTGCAGTGCGACCAGACCCCGCCCCAGATGTTCCGCGACGGCATCGGCGTGGTGGTCGAGGGCACCTACGACTCGACCCAGGTCTTCAAGTCGAGCCGCCTGATGATCAACCACTCCAACGAGTACCGGCCGCCGAAGGAAGGCGACGACCCGAACAAGTGGAAGGAAGACGCGAAGAAGTCGATGGAGGGGCCCCAGGCCCAACGCTAGCGCGCCGGTGATGCACGCGACGCCGCGCACGGAAACGAGACCATTGTGAACTCGACGCTGGGCTATTCGCTGGTGCTGCTGGGCTTGGGCTTCGCCGCCTTCGCCGCGGTGGTGGGCATCGTCTCGGGCCTGATGCGCCGGGAGGGAGCGCTGCCGTGGGTGCAGCGCGCCATCTACGGCTTCTCCGCCGCCATGGTCGGGTCGAACCTGGTCATGGTGAAGGCGCTGCTCGAGCACGACTTCTCGGTGAAGTACGTCGCGCAGGTCGGCAGCCGCGCCACCCCGGTGCTCTTCACCATCGTGTCGCTGTGGAGCCGGCTGGAAGGCTCGATTCTCTTCTGGGGCGCCATCATGGGCGCCTACCTGTTCGCCTTCACGTGGACGTACCGCAAGGAGCACGGGCGCTACATGCAGCTCGCGCTGGGCGTGATGGCGGCGGTGGCGGTCTTCTTCGCCTTCCTCATCGCCGGCCCGGCGAACCCGTGGACGCAGCTGCCCAACCCGCCGCTCGACGGCCCCGGCCCGAACGCGCTCTTGCAGAACCACTTCCTCATGATCATTCACCCGCCGATGCTCTACGGCGGCTACGTGGGCATGACGGTGCCCTTCGGCATCGCGGCCGGCGCGCTCTTGCGCGGCGAGCTCGGCGACGCGTGGCTGGTGCCCCTGCGCAAGTGGACCCTGGTGCCGTGGCTGTTCCTCACCATCGGCATCATCCTCGGCGGCTGGTGGGCCTACGCGGTGCTCGGCTGGGGCGGCTACTGGGCGTGGGACCCGGTGGAGAACGCCTCCTTCCTCCCCTGGCTCACCGCCACCGCCTTCATGCACCAGACCTTCGTGCTCGAGCGGAAGAAGACGCTCAAGGTGTGGGCGATGGTGCTGGCCCTGGCGAGCTTCTGCCTCACGATCCTGGGCACCTTCATGACGCGCTCGGGCGTCTTCAACTCGGTGCACAGCTTCACCCAGTCGGACATCGGCCCGACCTTCCTGGTCTTCATCGCCATCGTGCTGGTGTTCTCGGTGCTGCTGCTCGCCACCCGCAGCCACCTCTTGATGGCCGAGTCGGGGCTCGACGGCACGCTCTCCCGCGGCACCTTCCTGGTGGTGGCGACGGTGGTCTTCGCCGTCTTCATGGTGATGGTGCTCAACGGCACGCTCTTCCCGCTCATCACCGAGGCGGTGCAGAACAAGAAGATCACCGTCGGCGAGCCGTACTTCAACTACTTCGCGGCGCCCTTCGGCATGCTCACGCTCTTCCTGATGGGCGTGGGGCCGATGCTCCCGTGGGGCGCGGTGTCGGGGAAGGAGTTCTTGAAGCAAGTGCAGGTGCCGGCCCTCGCCGGCCTCGCCACCGCGGCGGCGTGCTCCGCCTTCGGCTACCGCGGCTTCGTGCCGCTGACCACCTTCGGCCTGGGGGCCTTCGTGGCGGTGGTGACGGTGCGTGAGCTCTTCTTGCCGGCGCGGCAGCGCATGGCGGAGCTGAAGGAGGGCTTCGGCCAGGCGCTGTTGCGCAGCACCACCCGCGCCCAGCGCCGCACCGGCGGCCTGGTGGTGCACCTGGGCATCGTGATCATCATCGTCGCCGTCGCCGCGTCGAGCTCGTACAAGGTCTACGCGACCGGCACGCTGGAGAAGGGCCAGTCGCTCAAGGTCGGCGACCACCAGATGCGCTTCGACGGGCTCGCCAACGGCAAGGACGTGCGCCGTGAGTGGCTGGCGGCGGACGTGACCATCACCTCGCCCTCCGGCGCGATCACCACGCACCACGGCCTCGATGCGCCGCGCATGAACTACTACGACACCTCGAACGAGCCGGTCGGCTCGCCCCTGGTGCACTGGACCTTGACCAAGGACGTCTACGTCTCGCTGCTCGCGTTCGATCAGAAGACGAACTCGGCGAGCTTCAACGCCTGGGAGTTCCCGCTCGTCGGGTGGATCTGGTACTCGATTCCCATCCTCGTGCTGGGCATCGGTCTGGCGCTCTGGCCGCAGCGGAAGGCCAAGGCGGCGGAGGCCGCGACGCCCCAGACTCCGTCGGCCGCCGCGCCGGGAGCGGCCGCATGAGACGGTACGTCATCGTCGGCATCGCGCTGGCCACCATCTCCCTCTTGGTGTGGGTGATCACCGGCGCCTTCGGGAAGGACCCGCACGCGGTGCCCTTCATGCTCAACGGCAAGCCGGCGCCGAACTTCACCATCAAGCGGCTGGACACCGGCGAGCAGGTCTCGCTCCAGCAGTTCGCGGGCAAGCCCGTGGTCTTGAACTTCTGGGCGACCTGGTGCGGCCCCTGCGCCTCCGAGCACCCGGTGCTGGAGTGGGGCGCCAAGCGCTGGAAGGATCAGGTCACCTTCCTCGGCATCGTGTTCGAGGACAGCGAGGACAACACCAAGCAGTTCCTCGCCCGAAACGGCTGGTCCTTGACCCAGCTGTTCGACGCGAAGTCGACCGTGGCCGTCGATTACGGAGTGGCGGGCGTGCCCGAGACCTACTTCATCACCCGCGACGGGAAGATCCTCTTCAAGTACGCGGCGCCCCTCGACCAGATGACCCTGGCCAAGGGCATCTCGGAGATCATCAAGTGACGGCCCCGCTCGCACTCCTCTTGGTGACGCTGGCCCAGTCCGGCTACGCGCCGACACGCATGGGGCTCGCCCCCCTCGAGCAGCAGCAGGAAGAGCGCGTGCAGCGGCTGGGCAAGCAGCTGCGCTGCCCCGTCTGCCAGGGGGTCAGCATCGCCGACTCGCCCAGCTCGATGGCCCGCGCGCAGCTCGACAAGGTGCGCGAGCTGGTGAAGGAGGGGAAGTCGGATCAGGAGATCTACGACTTCTTCGTCTCGCGCTACGGCGAGTGGATCTTGATGGAGCCCACCAAGGCCGGCCTCAACGCCGTCTTGTGGGTGGGGCCGGTGCTCTTGTTGTTGTTCGGCATCTCGGTGGTGGTGTTGTTGTCACGGCGGCAGAGAGGCGCGGTGGACGTCACCTTCGGCACCACCGCGGCCGAGCCCAACCCGTCGGCCCCGCCGCCGGCCCACGCGGACGCCAAGCCCGCGCCGGCTCCGGCGATGGCGGACGACGATCCCTTCCTGGCCCAGGTGCGGGCGGACCTCGAGAAATGAACGAGCAGACGAACTGGATCCCCGGGCTGGTGGTGCTCGGCACTGGCTTTGCGGTGGCGCTCTTCTTCCTCCTCACCTCGAAGAAGAAGACGGCGGTCGACTCGCCCAGGTCCATCGACGACTTGCAGGCGCGCTACCAGACGGTGCTCGAGCAGCTGAAGGGCCACCATGGGCAGAAGCACGCCATGTCGGCCGAGGCCTTCGAGGCCGAGAAGAAGAGCCTCGAGGGGCAGGCGGCGGGGCTGTTGCGCCAGATGAAGGGGGCGCGCGAAGAGAAGCACGAGGCCGAGAAGCGCGAGGCCCGGGCCGAGAAGGCGGCGGTGCACGCGCAGGCCTCGGGCGGCTCGACGATGAAGGGCGCCCTCATCGGCGCGATCGCGGTGGGCGTGGCGGTCTTCTTGGGCTCGAAGCTCTCGGAGAACACCTCGGCGCGCGGCGAGGGGCAGAGCATCACCGGCGGCGTGCCGCGCATGGGCGGCATGGGCGCGGGCCCGATGCAGGGCGAGCAGCAGCCGACGCCCGAGCAGGCGGCGCTCGACGCGGAGTTCGAGGGCCTCTACCGCGCGGTGGAGCAGCAGCCCGACGACCCGACGGCGCTCGCCGACATCGCCTTCTTCCTGATGCGGCACCAGAGCTTCGACGAGGCGAAGCCGTTCGTGAACCGGCTGGCGGCGGTCGACCCGTACGACGTGCGCGGGCGGGTGATGCGCGAGGCGCTGACCGCCATCGACGGCAAGGGCAAGGAGGCGCTGCCGGAGCTCGAGCGCCTGGCCACGCTCTACCCCGAGGCCTTCGACGCGCGGCTGTTGGCCGGCATGATGGCCATGGACGAGCGCGATCAGCCGCGAGCGGTGTGGAACTTCGACCTCTACCTGAAGCAGGCGCCGCCCTCCGAGGTGCCCCCGGGCATCCGGGAGGCCATCGAGCAGGCCAGGATGATGCAGATGCCGCCGCCGGGCGCTCCACAGACAACGCCTTGAATTTGCTTATGTTTATCTGACGGGCGCTGGCCGACTCCGGGAGGCCTGGCTGGCCGGCCCTGCCGTTTTTGTGGCGCCTGGTGTACACGAATGTCGCACCCGCTGTTCACGGAGCTGCGATGTTCGACGACGTCATCCACCTTCCCCGTGCCCGCTTCCGCATGCGGATCGAGGACCCGTCGTTCCACGTGGCCTGGCGCGGCGGGGGGCGGTTCCTCTTCTCCGGTGAGGTGGAGGCGGACCCGACGAACGAGCTCGAGGTGGAGACGCCGAGCGGCGACATCGAGGTGCCGCTGGCGGTGCGCTCCAAGCCCGAGCACGCGGTGCAGCTGCTCGAGCGCTCTTTGCCGCGCGACGTGACGATGACCTCGCAGCAGAAGCTGGACGGCGTCGAGGTGCAGCTCACCGAGGCGGTGCTGCCGGCGGCCCAGCTGCCCCGCGTGCGCGTCTTCTCCACCGATCTGGTGCAGCGCATCGCCCAGCTCGACGAGAACAAGTTCGAGCTTCGCGGCGCGGTCGGCGCCGACTGCTCGGTGACGATGCTGGTGGACTCCAAGCGCGTGACGCTGGCGGTGCCGGGCGGCTGCTCGGCGGCCACCACCGCGACCCGCCTCGGCGCCTCGATGCCCAAGGGCTACCGGGCGCTGGTCGACGGCGCGACCGTCACCGTGTGGAAGGACGCCGACTTCTACGAAATGGTGGCCTGAGCGGCGCTGGTGGGTGAAAACCCGCGGATGCCCTTCTGGATCGTCAAGAGCGAGCCGTCGACGTACTCGTACTCCCAGCTCGAGAGCGAAGGCCGCACCGAGTGGACCGGCATCCGCAACTTCGCCGCGCGAAATCACCTGCGCGCGATGAAGAAGGGCGACCTGGCGCTGTTCTTCCACACCGGCGACGAGAAGGCCGTGGTGGGCGTGGCCAAGGTGGTGGCCGAGGCGACGGCGGATCCGACCGCGCCCAAGGGCGAGGACTGGTCGAAGGTGGATCTCGCGCCGGTGAAGGCCTTCGTGGAGCCGGTGCCGCTCTCGACGCTGAAGGCAACCAAGGCGCTCGCCGAGATGGTGATGCTCAAGCAGAGCCGGCTCTCGGTGAGCCCGGTGACCAAGGCCGAGCTCGCGGTGATCGCGAAGCTGGGGAAGACGAAGGTCTGACCGTCCCGCCGTTGCTGCCAGAGCTGTTAGTCCATATGTTAATCGCATGCCGATCAGCATCCACCTCCCCAAGGACGTCCTCCGCTCGGTCGACCGCCGCGCGAAGAGCCTGGGCCTGAGCCGGAGCCGGTACATCACCGACGCGCTTCGCCGCGAGACGAGTGATGAGGGTGGGTGGTCGCCGGGGTTCATCGAGGGGCTCCGCGAGATTGATGACGACACCCGCGAAACCGCCACCAAGATGCTCGCTGCCATTCACAAGGGTCGCAGGTCGCGGAAGTCGCCGTTCACCTTCTGATGTGGGTCTTGGACACCAACGTGGTGGGCGGACTCTTACGAGGCGACGAGGGGCTCGTCACTCACCTGGCGCGAACGGATCGCCGCTCTATCCGTGTGCCCGAACCGGTGTGGGCCGAGATCCTCTATGGCCTCGAGAAGCTCCCTCCTTCGCGCAAGCGGGAGACCTTGCGCGGCAGGTATCGCGATGCGCGAGAGGAGCTCACGACGGCCACGTGGACGACCGAGGTGAGTGAGGCGTTCGGCCAGCTCAAGGCCACGCTGGAGCGCCGAGGCACTCGCCTCGACGACTTCGATCTCGCCATCGCCGCCCACGCCGTCGCCCTCGACGCGACGCTGGTCACCGCGAACGTCCGGCACCTCGCGCGAATCGACGGGCTCGAGCTCGAGGACTGGTCGCGCTGAAGTCACCTGCGCCGGGCGCGACGCCAAGGCTCGGAGCAGCCCCCCTCCCGCGCCCCACTCACCCCTTCTTCATCGCCTCCGCCACCAGCTGCTCGAGGCGCCCCAGCGCGGTCTCCACCACGCCGGCCCCGGGGCCGAAGCTGAAGCGCACGTGGTTCTTGAAGCGCGACGTGCCCGGCCGGCGCCGCTTGCCCGGGTTCACGTCGAAGAACTCGCCCGGCACGGTGATCACCTTCTTCCCCAGCGCCGCGCGGAAGAAGCCCATGCCGTCGTTCAAGGGTGGTGGCAGCTGGCTCACGTCGCCCCAGACGTAGAACGTCCCGTCCGGCACGCGATCGACGCGCACCCCGAGCCGCATCAGCCCGGACAGCATCAGGTCCCGCTTGGCGCGGAACACCTTGTGGAGCGCCTGCGTCTCCCTCGCCACCAGGTCCTCTTCGAACAACGGCAACGCCGCGCGCTGCACCGGCCGCGAGCCGCCGCCGTCCAAGAAGCTGCCCGCCGAGGCCACCGCGTCGATCACCGACTTCGGCCCCACCGTCCACGTCACGCGCCAGCCCGGGTAGCGCCAGTTCTTGGTGAGCCCGTCGAAGAGCACCACCGGGTCCTCGTTCACGTCCTTCACGTACCGCGCGGCGCTCTCCACCGGCAGCTGCCCCGGCGGGCTGTTCCAGATGTAGTGCG
>JBBIOE010000036.1:0-42937 GCA_037443525.1 Archangiaceae bacterium | reverse complement strand
TCGCGCGGCTCGAGGGGCGCGGTGACGAGGCCCGGGCGGCCTTCGAGGCGGCGCTGGCCGAAGACGCCAGCCAGGTGGTCGCGGTGCAGGCGCTGGTGGAGCTGACCCGGGGCCAGGAGCCCGAGCGCTTCGTGGCCATGGTGGAGCGGCTGGCGGCGCTGGCCGGGCCCGAGGCGGCGCGGGCCCACGCTCCGGCGGTGGCCGACGCCTACGTCGCGCTGGGCCGGGTGAACGACGCCTATCGCCTCCTGGGCGAGCTCGAGGAGACGCCGGAGCGCCTGCGCCGCCGCGCCGCGCTGGCCCGACAGCTCGGGCTCGCCGGCGAGGCCTTCGCGCTCGAGGAGAAGGTCGCCACCTCGCGCGAGGAGCTGGAGCGGGTGCTCGAGGGCTACCTCGAGCTGCAGCTGGTGCCCTTCGCGGTGCGGCTGGGCTCGCGGCTGCTCGACGAGGGGCCGCTCTCCGGGGCGCTGATGCGGCTGTTGGCGGAGCGGCTCTCGGCTACCGAGCAGGGCGCGGCGCTGGCGGTGCGGGTGTGGCCGACCCTGCTCTCCCAGCGGGTGGACGACGCCGACGGGTGGACGCTGCTCGCCGAGGCGCTGGTGCGGCTGGGCAAGGGCGAGCTCGCCGGGCAGGCGGACGGCTTCGGGGCCGCGCTCACCGACTCCGAGGGCGCGGCGCCCTTCGTGGAGCCGCACGAGGTGCCCAAGCCCGTCGTCAACAGCGCCGAGCCGCCGCCGGCCGACGCGGTGGACGTCTCGATGGAGACCATGCCCCGCCTCGCCCACGCGCTCGAGGAGCTGTTGGTGGGCTTCGCGCTCGCGCCCAGGAAGGTGGTGCTGGACCCGGCGGGCGGCGTCGAGGCCTGGGTGGCGAGCGACGGCACCCTGGTCTTGGGCGCGGGCACGCTGGGGGCCTTCGGCCAGGGCGAGCTGGCGGCGCTCTTGGCGCTGGCGGCGGCCCTGGGCCCCGCCGGTCCTTCGCTCAAGGGCGTCGGCGACGTGGCCGCCCTCGACGCGGCGGCGGTGCGGGCGTTCTCGGCCTTCCCCTCGTCGCTGGCCTTCGCGCGGGTGCTGGCGCAGCTCGACGGGCGCGTACGCGGCGGCGACCCGCTCGCGGTGCAGGTCAGCGCGGTACTCCCGGAGTGCACCGCGTTCCGGGCGCTGGCGCTGGCGGTGCTCGAGTCGATCCGGACATGAGCTTCGAGGTCAAAGGTCGAGCCGCGTTCGGCTCAGCCCGAGCGGAGTCGAGGGCCCCTCTCGCCAGCGGGCGCGGCGTTCGCGTCGTCCTCGCCGCCGTGCTGGCCCTCGGCTCCCTCGCCTGTCCCAGCAAGGACGTGGTCCCCGGCAGCGAGGTGATGGGCACCTACCGCTTCTCCGCCGAGGTGGAGCGGATGGACTGCGCCCTCGACGAGTTCACCGCCGACTACACCCCGCCCCTCGCCGACGGCGGCACCGAAGGCGTCACCGGCGCCAACGGGGGCTTCGTCTTCGACGCCACCTTCTCGTGGACCCCCGCCACCGACGAGGCGTGGCTGACGCTGAGCGACCCGGCGCGCGAGCAGGCCAACGAGGGTCCCTTCGGGCTCTACCGGCTCCTGGGCTTGAACCCCCAGCAGAACCAGCCCCGCCCCGGCCGGTGGGACGGGCAGGAGTTCCGCTCCACCGACGAGGTGGCGCGCGTCTTCCCGTCGAAGTGCGGCGAGTGCGGCACCTCGCTCGAGGAGTCGCTCGACGTGCTCTTGCTCAGCCGCTCTCAGTCGGCGGCGCTTTTGGGCCAGTGCCCGCCGTCGCTCTTCGACGCCGGCCTGCCCGCGGGCCCGGACGTCACGCCCCCGGTGCCGACGGCCTACGGCTTCGACGCCGTGCGCGGCTGCGGCAACATCTTCACCCGCGTGCTGGCGACCACCCTGACCGACGGCGGCGCCTGCGACCCGGCGTGCTCGAGCTGCCGCGTCGTCTACCGAGTGACGGGAGAACGCCGATGAAGAAAGCCGTGGTGCTGCTCTCGGGCGGCCTGGACTCGACGACCTGCCTCGCCCTGGCGAAGAAGGACGGCTTCGAGCCCGTCTGTCTCTCGGTGGACTACGGGCAGCGGCACAAGGTGGAGCTGGACCGCGCCAAGGCCGTGGCCCAAGCGCACGGCGTCGCCGACCACCGCGTCGTCTCGCTCGACCTGCGCGCCATCGGCGGCTCGGCCCTCACCAGCGAGGTGGCGGTGCCCAAGCACGAGAGGGACGCGGCGCTGCCCTCGGGCATCCCGGTGACCTACGTGCCGGCGCGCAACACCATCTTCCTCGGGCTGGCGCTGGGCCTGGCGGAGGTGGTGGGGGCGACGGACCTCTACATCGGCGTCAACGCGGTGGACTACTCGGGCTACCCCGACTGCCGGCCGGAGTTCATCGAAGCCTTCGAGTCGCTGGCCCAGCTGGCCACCAAGGCGGGCGTGGAGGGCACGCGCTTCCGGGTGCACGCGCCGCTCTCCGGGCTGACCAAGGCCGAGATCATCCGCGCCGGGGTGGCGGCGGGCGTCGACTACTCGCTCACCCACTCCTGCTACGACCCGGCGGCGGACGGCCGGGCGTGCGGGCGCTGCGACTCGTGCCTCTTGCGGCGCCGCGGCTTCGAGGAGGCGGGGGTGCCGGACCCGACGAGGTACGTGGCGTGAGCGCCGCGCTGCTGGCGCTGGTGCTGGCCGCCGCGCCCGACGCCGGGCTCTCGCCGCTGGTGGACCTGGCGCGGGTGGCGCCGTCGGTGGTGGTGGACCTGCGCTACGCGACGGCGGACAACGTGATGAAGAAGGCGGTGTACCCGCCGTCGGCGCGCTGCCTGGTGGTGAAGGAGCTCGCCGACGCGCTGGTGGCCGCGTCGAAGCAGCTCGAGCGGAAGGGCCTGGGCTTGAAGGTGTGGGACTGCTACCGGCCGCTCTCGGTGCAGTGGGAGCTGTGGAAGGTGATGCCGCAGCGAGGCTACGTGGCGGACCCGCGCACCGGCTCGCATCACAACCGCGGCGCGGCGGTGGATTTGACCTTGGTGACGAAGGACGGCGCGGAGCTGGAGATGCCGTCGCCGTACGACACCTTCGGGAGGCCGGCGCACCACTGGTACAAGGGCGGCAGCGAGGCCTCGAAGAAGAACCGCCAGACGCTGCGCGACCTGATGGAGGCGGTGGGCCTGGAGCGCAACCCCATGGAGTGGTGGCACTACCAGTTGGTCGACGCCGTGCGCTGGCCGCTGCGGGACGAGCCGTTCGCCGCCGAGAGCAAGGCGGTCACGACCCCGGACGGTGGCGGCCCATACCACTCGAGGCGGTGATGGCCGACCTACCGTCGGGCGCGGCTCAGCTTGGACCGCCGCAGACGCTGCTCGCTCCGCATCACGTGCAGAATCACGACCTGTTCGCCGGCCAATCGATAGATGACTCGGCACGGCGGTTCGACGATCTGTCGATAGCGCGAGCCCCGAAGCTCGCGGGGACGAGAGCCCGAGCGTGGATGAGCGGCCAACTGCGCCACGTGGTCGAAGACTCGTTCGACGAGCGCGCGTGCGGCAGCCGGCTTGTCGAGGGCGATGTAATCGGCGATCGCCTCCAGGTCGCTGAGCGCAGGCTCAGTCCAGACTACTTCAGCCATCGCGACATCCGGCGGCGGGCCTGGGCCTGGGTCAGCACCCGACCTTCCTCGAACGCGCGCTCACCTCTCGCAATGCCCTCCAGAAGGCGCATGCGCTGCTGGAGCGCTTCCCAGGACTCGACGTCTACGAGGTAAGCACTGGGAACGCCGTGCTGGGTGATGGCGATCGGGCGCCGCGTCCTCTCAAGATCGGCCAGCAGCCGCGTCGCCTTTCGCTTCAAAGTCGTGACGAGCTCGGTGCGCATGAAGTGATACTAAAGTGGCACTTTTCGAGAAACAACCCACCCCTCCAAGGGCCAGAGCTCTGCCCCTCTCGGTCAGGTCCCGGGCGGCTGGGCCATTCGCTACTTCCGCACCGACACCTCGACCCGGCGATTGAGCGCGCGCCCCTGGGCCGTGGCGTTGTCGGCCACCGGCTTGGTGCGGCCGTACCCCTTCGCCTCGAGGCGTCCGCCGTCGATGCCGTTCTTCGCGAGCCACTCGACGATGCTCTGTGCGCGGCGCTGAGACAGCTCGAGGTTGTAGGCGTCGGTGTTGGTGGCGTCGGTGTGCCCCTCGATGAGCACCTGCACCTTGGGGTCGTCCTTCAGCGCGGCCGCCAGCTCGTCGAGCGTCGCCTTCGACTCGGGCAGCGGCAGGTCGGCGTTCACGTCGA
Source organism: Archangiaceae bacterium (assembly GCA_037443525.1). GTDB lineage: Bacteria > Myxococcota > Myxococcia > Myxococcales > Myxococcaceae > JBBIOE01. The sequence continues at coordinate 38,654 of JBBIOE010000036.1, read as the reverse complement.
AGTGAATGCCGTAGAGGGCGACGCGGCCCTTCTGGTGGAGCAGCCTCGACAGCTGGCCCTCCTTCTTCGGTTGGCAGGTGGGCGCCTTGTCGCTGCGCGGGCCCTCCCAGAGGCCGGCGAGCGCGCCGTGCTCGTACCAGACGCCCCAGAGCTGGCCGTCGTCGCGCACGGAGAAGGTCGCGGTGCCCTCGCGGGCGCTCGCCTCGCTCTCCTCGTACCAGATGACCCGCACCGTGCGACCCGAGACGCTCCCCCACACCAGCGACGACACCCTGGCGTAGTCGTAGCAACCGAAGACCTGGTCGCCTTCCTGCACGAAGCGCATCGGCCCGTAGTTGCTCGCGTAGTCGCCGGCGATGGTGATGGGGCTGGGCTGCTCGACCCGGGTGCCCAGCAGATCGAGCTCGCCGATCTCCGTGTACTGCGCGTTGCCGTGGTTCCCCGTGACGACGAGCTTCACCTGCTTCGCGCGCGTGCCCTTGGGCAAGGGGAACGACTTCTTCTGCAGCTTGCCGACGCTGAAGGTGCCCAGCGACTTGAAGTCGCCGCCCTTCGTCGCCGCGGCGAAGAGCTCGACCGACTTCGCGGAGATGCCCGGGTAGCCCGACTCCTGGACGCCCTCGGTGGAGAGGACGAAGGTGTCCAGCTGCCACACCGCGTCCAGGTCCCACACGAAGGTGCTGCCCTGCGGCTGGCCCTTCGCCGAGCACCAGCCCCCCGCCGGGTCGCCGTCGGTGAGCCGCCACGCGCTCCAGTTGCCGATGCCGTGGCCGTAGCTCCCGGCCTCCGAGACCAGCAGCGCGCCGTTGTCGAAGTCGAGGGCGTCGAGCGGCGCGGCCTTCGGCGCGGGAGCGGCTTTGGGAGCAGCCAGCAGCAACACGAGGGCGAGCATCGAGGTCATGGCGCGCACCGTAGATCTGCCGGGCGTCGATTGCATCGGAGTGCCCCAGGAGAAGACGAACCGGGTACTCTGACGGCACCGACACCATGACTGCCTTCCAAGCGGACCGCGAGCTCCTGACGATCGAGGAGTTCCTCACCCTTTCGGCGAAGATCAACTACCAGCTCAGCGCGCGCAGCCTCAGGGCCCCCGCGCTGCTGTCGCTGCTGCTCGGGCCGGCGTCCGTCGACGCCCGCGACCAGCGGGTGCTGGTCGAGGCGTTTCACACGATTCAGGCCGGCTACGATCAGGATCGGCGCCGGCTCGGCACGCCCGGCGTGCTTCACCCCCTTCGGGCCGCGGCCATTCTCTCCCGGACGATGCAGAGCCCCTCGCTGAACGACCTGTTGGCGGCGCTCTTCCACGACAAGGACGAGGACCTGACCGAGAAGGACCTCGGCGCCGAGCGGTACGGCCGCATGCAGGCGCAGTTCGAGCGGATGATGGCGTTGATGACGTCGGCGGAGCGGGACCGGCTCGTCGACAGCATTCGCGCGCTCGCGAACCACACCGGGAGCTACTCAGCCTACGTCGGTCAGATCACCGATCACGCGCGCCAGCTGCCGGAGCTGCTCCACGTGAAGCTCGCCGATCGCATCGACAACACCTTCGACGTCCACCTGCAGCACCCGGGAGTCTCTCGCTACAACTTCTACCGGGCGGTGTTCGACATCCTCTTCCTGCCTCGCTTCTCCGGCGTCAGCATGGGGCACTACCACTTCATGCCCGACACGAAAGAGGGGGCGATGCTGCTGAGCCAACTCTTCAAGAACACCATCTTGTTGGCGCAGGTGCGAAACGCCGGGCTCGATCGTCAGGACGACACGACGAGGAGGCTGTTCGTCGGCCTCGCCGTCGCGGGGATTCGAGAGGCGCAATGGCTCGCGCTCGAGATGTTCAACACGGAGTACTCGGACGTTCAGCGTCAGCGGCAGCTCTTGTTGGACGTGATGGACTACTGCGCTCGCGGTGGCATCGATTCCGTTCGCGTCGAGGGGACGCTCGGGGCCCTCGACGGTGTCTTCGTGCGGTTCACGTCGGGGACCAAGGCGGAGCAGAAGCAGCTCCTCGTGGACCTGTTCGAGGATCGCGAACGTCTGGCGCGCATGGTGCTGGCGTTCATCGTCGTGTTCGCGTCGTTCATCAACGACGACCGCTACACCGTGCAAGGCATCGACCGCAGCGGCGCGCACCCGGCGGCGTGAGCACCTTTTCCTCGAGCTCGACTCGAAGGTGGGCCTGGCTCAGTACGACCCGGCGCGGATGGCGGAGTTGCCCGTGTCCGCGATGCGCATCGTGCCGCTGTAGAGCCAGAGGCCAGCTGGGGCGGAGAGCGTGCCCTGAGTGGCGGAGCCGTAGTCGCCGGTGAGTCCGGCGGTCCCGGTCCCGACGACCGTCGAGACCAGGTTCGTCATGGCGTCGATTCGCCGAACCCGGTTCGACGACGGGTCGGCGAAGTAGACGTCGAAGTCCGCCCCGAGGAACACCTCGGCTGGGACTGACGACGCGGGGCCCAGCGCGCCGTCGCTGGTGGACCCCGCCACCTTGCCGGCCACGTGGCTCAGGCCGATGCCGGCCCGGACGATGCCGGTCGTCGAGCCGCCCGGCCCCGAGCCGCAGATGTTCCCTGCCACGAAGACGTTGAGCGTCGAGCCGGCCAGCGAGCACGAGCGGGGCGCCGCGCACCCCTGGAACGCGATGGACTTCCCATTGCACGACGTCGGCGCCAGGTAGCTGGTGATGACGCCATTGCTGTCGACCGCACGGATGCGCTGGTGCCCGTTGTCGGCGAGGTAGAGCGCTCCGGTCGCCGCGAGGACGTGCTCGGGGCGCGACAAGATGGCCGCCGTCGCCGGGCCTCCATCGCCGTCACCCGCGGGGGCGCCGGTGCCGCCCCCTTCGACGGTGGTCACGATGCCGGTGAGCGAGTCGACGCGGCGGATGCGGTTGTTCCCCGTGTCGGCGATGTAGACGGCGTTGCTGTCGAACGAGACTCCGCCGATGCGCGCGAAGAACGCGTCGCGTGCCGGGCCGCCGTCACCGGAGAACCCGCAGCGGGTCGGGTCGCCCGCGAACGCCGACACGTAGCCGTCGGAGTCGATGACTCGGACGGCGCAGCCCGAGACGAAGTACGGACCGGCGACGGCGGTGGGCGGCGCGGTCGTGGCGAGCGCGCCCAGCTCCGGAAGCGGCCCATTCACCGCGAGCCCGCGCTCGTTCACGAAGGTCGCGATCTGCCCCTTCGGCAGCCGACCCGCGTTCTTGGTGAAAGGCTTCGTCAGGGGCGCATGGAGGCGGCGGAAGGACGCCGGCTGCTCGCAGCCGAAGAAGCCGAGGCGCGCCATGACGGAGGCGCGGCCTTGCGCGTCCGTCTGCGTGGTCCGGGCCGCCGGCCGGCAGGGGTGAAGCGCCGGCAGCCAGTCGACGCCCACGTCCGGCAGCGGACCTCCGGACACGAAGGCCACGCCTGCTTGAAAGGGCTGGGCCGTCGGCTGCATCTCGATGACGGTCTCACCGGACCCGCCCTTCACCGAGAGCGCGACGTCCCGAGGGTAGGCCATCGGCACCGTCACCTGTCTCAGCGAGTGGCCCAGGCGATCCGCGACGAGCACGTTCTGAGACCCCACGTAGAGCCCGGTTGGTCCTCCGAGCTGCGCCCCCGCCGCGGGGACGGAGTTTCCACTCGAGGCGGCGGTGCCGTCTCCCATGATTCGCGTCAGCAGCCCGGTCGTGGGCTCCACCCACCAGAGCGTGTTGCCCACGGCGCCGAAGACGTCGACGGGGTCGAGTCGTGCTCCGAGCCGGGCCGACCGAAGCAGCCGGATGAACGACCCGCTCGTCGCCCAGACGGCGGGCAGCAGCAAAAGGCCGTTGACGGCCGCGCCTTCGTGGCCGCGAAGCCCATCCCGACCGAAGACCGCGGCGAGCCGTCGAAGCTGCGCGCGTCCGAGCCACGCACCGACCACGCCGGAGATCGCGAGCCAGGTCGCCGCTGACCCGACCGGGGCGAAGAGTTTCCACAGCTGGAGGGCGACGATCGCCGTCGCGCACCCGAGCGTCATCAGCGCCAACGGGCTCGCTTCCCCACCTTCGTCGAACGCCGAACAGGCGGGCGATCACCACGCCGATGCCGAGCTCCACGCAGACAGCGGCGGCCCAGCGCCGAGGAGAATGAGCTCGAAGCGCATGGCGCCAATCGCCCTCCGACGCTGCCCGGTCGATGGCGCGGCGTCCAGCGAGCCCCAGCCCCAGCGGGCTACGTGAGCCCCCCATCACCGTGGGCTCCCGAAGCTACTCGTTGCTGAAGAACAGGTCGGTGCCGCCGCCGCGCCAAGAGAACTCGAGTCGAGGCCGATCGTCGCTGGCGATCTCCGGGGCGGTGAACAGCCAGGGAACGTCTTCGGCTTTGAATCCGTGGCTGAACACCTCTCCGGCGGACAGCGGGGGGAGCAGGCCGATGGCCCTGAGCTGCGCGCGGACCCCGGGGGTCGCCGCCAGACGGTCGATCTCCTGCGCACTGGCATCGAGCTCGCGGTCCGAGGCGACGACGTTGAACCCGTTGCCGTAGGCGGGGAAGAGCACCAGGTGCGCGAAGGAGGCCTTGAGGGTCGAGAGCACGAGGCCAATCTCCGAGCCAAATGCGTGCTGAATGACGACTCCTCCCGGATTCAACTTCCGCTTCGCCTGCTCGTAGAAGTCGGCGTGAAACAGGTTCGCGCAGCCGGGAATGCGAGGGTCGGAGATGTTCACCGAGATGATGTCCCACCGCTCGTCGCTGCGCGCGAGGTAGTGCCGGCCGTCGGCGACCACCACCTGGATCTTCGGGTTCCGGTGGTAGCTCAGGTTCACCGGAGCGAACCGATCGGCTTGGGCCACCATCGCGGGAAGGATCTCGACCGCCGCGATGCGCTCGAGCTGAGGGTAGAGCCCCAGCGCCCCGGCGGTGATTCCGTATCCACTGCCGAGCACCAGGGCCGAGCGCGCCTTCGGGTGGAAGAAGAGGCCGAGGTGGCCCTGCATCTGCTGCACGTAGGAGGTGCTCAGGGCTCCCAGGTGAAACACGAGCTGGGTCTGGTTGTTGGTGACCTTCAACGCGCCGCTTGGGGTGCGGTCGATCTGGAAGACCCCATAGGCGTCTTCGGTGCGGTACTCGAGGCGGTCACCCGGAGCGACGCGGACCAGGACGGCAGGCAGCGCCCACGGAAGGATGACGAGCGCCGCGACCGCGCCCGCGGCCCACGCCAGCGCGCGAGGCCGACCTCCCGCCCGTATCGTCAGGAAGGCCAGCGCAAGCGCGCAGCCGCTGGCCAGGGCGAGCAAGAGCGCGATGCTGCCGTAGGTGCCGACGGTCGCGAGGCCGAAGAAGCCCACGCCGAGCGAGCCCAGGACCGAGCCCAAGGTGTTCGACAGGTAGAAGAGCCCGGCTGCCGCGCCGCTTCGCTCCCGTGCCATTCGCGACAGGCTGAGGCTGACGGGGAACAACGTCCCCAGCACGCTCATCATGGGGCCGATGAGGAGCACCGCGGCCAACAGGCGCGCCAGCCCCGAAGGCCCGCCCAGCGCCCGCTCGATCTCGAGCTGGTGGTGGATCCAGGCGTCGGCGGCCGCCGTGCTGGCGACGGACACGCCGACCGACAGGAGCAGAAGTCCGCTCAAGAGCTCACCGGGCCGGTGCCCCCACCGACGGAGGATTCCCCCGCTCAGCCAGGCTCCAATCGAGAGCGCCACCAGCACGCAGGCCAAAAGAGTGCTGAACGCGTAGGTCCGGTTCCCGAGGAAGTAGCTCGCCAACCGCAGCCAGGCCACCTCCAGCCCGAGCACGACGGTGCCGCTCGAGAAGGCCACCAGGAGCAGGGGCGGCAGACCGGCGGACTCGAGGCCGGGCGCGTCGACCGTCTCTTTCGGGCCGACCTGCCCCGCCTTCCGGTGATCGAGCCAGGCGGCGCCCGCGGCGACGAGGTTCAGCGCTGCCCCGAAGCCCACCGAGCCGCGCACTCCGAGCTCCCGAATCAACACGAAGCCGCACCCGACCGTGCCCAGCGCTGCTCCGGCGGTGTTGAGTGCGTAGAGCCAGCCGATCGCCCCGACGTCGGCGCCCGCCCTCCGCGCAGCCGCCACCATCGCGGGGAAGGTGGCCCCCATCAGGAACGTCGGTATGAGCGCGAAGGCCAGCACCACGCCGAAGGTCGTCGCGGCGTGCGGGGCTCCTCCCAGCGGGCTCGACAGGGCCAGGCGATCGCGCAGCCCGAAGAGCACCAGCCCCGCCGCGGCGGAGGTGGCGGCGATGCCGAGCTCGATCGCCGCGTAGAGGCGGAACGGCGCTGCCGCGCGATCGCACACCCGGCCGAGCACCGAGGCCCCAAACGCGAGGCCGACCAGGAAGGCGGCGAACGTCGCGGCCGCGGCCTCCACGGTCGACCCGACGAGCAGCGCGAACTCGCGGCTCCAGAGGGTCTCGGCGATCAACGCGGCCGCGCCCGAGCACACGGAGGCCACCGCCAGCCCGCGCGGCGTCGGCGCAGGCGGAGTCAAGGCGTGATCTCCTGGCCGGTTCCCTGGGCTTCAGTGGCCGCCGCCCGGAGCCGCTCGTCGGTAGGGTCCGCCGCCGTGCCGAGCGCCTTCAGGACGCCCAGGTGCGCCAGCGCGGCGGCGGCGTCGCCCCGTTGGAGTGAAGCCCACGCCAGAGCGCGGCGAACGTCCGGGTCCAGTGGGCCCCGGCGGTAGAGGGTGTCGAGCTCCTGGTCGGAGATCCGGTCGCCCAGCCGCGCTCGGGTGCGCACCTGGAGCGCCGCCAGGGCCAACGAGCCCGGCAGATTGGGTGCGAGGGCGTCGGCGATGCTCCGGGCCTTGTCGAGTCGCCCGGCGCGTTCCAGCTGAAGCGCGATCGAGAGCCGCTCCGCGAAGGTACCCTCGGTCTCGAGGTAGTCAGCCACTCGCGCCAGATAGCCGGGCACGGTCGGAGCGCCCGAGGCCTGCCACGCCGTGCACGCGGGGTAGGCGTGGTCGCCCACCGCGCGGAAGGCATAGCAGCGTCGTTCCGTGTCGATGGGACCGGACGAGAACGCGTCAGCTTCCAGATCAGCGCCAGCCAGGTCGTACGGCGTCCACGCGTCGGCGCGGTTGGGTCGGGCGAGCGCCACCGACGACATCAGGAACTCCAGCCTCGGACGATCGAAGGTGTTGGCGTCGGCGTCCCATCGGCCGCCGGCGATCTGGTTCCGCGGGAGCACCAGCGAGCGCAGGAGCTGTGAGATCGACAGCCCCAGCCGGTCAGTCCGAAAGTGCGCGACGAGCTCGGCCGGCAAGGTCGCGTCGTCGAGCAGGCGCGGAGTCAGCTTCGACGCGCCGCAGATGGCCTCGGTGTAGACCGGCGACAGGAAGATCAGGTGGCAGTCGGCGAAGCTCTCCTGAAGGGTGCGGAAGATCGAGATCGCGCCTTCCTGCGTGACCCGCGCGTCGAACCACGTGGCGTAGACGCCGCCCTCCGACAGGTGCCGCTTCACGAGCTCGAAGAAGTCCCGGGTGTAGAGCTTGCTCGATTGAAAGTAGAGGGGGCTGGTGACGGTGTTGATGATCGCGTCGTACTGGGTGGCGTCTCGGGCCAGCATCGCCACCCCGTCGTCAATCACGAGCTCGAAGCCCTTGCGCTGACGCAGCCCCAGGTTGTTCTCCTTGAAGCTCTCCAGCACCTCGACGACGGCAGGGCTGATCTCGACGCCGGTGGTGTGCTCGAAGAGCGTGGCGGTGGCGCCGGCGGTGATGCCCGTACCCACTCCGAGCACCAGCGCGCGGTCTCGGCGTGGCGGGTAGAGGGCGGGAGCGACGCCGACCACCAGCTCCTTGAGGTTCGTGCGGCCCGAGGTGGACGCCACCAGGCTGCGGTAGCCGTTGATCACGACCTCCAGGTTGCCCTGTCGCGTCTTGACCAGCTTCACTTCGCTGTCGAACCGCCGGGTGACCTGGACGTCCACCACCGCGCCGAGGCTGCGGCGAAGAGCGGCGAGACCGATGTAGTCGCGGTAGCTGAGCGCGAACAGCGCGTCCGACCACACGATGGCCAGCACCCCCAGCGCGGGCACCACCCAAGCGCGCCGCCACCCCAAGGGTTGTGCTCCAGGCGCCTTCTCGGTGAGGGCCGCCGCCGCCACCAGCCCGAGACACACCGCGACCGCGATCGCGCCATACGAGAGGCGTTCCCACACCACCAACACCGCGGCGAGATAGCCGACACAGTTGCCCAGCGACGACACCCACAGCAGCTGTCCAGGCGTTCGGCCATCAGGCGAGCTCACGGCCAGCGCGGGAATGGTGGCCCCGAACACCATCGCCGGCACCAACCCAATGGCGGTGACCACGGCGACCTTCGCGATCGTGGCGCCGAACGGCCAGCCCGCGACGCCATCGCTGACCAGCGCCCAGGCGTAGACCCAGCCGCGCACCAGCGAGAAGTCGATCGCCACCACCGCGGCGCCGATCCACAAGAGCGACCGCAGGCTCCAACCCAGCCGCCGCACCAGCGCGGTGCCGAGGGCGATGCCCCCCAGGCTCACGGCCAGGACCACCGAGAAGTTCTCGTGGAAGGGACCGAAGACCGTCCCGACCAGCTTGAGGAGGAACAGTTGGTAGAGGCCGCTGACCGCGCTCGCGAGGAACACTGCGGCGCGGCCCCAGCGCTGCTCGTCGGCAGGCCCCGAGACCTCGGGCGTGGTGAGCCTCGGCGCCGGGATTCGCTTCACCGACACCGCCACGGCGAGGTTGACGGTCGCAAGCAAGGCCAGCGATGAGGCCGCCCCCAGGTTCCGCTGGACCCAGTACTCCATGGCCAGCACGCACCCCACCGCGCCGAGGTTGTAGAGCGCGTACACCCGGCGAAACGCCGCGGTCTCGTCGCCGTGAGTGAGGTGTTCGCGAACGAAGAGCGAGAACGCCGGGACGCTGACGCCGATCAGCACGGCCGGGACCAGCGACAGCGCCACTCCGAAGGCGATCGCCGCGAATCCGCGCGCGACCAGGCCGAGCAGCGCGTCGGGGGCGATCACCAGGACCGCGGCGAAACCCAGGGCGTAAAGCCCAGTGGCCAGCTCGAGCACCCACAGCCAGCGCGCCAGCCGATAGGAGAGGACGGAGCCCAGGCCGACGCCGAACAAGAAGCTGATGAGGATCGCGGCAGCGACGTGAAACGCGTCACCCAGGTACGTGGTGAGCACCCGCGAGTAGAGAACCTCGTAGGCGATGCCGCAGCCACCCGAAGCGACCGCCAGGGTGGACAGCCGCTCGAATCTGACCGGCAATGCCGACATCCGAACCAGCGTCGCACAGGCGGACGAGCAAGGCAGAAGATTCGTAGAGCCGGACGGCGGCGCCTCAAACGGCTCGCATCGTCGACGCCCAAGCGGCGTCAGGGCGCCGAGACGGTTCGCCCGTCGCTCTCCAGGAAGCCCAGCACCTGCTCCCGCGCGGAGGGGATGTCCCACATCACGTTGTGCCCGTTGTAGGTCGCGGCGTCGCCCGGCTGCAGGTACTTCGCCGGGTCCACCCTCGAGATGATGCGCAGGGGCGCGCTGCCGCTCACCGACGCGGTCTGTGTGTCGAGGCCGAAGGCGCGCGCGAGGTCGTCGGTGGTGTCGTTGGGGATGGTCTCGTCGCGCAGACCCTCCTGCACCAGCACGGCGCGGGTGAGCGGCGTGTGGGCGGCGTGGTTGATGGGGTCGCCGCCCTCGATGACCGCCTGGGCGGTGGCGCGGAAGAGGGGGAACGACGCGACGTACTCCTTGGAGTCGAAGATCAGGTCCGTCTTCGCCACGATGAGCAGCCCGATGGTGTCCTGCAGCGACTGGCTGGTGATGACGTTGGTGAGCCCGCCGCCGGGCACGTTGAGCACGGCGCTGGAGACGCGGTTCGCGAAGGGCACGAAGGACGAGCCCATGATGCCGCCGAGCGAGTTGCCGAAGTAGCGCACCTTCGGGGCCACGTCGGAGGCGCCGTCGCCGTCGACGTCGAGGGTGACGGCCGCGCGCTCCGCCTGGAGCAGGTCGAAGGTCATCTCGCGGAAGCGATCGCGCATCGCGGCCAGGTCGTCGACGGAGAAGAAGTCGGTGAAGGCCCCGCGCGCGCCGTGGTCGGGAGCGTCGATGCCGAAGCAGCCGAGGCCCCGGGCGGCGAGCGGCTCGGCCCAGTCGAGGCAGAAGCTGTCGGTGCCGCCGGCGACGGGGGTGTTGCGGCCGCCCACGCCGTGCTGCCCGATGACCAGCGGCCAGCCCCCGGCCGGCTTGGCGCCCTTGGGCAGCGAGAGCACGAAGCGAATGGGCACCACCGGCGCCAGCGACGGATCAGCGACCCACTCCGGCTTGAAGTGGTGCTGGTCGTCGCGGAGGTCCCGGGCGGCGTAGGTGCCGACGATGACCTGGCCGACGTGCGACGCGGGGCGGCTGAAGCGCGGCGCCTCGAGCCAGGGCTGAATCGCGGTGGGCCAGTCGGCGTCGGCGGGAGTCCACGCGCCCTCCGGGTGGTTGCCGGTGGAGTCGCTCACCATGGCCCGCGCGGGGATGGTGACGGCGGCCGGGTGCGCCTCGGCCCAGACGGCGAGCGCGTCGAAGACGCTGGTGGTGTCGGCGCCGCGCTCGGGGAGGGCGAGGAGCACCTCGCTCTCCGGGACGCCCAGGGACTGGGCGACGCCGGCGAGGGCGGGCTTCGAGTCCTGGAATTCGCGGCCCCGCTCCAGCGCGCGGCCGCCCGTGGTGGTGATGCCGGAGAGGAAGACGAGCAGGCCGTCGGCGCCGCCGGGGATCACGACGCTCGGGCGCACGAAGAAGAACTCGGGGAAGTCGGCGGGGCAGTCGAGGCCCTTCTGGGCGAGGAACTCGGAGAGGTGCGTGGCCTTCACGTCCTTCTCCAGCACGGTCCAGGCGTCGCCCTGCTTGAGGAGCCGCGCCACGTGGCCGGCGAGGCTCTTGGGGTCGACGGGCTCGGAGGGGCGCACCAGGACGCCGGTGAAGTTGCCGAAGCTCGTGACCTCGGGGGCGAACTTGCGGCTGGTGACGGTGAAGTAGCCCTTGGTGCGCGGCGTCTTGGCGCCGGGCGCGAGGAAGGGCTCGAACCACGAGGGCCGCAGGGTGAGGTGGCCGTCGACGATGAGGCGCTGGTCCGGGTACGGGTTGTCGAGGCTCTGCGCGTCGGCGCTCCAGAGGAGGTGCGGGCCCTCGGGCGGGGGCGGGCTGGTCTTGGGCGGGCCGCAGGCGGCGAGGGCGAGCAGGGCGGCGGCGAGGGCGGGGCGGAGCAGGGTCACGGGGAAGGGCTTCCACCCGAGGGCTGGGGAAAGCGCAAGACGCGGCGTGTCGGTCGTGACGCGAGGGTGACAGCCTTGACGTCGTGTTCACCTCGCGCGCGAGCGAGGGACAGAGTGTCACGAGGCTCGCCGTCCGTGCTCTCGTCTCCGTCGGGAAGGCGCGTGGCACGCGCGGTGCTTGAGGTCCTCGGCTCGGAGGAGATCGTCATGACGTCTCTGCGTGTCGGCGCCGTGCTGCTCAGCCTGTGGAGCGGGCTCAACCTCGTGGTCGCAGCCGCGGTGACGGCGCTCGTGGTCGTCGGGAGACCGCCGCCCGCGCTGGCGCTCGTGTTGCCCGACGCCGAGCTCGCGCGCGCCGACGTCCGCCTGCTGCACGTGGTGGAAGCGCAGGCGCTGCTCGCCAACCCCTGCATCGTGGCGCTCTGCGGCCTGGTCCTCGCGCTCATCTGGAAGGGCGTCGTCGCCGGGCATCGCTGGGCGCTCGGGGCGCTGGCGGCGGCGCTCTTGCCGGTGCAGGCCTTCGGCTTCGTCAGCGACGCGAGCCTGGGACACGCGAACGTGGGCGCCAACGCGGTCTCCACGCTGGTGCTCGCGACCGGCCTCGCGCTGTGCGCCCGCGGGCTCGGGCGCTTGGCGCCCCGCTGACGGCTTCGCCCGGAACTCCAGGCACTCGTCGATTCTCGCGTTGAGGCCTTGGTCGGCCAGGCACGCTCTCCGGACGCTGCGCTCGGCTCAGGGCACGCAGCTCGCCAGGCACAGCCCCGTCGCGCACCGCCCCGACGCGCAGTCGCTCCCCACCGCGCAGTTGGTCCCGGGCCCGCCGGGATCCGCGCACATGAACCCGCCGTCCCCGACGTCCGCGCACGAGCCCCACAGGCACTTCCGCGTCGCGGCGCACTCTCCGCCCGGCGCTCCCAGCGGCTGGCAGGCCTGCGCGAGGCACACCTGGAAGGGCCCGCAGTCGCGCCCGGTGTCGCAGTGCACTCCGGCCAGCCCGCGCGGCTGGCAGGTCAGGCCGCCGTCGTTGGGCGCGCAGGCGAGGTGCGCCTGGCAGTCGGAGCTGACCTGGCAGCTCTCCTCCGTCTTCCGGAGCAACAGGCACGTCCCCGCCGTCGTCGAGGTGAGCCCCTGGCACGACATGCCGGTGGGGCAGACCTGCCTCGGCCCGCAGGGCGCGCCCGCCTGGGTGAGCTGCACCGGCGCGCACTCGCCCGACAAGGTCTCGCACAGGTTCGGCGACAGGCACTGCACGTCGTCCGTGCAGGCCGCGCCCGGGTTCCGCTTCGGCTCGCACAGGCCGCCGCTCGCCGAGGCCGCGCACCACGAGCTGTCGTCGCACCGGCCGCCCACGCACGGCTCGCCCGCCGTGGGTTGCACCACGCACTTCAGCGACTCGCAGAGCAGCCCCACGCCGCACGGCTGCGACGACGAGCACGCCTCGCCCAACCCGCCCACGCTCGTGCACTGGCCCACCCCCGGCGTCGACGTGGCGCGGCAGTAGAAGCCGTGGTCCGTCAGGCAGTCGGCGTCCACCGCGCAGACCTCGCCCGCGACGCCCCTCGGCTGGCAGGTCTTGGGACAGGAGACGCCGCGGCACACGCCCGCCTGGCACTCCTCGTAGTCGCCGTAGCAGGCGTGCGAGAGCGACACCGCCGGGGAGAGGAAGCGCAGGCACGAGTCGGCCAGGGTCGCGTAGTCGTCGCAGTCGCGAGTGAGGAACGAGTCGGCGCAGGCCACCGCCCGCGCCGGATCGTACTTGAGCGTGGCCACCGACGGATCCACGCGGGAGCTCCAGCGCGTCGGCCCGCACCAGGTCGCGGTGTAGAAGGCCTCGCAGGCGCGCACGTCCTGGTCCGAGGGGCCGATGAGCCCGCAGCGCTGGAGCATTCCGCAGCGCCGCGAGGTGAGCACCCCGCACGCCAGCTTCACCGGCAGCCCGCCACCCCCGCCGCCGCCGTCCACGCCGCCGTCCGCGCGGCCGCCGTCCGTCCCCTGGGGAAGAATGATCGGCTCCGACGCCTTCGGCGAGCAGGTCCACGAGAGCGCCATGGCCGCGAGGAGGGCCAGCGGGGCGAGCCGGCGGAGGAGCCCAGGGCGCCCTTCGCCGGGCTCAGGGCGAGCGGAGCGCATCACACGCCTCCGTCGAGCCGCGCGGCGCAGGTGAGCACGCACCGCTGCCCCACGCCCCCGTCGGGCTTCTGCCCCCAGCGGCACTCGCCCTGCGCGCACATCTCCGAGAAGTAGCAGTCGCTGCCCGGCGGGTGCCGCGCCACGCAGGTGTCGGTGGTGCCGGCGAAGAGGAAGTCGCAGTAGTAGCCGGTGGCGCAGCGGTAGGAGCTCCCCGTCGAGCCGCAGTCGCCGCCGTCCTTGGGGAGGCTCGCGCAGGTCCCGGTGGCCGGCGAGCAGTACAGCTCGTCTTCGCAGTCGCCGTAGGACGCGCAAGCCTCGCCCTTCATCGCGCGGTCGGCGCAGACGCCGGTGGTGACCACGGTGGTGCACCGCAAGCTGGAGAGGCAGTCCTGGTTGCCGGTGCAGGCGCCGCCTTGGCCCATGCGCCGCTCGCAGGTCCCGGGCGGGGCCGGCGTCTGGCTCAGGTCGCGCCGGCAGAAGTAGTCGGTGGGGCAGGAGGGATAGCCGTTGGTGCCGCCGCAGGTCTCGCCGGGGCCCGCCTGCTGCCGGACGCAGGTGGAGTCGAGGCACACCGCGCCCGGACCGCAGGCGTCGTAGCGCGCACAGCCCGCGTCCAGCGTCGCGAACGGCTTGCACACCAGCACGCCGCCGTCGCCGACGTCGCACAGCCCCCGCGAGGGATCGCACCGCTTCATGCTGCCGTCGCACAGCTGTCCCGAACCCACGTAGGCCCGGCAGGTGTGCGGGCAGGCGTCGTCCATCAGGCAGAAGCCGCTCGGGTCGCACTCCTGGGGGAGGAAGCAGCCACCGTCGGGCGGCACCAGGCCGGTGAAGATCTGGGCGCAGTGGGGCGAGTCACCGGAGCACGCGCCCCAAAGCGTCGCCTCCAGGCAGGCGATGGCCTCGGGCTCGAGGTAGCGCAGCCGCCCCGCGTGGACGCCGGAGGTCAGCGGCACCGCGTCGCAGCCGGCGAGGTTCCGCGCCAGGCAGTCCGAGAGCCCATGCGCCGAGAGCTTCCCGCAGCGCTCGTCGCGCATGCAGGTGAACCAGGCCTTCTTGGCGCACCACTGCTCGATGGGAATGGGGCCCAGGCCCGCGTCGGGCGAGCCCGCGTCCCGGCGCGGCGGTCCGGCGTCGACCTCCACCGCGCCCGCGTCGTCCGCCCCCCCGTCGGACGGAGGAGGCGGCGGCGGCGGGCAGGCCGAGAGCGCGAGGGCGGTCAGCGCGAAGAGGGCGGCGAGGCGTCGCACCGGCCGGACACTACCGGCTTCGGGGCCGCTCGGGCAGCACCGCGGCCGGTGAAGCCCCAGGCATACGTGTCGTGGCTCGGGTGATGTGTTCTTATGTGAGCTCGCGACGCCTTCGGAGGCCCTGGCTACAGTCGGGCCAGTCCTGTGGAGGTCGCATGACGAGTGGGGGAGTGGCTCGACGGAAGAAGGCGCAGGTGTCGGTGGTGGCCGCGCCGGCGCAGCGGACGAAGCCCAGCGCGAAGGAGAGGGCGCCCGTGGCGAGAGAGAAGGCACCGGTCGACTCCTTCCAGCTCGCCGGGACGCAGCGCGGGGCGGCGGGGGCTCCCCCGGGAGTGGCCGAGGTGAGCCAGGTCTCCTTGGCCGAGCTGGCGGCGCTGAAGGCCGGCACGCCGCCGCGGCAGCGCCTCGGCATCACCATCGAGCGCGCGAAGGTCGCCTACGCGGCGCTCCTCGCCGGCGGCGCGAAGGTGCTGGTCTCGTGTCCCGCGGCGAACGGCGGCGAGCCGGTGCTGACGCTGGTGCCGAAGGGCTTCGACGCCTCGCAGCCCTTCCGGGTGCAGACGCACTACCACGGGTGGAACTCCTCGGTGGCCGAGCCCGTGGCGCACGCGGCGGGCGTGACGGCGGGGCTCGAGGACTCCTTCGCGCGCGACGCGCAGACGCTCTTCGTGCTCCCCGAGTGCCGGAACGTGCCGACCAACTCGCGGCCGGCGTGGGCGGGGCACCAGAACGTCGACCTGCAGACCGACTGGAGCAACGTGAAGGACATCGCCGGGACGACGGACTCGGCGCTCGCGGCGGCGGGCGTGGAGGCGCGGCCTTCCGAGCGGGTGGTCTCCGCGCACTCCGGCGGCGGGCGGGCGCTCGGCTACGCGCTCCAGGAGAAGCCCGACGGCAGCGGCCTCGCCGCCGATCGCCTCGAGCTCTACGACTGCCTCTACGCCGCCCCGGCGGGCACCCTGTCGGCCCGCGCCGCGCTGGAGCTGTGGTTCGCGACGCCGAGCGGCGCCGCGGTGAAGCGGGTCACCTACTTCGAGGGCGACGGCGGCAACGGCGAGAAGCCCGACGCCGCGTTCCAGAGCGCGCTCGGCCCCCGCTACGAGTACCACGGGCACTACACGCACAACGGCACGGTGGCCCAGAACCTCGGGAAGGCGAAGGGGACGCTCGCGCCGGTGAGCTGAGAAGAGTCGGCACCCTTCGACGGGCTCAGGGTGAACGGGAGGACCTCCGTTCGGACTGAGCTCGTCGAAGTCCGTCTTCGATGTTCGGCAGGCTCAGATCAGCCGCGTGTGGCCGTTCTGGCAGATGATCTGCCCGTCGGTGCCGGAGAGCTTCATGTCGCGGCCGCAGACGCGGCAGGAGGGCAGGGAGGCCGGGGTCATCATCGCGGCCGGCGCGGCCACCACCGAGAGGCCGGCGCCCGAGGGCTTCAGCTTCGACAGCTCCTCGCGCACCTTCGCGAGCAGCTCGCCGCGGACGCCCTTGTACTTCGACTCCATCGCCTGGAGCTCCTTCATCATCGCGCGGAACTGATCCTCGCGACCGTCCTCGTAGGTCCCTCTCATCGCGTTGGCTCGGCTCATGATCTTCCTCGTGTGCGGTGCGGGTTTTCCCGCGGAGATCCCACGAGGACTATCGCGTTCGGAGATCGCCTGCATGCGTCGCATGAATCGTGATCGCACTTCGTCGCAAGCCTCCCAGGTGTCGCGCGGTTCCGTGCCTCGGCTGATCGCGAATCGGGCCTCGAGGAGGGCCTTCCAGCGGCGGCGAGGTCGATTGCGGGCCGATTTCCCGCCTCGGGCGCGATCGCGAGGCACGGCTCGCGCGAGCGCGAGGAGAGCGCTTTCTGATCAGCTTCCGGTGCCGCGCCGCCGCACGGCCACCAGCCGCGCCACGATGGAGACGGCGATCTCCTCGGGCGTGAGCGCGCCGATCGAAAGGCCCATCGGGCTCTCCATCTTCGCGAGCTGCTCGGCGGAGAAGCCCGCCTGGGTGAGCCGCTGCCGGAACTTCTCGGCCTTGCGCTCGCTGCCGATGACGCCGAGCCAGGCGAGGGGCTTTCCGAGCAGGGCCTCCACGCAGGCTTGATCGAGCGGGTGATCGTGCGTCGCCACCGCGACGAAGACGTCCGGACCGCCTTCCAGCGCGCGGGCCACGTCGTCGGGCGACTCGGTGGTGCAGGTCGCGCCGGGGAAGCGGCCTTCAGTGGCGAAGCCTCCGCGCGCGTCGGCCACCGTCACCTGGAAGCCGACGGTCATCGCCAGCGGCGCCAGCGCCTTGGCCACGTGCCCGCCGCCGAGCAAGAGCAGCTTGGGCGTCGCGCCGTGCTTCTCGAGGAAGACGGTCATCGAGCCGCCGCAGCACATGCCGAGGTCGTGGGTGAGGTGCGTCTCGAGCACCTGCGTCCACCGCGCCCCGTCGGCGAGCAGCGCCCGCGCCGCGTCGACGACCTGCTTCTCCACCGCGCCGCCGCCGATGGTGCCGAGCAGCTCGCCGCCCTCCGCGACCACCAGCTTCGAGCCCGGCTTCTGGGGCGTCGAGCCGTGGCTCTTGGTCACCGTGCACAGGACGAAGGCGCGCCCTTGGGCCTCCAGCCGCGCGATGTCTTGGAAGAGCGGCATCGAGCGTCACTTGAACTTCGGGCAGGCGGCTTCGTCGTTCTGCCGCTGCTTGTCGACGTTGGCCTGGTCGGCCTGGACCTTCACCAGCTGCTCCTGCGACCTCCTCGCCGCCTCGGCCCAGGTGAGATCCTTCAAGGACAGGTCCTGCGCGAAGGTGACGAGCGCCTGGGTGGTGGCCACCAGCGCCGCGAGGCTCTCCAGCTGCGCGGCGTCGCCGTCGAGCACGGCCTTGCACTTCTCCTTCAGCTCCGGAATCAGCGCCCCGGTGGGCTTCGCCTTGTACCTGGCGCCGAGCGCGTCGTAGGTGACGGCGGCGAGGTCGCGGGTGCCGGAGGCGATGGCCACCGAAGCGTTCTTCTGCGCCCGAATCGCCTCCAGCTGCGCGAACTGCAGCGCGTCCGAGGCGCGCTCGGTCTGCTTCTCGGCGAAGCTGTCCACCAGCGCGAAGAGGTACGGCACCTTCACCGGGGCCTTCACCTTCGGCAGCGCCATGGTCTCGAGCTTCCTCTTCACGCAGGCCGACACCGTCTGGGCCGCCGCGCCCTCCACCGGCTCGAAGCTCACCGCCACGGCCTTCTCGGGGGCGAGCTCGAGCGTCGCCTCCAGCGTCGGCGGCGGCTGGTGCGCGAGCGGCGTGTAGCACTCGCAGAAGTCCTTCTGCCCGAGGCGAACCGCGCCCACCACGTCGGAGGGCTCGTTGACGCCCAGCTTCACCGTGGGGCTGACGCCCGCGACGTGCACCAGCTCCAGGGTGGCGGAGACGGGCTTCTCGTCCGGCGCCGTGCCCAGCGCCTGCCGCTTCACCGCCGCCTCCACGCAGGCCTTGCCGTCGGGGGTGAGGTTCTGGCCGCTCACCTCGTAAGAAGCCTCGGCGCCCTTCACCGTGGCCGTCACCCGGGCGTGGGTCTGCCCCTCGGGGCCGCGGGCCTTGGGGTCGACCAGGCACTCCAGAACGGAAGGCTGCGCCATGGTCAGCGCGCCGATGATGGAGCCCTGGGTGGTGGCGGGCATCATCACCGCCCTGGGGCCGCAGGTGGCCACGTCGAAGGGGCTCTGGTTCACGATGGCCACGCGCTCCGGCCCCGAGGCCTTGGCCTCGCCGGTGGCGGACGCGGTGGTGACGCAGGCGGCCAGCGCGAGCGCGCTGATCAGGACGAGGCGAAGCGACACGTCGACCTCCTTCGGAGAAGAGGAGACCCTTTCACAGTTCGCCCTGGAAAAAGGCAACCGGAACCCGAACGCGCCCCCGCTGTCAGACAGGGCAGGAGGCGTCATGGCCGAAACGTCGACCGCCCTCGCGGTGCGGGTGTGCTGGGGCTCCGTTCGGGTGGCCTCGCAGTTGCTGGTGGAGCAGGGCGCCCGCCGCTTCTCGGTGGGGCCGGGCGACGACGACGTCACCGCGCGGGGCGGCCGGGTGGGCTTCTTCGTCGACGGCGACGGGCCTCACCTGGTGTTCACCGAGGGGCTCTCGGGCGAGCTGGTGCGCAACGGCGAGACGCCGCTGTCGCTCTCGGAGGTGGTGCACGAAGGGCTCGCCGAGGAGACCGCCGCCGGCTGGGTGGTGGCGCTGGGGCGGCTCGACGTCGCGCGGCTCTCGGTGGGCTCGCTGGTGGTGGAGGCCTTCCCGGTGCGCGCGCCCAAGCGGGTGGCGGCAGCGCCGGAGCTCGACTTCCGCTTCCTCAACACGCTCCTCTCCACGGTGCTCTTGGCGGTGCTCGCCGTGGTGAGCGCGTCCTTCGGGAGCGAGGAGGAGCTCGACGAGGAGCCGCCGCCGTCGACGCAGCACGCGGTGCTCCGGCGGGTGCTCACCGCCACGCCCCCGCCGCCGGTGCGCCGCGCGTCGAGAGAGCAGGAGCCCACCAAGTCCAGGGAGCGAATGAAGGAGAGGGTCGCCGAGGCGGGCCGCCCGAAGCGCTCCGCGTCGCCGCCGTCGGAGGGCCGCCGCATGAAGCCCATCGACTTGAAGCGGGTGTTCGGCGACGTGCTGGGCCCCGGCGCGGGGAACGTGCTGGCCGGCGGAAGCCTGGGGGACGACCTCACCCAGGCGATGGGCGGCGTGGTGGGCGCGTCCGACGGGTTCGGCGGGTGGGCGGCGCGAGGCAACGGCGCCGGCGGAGACGTGGGCGGCCCCTCCGGCATCGGCAGCATCGGGGTGAAGCACGGCACGTGGGGACACGACGTGGTGCTCACCAAGCTGGTGGGCCCGCCGCTCCCCGAGCCCGAACCCACGAGCGTCGTGCAGATCTGCGACGGCTCCGCCTGCCTCGACAAGGAGATGGTCCGACGGGTCATCCGCTCGCACCTGGGGCAGGTGCGCTACTGCTACGAGAGCGAGCTGCGCGCGAGCCCCACCCTCACCGGGAAGGTCGCCGTGCGCTTCCACGTCGCGGCGGCGGGCCCGGTGGACCGGGCCGAGGTGGCGCAGTCCACGGTGCCCGGCACGCGGCTTCCCGACTGCCTGGTCGGCCGCGTGCGCACCTGGGTCTTCCCGAGGACGCCGGGCGGCTTCACCGTCACCTACCCCTTCCACTTCGCGCCGGCGGGGCAGTGAGGGGACGAACCTTCGCGCCCGCATGGTCTTCCGGTTTTGGGTGACGCGCCCGGCGTTCGTGACCACACTCCGCGGCCCATGCGCTCCCCTCACCCCGTGCGTCACGGCGGCGACGTCATCGCTCAGGTGCTCGCCCGCTGGAACATCACCACCGTCTTCACCCTCGTCGGCGGGCACATCTCGCCGCTGTTGGTCGGCGCGAAGGACGCGGGCCTCAAGGTGGTCGACTGCCGCGACGAGCGCAACGCCGTCTTCGCCGCCGACGCCTACGCGCGCATGTCGGGCCTGCCGGGCATCGCCGCGGTCACCGCCGGCCCCGGCGTCACCAACTCGCTCACCGCGCTCAAGAACGCGCAGCTCGCCCAGTCGCCGGTGGTGCTCTTCGGCGGCGCGACGGCCACGGTGCTGCGCGGCCGCGGCGCGTTGCAGGACATCGACCAGATGGCGCTGGTGCACTCGGCGGTGAAGTGGTCGACGCGCTGCACGACGGTGGGGAAGCTCGGGCCCGCGGTGGAGCGCGCGCTCAAGGAGGCCACCCGCGGCATCCCCGGCCCGGTCTTCGTCGAGGTGCCGGTCGACGTGCTCTACCCCGAGAGCATCGTGCGCGAGTGGTTCATGAAGGAGAGCGGCGTGGAGAACGCCAGGTCGCTGGGCCAGCGGGCCTTGAAGCTCTACCTCACCGGGCACCTCTACCGGCAGTTCCACGTGCCGGAGGTGGACGTGCGCTCGAAGGTGCCCGAGGTGACGCTGCCCAAGGTGAAGGCCAGCGTGCAGCTCGATCAGGCGGCGAGGCTCCTGGCCAAGGCCGAGCGCCCGGCGTTGGTGGTGGGCAGCCAGACGATGGTGAACTGCCAGGACCCGGCGCCGCTGGCGAAGGCCATCGAGCTGCTGGGCGTGCCGACGTGGCTGGGCGGCATGGCGCGCGGGCTCCTCGGGCGGACGAGCCCGCAGCAGTTCCGCCACGCGCGCGGCAAGGCGCTCAAGGAGGCCGACGTGGTGGTGGTGGCCGGCTTCCCCTTCGACTTCCGGCTCAAGTACGGCATGGCCTTCGGGAAGAAGACCAAGATCATCGCGGCCAACCTCTCGGCCGAGGAGCTCACCAAGAACAAGCGGCCGGTGCTGCCGGTGCAGATGGCGGCGGGGGAGTTCCTCCAGAAGCTCGCCCACCGCACCGGGGCCTTGAGGCCCAACGCCAACTGGGTGCGCGCCTGCACCGAGCGCGAGGCGGCCCGCGACGCGGAGATCCGCGGGAAGGCGAAGGCCTCCGGCGACCTGGTGGACCCCTTGCAGTTCTTCTTGAAGCTCGAGGAGAAGCTCGACGACGACTCGGTGCTGGTGGCCGACGGCGGCGACTTCGTGGCCACGGCGGCGTACGTCCTGAGGCCGCGGCGGCCGCTCTCCTGGCTCGACCCCGGCGTGTTCGGGACGCTCGGCGTGGGCGGCGGCTTCGCGGCGGGCGCGCTCTCGGTGCGGCCCAAGGCGGAGACGTGGATCATCTGGGGCGACGGCTCCAGCGCCTACAGCCTGGCGGAGTTCGACACCTACGCCCGCCACGGCATGGCGCCCATCGCCGTCATCGGCACCGACGCCTCCTGGGCGCAGATCGCGCGAGATCAGGTGACGCTGCTCGGCTCCGACGTGGCGACCACGCTCTTGCGCACCGACTACCACGAGGTGGCCGAGGGCTACGGCGGGGTGGGGCTGTTGCTCAAGGACCCGAAGAAGATCGACGCCACCCTCGACGAGGCCAAGGCCATCGCCAAGAAGGGCAAGCCGGTGTGCATCAACGTGCACCTGGCGAAGACGGACTTCCGCGAGGGGTCCATCTCCATCTGATGTCGCGGGCCCGCCTGAAGTCGCGCTGCTGAAACCGGTCAGCTTCGCGCCGCCGCCTTCGGGCATCGTGTCGCGCGCGTCATGTCTCCGTGGAGCGTTTGGCGCTATGTCCTCGCGCCATGCCCACGTCCAGACGCGTCCTCACCTCCGCCGCGCTGTCGATGTTCATCTTCACCGGCTGCACCTGCTCGGACCCGAAGCCGAAGCCCGACGGCGGCACGCCCGCCACCTCCTTCTCCCTCGGGGGGACGGTCTCGGGGCTCGCCGGCTCGGGCCTGGTGCTCGAGAACAACGGCGGCGACGACGTGGCGCTGCTCGGCGACGGGCCCTTCGCCTTCGCCACCAAGCTGGCCGCGGGTGAGGCCTTCGCGGTGACGGTGAAGACGCAGCCCACGTCTCCGAACCAGACCTGCACCGTCTCGGGCGGCGACGGCACGATGGGTGAGGCCGACGTCGACACCGTCCGCGTCACCTGCGCAAACGACACCTTCACCGTCGGCGGCACCGTCACCGGTCTCTCCGGCACGGGCCTGGTGCTCCAGAACAACGGCGGAGACGACCTCACCGTCAGCCAGAACGGCGCCTTCACCTTCGCCACCCAGGTCGCCTCCGGCGCCGCCTTCGTCGTCACCGTGAAGACGCAGCCCTCCGCGCCCACGCAGCGCTGCACCGTCTCCGGCGGCACCGGCACCATCACCGCCGGCGCCGTCACCAGCGTCACCGTCAACTGCAGCACCGACTCCTTCACCGTCGGCGGCACCGTCACCGGCCTCACCGGTACGCTGGTGCTGCAGAACAACGGCGGGGACGATCTCACCGTCAACGCCACCGGCACCTTCGCCTTCGCCACCCCGCTCGCCAGCGGCAGCGCCTACGCGGTGACGGTGAAGACGCAGCCCGGCTCGCCCAAGCAGACCTGCGCCGTGGCCAGCGGCAGCGGCACCGTGGGCGGCGCCAACGTCACCAGCGTCGCCGTCACCTGCACCACCGACACCTTCACCATCGGAGGCACCGTCACCGGCCTCAACGGCACCCTGGTGCTGCAGAACAACGGGGCCGACGATCTCACCCTCACCGCCGACGGGGCTTTCACCTTCGCCACCAAGGTCGACTCCGGCCGGGCCTACGTCGTCACGGTGAAGACGCAGCCGGGCTCGCCCAAGCAGACCTGCGCCCTCACCAAGGGCAGCGGGAGCGTGGGCGCCGCCGACGTCACCGACGTCGCCGTCGTGTGCAGCACCGACACCTTCACCGTCGGAGGAAGCGTCACTGGCCTCACCGGGACCCTCGTGCTTCAGAACAGCGGAGCCGACGACCTGACCGTCACCGCTGACGGCGCCTTCACCTTCGCCACCAAGGTGCCCTCGGGCCTCGCCTACGCCGTCACGGTGAAGACCGCGCCCACCGGCTACGACTGCCAGGTGAGCGCCGGCTCCGGCACCGTCGCCGCGGCCAACGTCACCAGCGTCACCGTGGCCTGCGCGCTGCGGAAGTTCACCGTGGGCGGCAGCGCCACCGGCGTCGCCGGCTCGCTCGTCCTCCAGAACAACGGCGCCGACGACCTGACCGTCACCGCCGACGGCGCCTTCACCTTCGCCACCTCCGTCGCCTACGGCCAGCCCTACGCCGTCACGGTGAAGACCGCGCCCACCGGCTACGACTGCCAGGTGACCGCCGGCTCCGGGACCCTCGGGCTCGCCAACGTCACCGCCGTGGCCGTGGCCTGCACCGCCAAGAGCTTCACCGTCGGCGGGGGCCTCGCCGGCCTCACCGGCACCCTGGTCCTCCAGAACAACGGCGCGGACGACCTCACGCTCACCGCCGACAACACCTTCACCTTCGCCACCAACGTGGCCTACGGCCAGCCCTACGCCGTCACCGTGAAGACCGCGCCCGCCGGGTACGACTGCCAGGTGACCCGCGGCTCGGGCACCATGGGCGCGGCCAACGTCACCGACGTCTCGGTCACCTGCGCCGCCAAGACGTACACCGTCGGCGGGACCGTCACCGGGCTCACCGGCACCCTCGTCCTCCAGGACAACGGCGCGGACGACCTCACCCTCACCGCCGACGGCGCCTTCACCTTCGCCACCAGGGTGACCTTCGGCCAGCCCTATGCCGTCACCGTGAAGACCGCGCCCGGAGCCCTCACCTGCGGCGTCACCGCGGGCTCGGGCACCATGGGCGCGGCCGACGTCACCTCGGTGGTCGTCACCTGCTCGTCGTCGGCCTTCACCGTGGGGGGCACGCTCGGCGGCTTCCTCGGCAACGTGGTGTTGCAGAACAACGGCGCGGACGATCTCACCGTCACCGCCAACGGCGCCTTCACCTTCGCCACCAAGGTGGTGAGCGGCCAGAGCTACGCCGTGACGGTGAAGAGCGCGCCCGCGGGCGTGGCCTGCCAGGTGACCGGCGGCTCCGGCACCATGGGCACCGGAGACGTCAGCACCGTCGCGGTGGCCTGCTCGGTCGCGAGCTTCACCGTGGGCGGCACCGTCTCCGGCCTCACCGGCCTGCTGGTGCTGCGGAACAACGGCGGAGACGATCTCACCCTCACCGCCGACGGCACCTTCACCTTCGCCACCAAGGTCGCCTACGGCCAGCCCTACGCCGTCACGGTGAAGTTGGCGCCCACCGGCTACGACTGCCAGGTGACCGGCGGCGCCGGCACCATGGGCGCGGCCAACGTCACCTCGGTGGCGGTGGCCTGCACGGCGCTCACCTACAGCGTGGGCGGCCTGGTCACCGGGCTCTCCGGGACGGTGGTGCTGCAGGACAACGGCGCGGACGACCTCACCGTCACCGCCAACGGCCCCTCCCCCTTCACCTTCGCCACCAAGGTGGCCTTCGGTCAGCCCTACGCGGTGACGGTGAAGACCCAGCCCGCTTCGCCGATCAGCCAGACCTGCACCGTCACCCAGGGCTCGGGCACCATGGGCGGAGGCGACGTCGTCACCGTCGTCGTCACCTGCACCACCAACTCCTTCGCCATTGGAGGCACGGTGAGCGGCCTGTTGGGCACGCTGGTGCTCCAGAACAACGGCGGAGACGATCTGGCGCTCACCGCCAGCGGCGCCTTCGCCTTCACCACCAAGGTCCTCTCCAACACCGGCTACGCGGTGACGGTGAAGACCCAGCCCGGGCTGCCCAGCCAGCAGTGCACCGTCTCCGCGGGCAGCGGCACGGTGGGCAACGCCGACGTGACGAGCGTGACGGTGACCTGTCCCGACGCCAGCGCGAAGATCGCCGCCATCCGCGCCGCCAACACCGGCACCCTGGCGACGCCCATGGCCATCGAGGGCGCGCTGGTCACCTACCGCATCCCTCCCGTGGGCATCGACCCGGGCGGCTACGTGCTGCAGGCTGGCCCGACGGGGCCGGCGCTGCTCATCGGAGACCCGGACGCCGGCGTGATGGTGGGTGACAAGGTGAGCGTCACCGTCACCGCCACCCTGGCGGCGTCGGGCGGCGTGAAGTTCGCCAACGGCTCCACCGGCCTGGTGGTGCACTCCACCGGCAACGACGTGCTGGGTCTGGTGCAGGACGTCAGCGATGCCGGCGATCTGGTCAGCAACGCCTACGGCTACGAGAGCGAGCTGGTGGCCCTGGGGAACAACCCGAGCCAGGCGCGGCTCACCGGGGCCTTCGGCGGGCCGGGCACCAGCGGCGCCGGCCACCAGGCCGCGGCCATGGCCACCGACGCCCTCACCGACGGCGGCATCCAGCTGCGCGTCGTCGACGCCCTGGTCGCCAGCCAGGGCCTCGCGCCCGGCTGCACCGTGCAGCTCAACCGCACGCCGATGTGGCGCTACAACGCCATGGCGCAGCCCTCGGCGTGGGCCGCCACCGACGTCACGGTGAAGAGCTGCCCGGCGCTGACCGTCACGCCCTCGCCGGCGAACGGCGCCACCGGCGTCTCGGACGGCACCCCCATCGTCCTCACCTTCAACCAGCCGGTGATCGCGGCTTCGCTCACCGCGCAGACGAGCTCCGGCGCCTGCTCGGGGAGCGTGCAGCTCTCCACCGACGACTTCGCCACCTGCGTGGGCTTCGCCTCCGCGGCGCCGACGCTGTCGGGCAATGCCGACGTGGCCACCTTGGTGCCCGCGCCCGGCCTCTCCTTCGGCAGCAGCTACAAGCTGAAGGTGCTGGGCTCGGTCTCGGCGGTGGCCTTCAGCGCCTCGCTCGGCGCGGACCAGGTGACGAGCTTCTCCACCATGGTGGAAGGCTGCAACTCCACCGGCCGCGGCGCGGTGGTCATCAGCCAGGTCTACAGCGCCGGCGGCAGCGCCACCTCGCTGTACAACGCTGACTTCGTCGAGCTGCACAACCGCGGCAGCGGCACGGTCGATCTCACCGGCTGGTCGGTGCAGTACCAGTCCACCGGTGGCACGACGTGGAGCACCTCGGTGACGCTGTCCGGACCCAAGGCGCTCGTTCCGCCGGGCGGCTACGTCCTCATCCAGACCGGGCAGGTGACCGCCGGCAATGGCGTCGCCCTCACGCCCGACTTCGTGGGCGGGGCCGGCGTCAGCCTGAGCGCCAGCGTTGGCAAGGTCGCCCTGGTGAAGGCGCCGCTGGCGTCGAGTGCCTGCGTCTCGGCGGACCGCATGGACCTCGTCTCTTTCGGCAGTCCCACCGCCGCCTGCAACGAGGGTGGCACCAACGCGACCGCGGGCAGCGCCACCCTGGCCATGCACCGCCTCGCCAACGGCTGCACCGACACCGACAACAACCTCAACGACTTCATCAACGCCGCGCCCGTCCCACGCGACAGCGCCAGCCCGACGGCCATCTGCGGCTGCTCCACGCCGTCGGTGGTGATGAACGAGAGCGGCCAGACGAGCGAGGCCGACTACTGCAGCCTGCAGTTCGTGGCGGGCAACCCGCCGGCCAACTTCAACGTCTCTCTGGCGGCGGGAGCGACCTCGCCCACCGTCTACGGGCAGCTCTACGAGGCGGGCCTCACTCCGGGCAGCGTCGCCGGCGTGGTGGCCGAGGTGGGCGTGGGCCCGCTGAACGTGAACCCGGAGACGCAGAGCGGCTGGCAGTGGTTCCCCACCACCCAGAACGTCTCCTGCGCCAGCTGCGGCAACAACGTCGAGTTCCAGGGCACCTTCACCCTGCCGGGCACGGCCACGCCGGGCTCCACCTGGGGCTTCGCCTTCCGCTACTCGGTCACCAGCGGCACGAGCTGGACGTACTGCGACGACAACGGCGCCGGCTCCAACCCGACCTTGAGCTGGGAAGTCACCCACCTCGGCCGCGTCGCGGTGCCGTAGCCGCCGCGATCGACGAACGAGGCGGGTGCCGTCACTTCAGCACCCGCACCTCCACGTCGCCGCGCTTGTCGAGCACGGTGACGTTCACGTCGTGCAGGTGGCGCTCGAAGAGCAGGTCGACCTCGCCCTGGGGCACCTCGAGCTTCGTCAGCCGCAAGGAGCCCAGGAACGGCGGCAGGGTGGGGCGGTCGATGCAGAGTTGGTGGGTGTGCGCGTCGAGCGAGAACCGCAGGCACGCCTGCAGCATGCCGAACACCACGCTCGAGGCCCACGCCTGCGGCGAGCACGCCACCGGGTAGAGCGTCGGCCCCTCGCCCACGCGCCGGTGGAAGCCGCAGAACAGCTCCGGCAGCCGGTGCCCGTCCATGGCCACGCTGGCGTCGAAGAGCGCGTGGAAGGGCGCGGCCAACAGGTCGTCGAAGTGGTAGCGCGAGAAGCCCATCGTCACGAGCGCGGTGTCGTGCGGCCACACCGAGCCGTTGTGGTACGCCATCGGGTTGTAGCGCGACTCTCCCGCGGCGACGGTGCGAATACCCCACCCGGAGAACATGTCCGCGCCGAGGAGGTGCTCGGCGACCAGGCGCGCGCGCTGGGGCGAGGCGATGCCGCCGAACAGGCAGTGCCCCGCGTTCGAGGTCCGCACCCGGCACTGGCGCTTCTGCCCGTCGAGGGCCAGGGCGTAGGTCGACTTCTCCTCGCACCAGAACTTCGCCTCGAACGCCACCCGCAAGGCCTCGGCCTGCGTGAGGAGCCGCTGCGCCTTGTGCTCCTGGCCCAGCTCGCTCGCCAGCATCGCCGCCTGCACCCGCGCGTCGTAGACGTAGGCCTGGGCCTCGCAGAGCGCGATGGGAGACTCGGCCAGCTTCCCCTCGGCGTCGAAGACCGAGTCCTGCGAGTCCTTCCACCCTTGCTGCAAGAGGCCCTGGGGCGTCTTGCGCTGGTACTCGATGAAGCCGTCGCCGTCGGCGTCGCCGAAGCGGTCGATCCACTCCAGCGCGCGCTCCACGTGCGGCCACAGCTTCTTGGCGAAGGCGAGGTCGGCGGTGCGGGCGTAGTAGGCGCCGGCCAGCACCACGAAGAGCGGGGTGGCGTCGACGCTGCCGTAGTAGCGGCCGAAGGGCACCTCGCCCAGCCGCGCCATCTCGCTGGAGCGCGTCTCGTGGAGGATCTTCCCCGGCTCGGCGTCGCGCGCCTCGTCGACGAAGTCGGCCTGGGTGGCGGCCAGCACCTCGAGCACGCCGCGTGCGAGGCGGTGGTTCACCCAGAGCGTCTGCAGGGCGGTGATGATGCCGTCGCGGCCGAAGGCGGTGCTGAACCAGGGCACGCCGGCGAAGGGGTAGTCGCCGTTGGCCGTCTTGGAGACCAGCATGCGCAGGTCGGCGGCCGAGCGGCGCACCCACAGGTTGAAGCGCTCGCTCGAGCCCTCCACCACCGCGTACTCGCGCTTCGAGTCCTCCAGCGAGCCCAGCGCGGAGGTCTCGGCCGCCTCGTAGGACGCGGCCTTGAGCTTGCGCTCGGCGCGCTCGCAGCGCATCGAGACGGTGAGCGAGGCCGGGGAGTGGGGCGCGAGCTCGTAGTCGAAGCGGGCCTGGCCCGGGCGCGCCGAGCTCGGCGGCTCGCTCCACTCGAGCAGCAGCCACCGGTCTTCTCCGTCCAGGCCGCGATAGCCGAGCCTCAAGAGCGGGCCGTCGACGACCGGCTCGAGCGCGTGGCCCCGCCTGGCCCGCGCCGTGCCGCGCACCTCGAAGATGTCGGCGAAGTCGGCCTCCACGTCGAAGGTGAGGGCTACGCGCACCGGCGCCCGGCTGTAGTTCCACACGCGCACCCGCTCATGCCAGGTGCCCTCCCAGAGGAAGCGCGAGCGGAACAGGTGAACCAGCTCGCGGGGGAGGACGAGGCCGGAATCCCCCAGCGGCATGTCGGGGTTGGTGAGGTCGGCGCCGAACAGCTCGTTGTCCTCCTTCACGCGCGAGCTGAGCAAGAGCGGCCGCGCCCCGTTGAGCCTCAGGCGGAAGCGCGACAGGAAGCGGGTGCCCTCGTGGTACAGCCCCTGCTGCCCCGGCCCGAAGGCGCCCACGTCGCCCACCGCGTCGAAGACGGCGAAGGTGTCGCCGTGCTTGAGCACGTGGGCGCGCTCGGCGGCCCGGGGCCCGGTGGCGACGATGGAGTAGGGGTCGTGACCCTCGAGGATGTCAGCCATGCCTGCGCCCTCGCTCCTCGATGGCGCGCTGGTAGACCTCGAGGTACCGGTCGGTCATGCGCGCGACGGAGAAGTGCCGCTCGACGTAGGCGCGGCAGGCCTCGGGGGCGATGGGCTTGTCGGCGATGCGGGCCGCCATCTCCGCCACGTCCTTGCAGATGAACCCGTTCTCGCCGCTCTTCACCACCTCGTCGACGGCGCCGCCGGTGAACGCCAGCACCTGGGTGCCGCAGGCCAGCGCCTCGATCATCACCAGCCCGAAGGGCTCCTCCCACTGAATGGGGAAGAGGAAGGCCCGCGCCCGGGAGAGCATCTCGTTCTTCATCGGCATGTCGGCCTCGCCCAGGTACTCCACCTGCTTCCCGTCGATTCGCGGCTTCACCTCGCGTTCGAAGTAGTCGCGGTACTGCGGCTGGATGTCGCCGGCGAGCTTCAGGCGAACGCCGGCCCGCTTCGCGGCTTCGATGGCGAGGTGGGTGCCTTTGACCGGCGCGATGCGGCCCAGGTAGGCGACGTAGTCGTCCTTCTCCTTCGAGAAGCGGTAGCTCTCGAGGGGGATGCCGTGGTGCACCACCTCGATGCGCGGCATGCGCTCGCGGCGCGCGGCCCAGCCGGCGATGGCCACGTAGAGGATGTCGGGGTAGCGCAGGTATTGCTCGGAGAAGAGGGCCTGGTGCGTGTGGTGAATCGTCATCACCGCCGGCTTGTCGACGAAGCGGGTGAAGGGGGCGCAGGACACGTCGTTGAGGTGCAGCACGTCGAAGCCCTGGGCGGCGTCGTGCATGGCCCACGAGGCCTGGTCGGCGTTCTTGAAGACCTCGCGGACCGGATCCACCGGCCAGTCCGACGTCGGGTACTTCCACTTGAGGCCGCACGGCACGTGCGACTCGCCGTTGGCGTAGAGCACCACGTGGTGCCCCCGCCGGTGAAGCTCGCCCGCAAGATTGGCGAGAAACAGCTCCGTGCCGCCGTAGCGCTTGGGCGGAACTTCGATGAACGGCGGTGAAATCAGTCCGATTCGCATCGCGTCTTGCGGGGGTTGCAAGAGCGGTGCGCGAAGGAGCCGCGACCAAATTCTGCGCCCGAAAACGCGACGGCCACCGACTCCCCGGAGGGTGGCGGTGGCCGCGTGACGCCAAGGCGTCGAGCCGGGGCGCTCACATCACTTGGAGTACTGCGCGTCGAGCTGCTGCGCCTGCCGCCAGGCGAAGAGCTGCTGCAGGTTGGTGTTGAGGATGTCCTGGGTGGTGGAATCCGGCTGCTGCGGCTGCTGGCTGCGGGCGCTGAACAGGCTTTGGGCCATGGAGAGCAGGTCGCTCGTGTTGCCCATCTTGCCGAGGAAGCCGGCGATGCTGGACAGGCCCGAGCCCGACACCAGGCTGGAGACCGGCCCCAGGAACTTGCTGGCGAAGCCCGCGAAGGTGCCGAGCAGTGAGCCGCCCGAGCCCAGGCCACCCAGCATCGACAGCCCCTTGGCGAGGAGCCCGCCGGTGCCGCCGGTGAGCATGGTGAGGCCCACGTTCATGAGCACCTGGCCCAGGGGCGACTTGGCGAACTTGACGACGCCCTTCGCGATGTTGCCCACCGCGTGCCCAATGCTCTTCACGATCTTGCCGAGGAAACCCATGGTGACTCCTTCAATGCTCGAGAGAAGTGGTGCGGCGTTCCCTGATTATCGAACCAGCCAGGAGCAGGGTTTCGTCGAACGAAATCGAGGCTTTGGACTAGCGCTTCCCGCCCCGCTTGCCCCGCATGGCCTGGTCGAGCTCGGCCTTGAGCTTCGGATCGGCGTCCTTCGCGTCGACCGCCGGGAGATCCTTCTCGCTGGCCAAAGACACCTTCTTCGCCTTCGCGCCCTCGAAGCCGGTGGCGCCGGCGGCCTTCTGCACGCTCACCGCCTCGACGAGGTACTGGCCCATGGCGTCGGCGTCCGGGGGCTGCATGCCGAGGGCGCGCAGGTCCTCGTCCTCGACGACGTAGAGCGAGGGCTCGGCGCCGGGGTTCATCGCGAAGTGCACCACCTGCTCGACGTACTGCTCGACGGTGGCGCCGAGCTTCTCGGCGATGGCCTTGGTGTTGGGGTCGGCGAGCACTGCCTGTCGGACGGCCTCGGGCGTCTTCTTGGGCTTCTTCGTGGCGGCCATGGGCGCACTCTAATACGGCGAGGGACGATCAGTACTCGAACCCGCTGCCGCCGACGAACTCGCGGATGATGGACGTCGGTGGCACGTGCTCCGGGTAGATGGCGACGACCTGGTCCATGAGCTGCCGCAGGCGATAGGCGGTGCCGTACGACGGGTGCTCGGTGGGCACCTCGAGCAGGTAGCGCTCGGCGTACACCTTCAAGACCGACGGCTCGTAGATGAGCGCGGTGTCGAAGACCCAGTCGGCCTCGCTCTGGAAGGGGAAGATGTGCTTG
Source organism: Archangiaceae bacterium (assembly GCA_037443525.1). GTDB lineage: Bacteria > Myxococcota > Myxococcia > Myxococcales > Myxococcaceae > JBBIOE01. The sequence continues at coordinate 7,137 of JBBIOE010000036.1, read as the reverse complement.
CGCTCGCCGGCCTGCACCGAGGGCCAGCGGGCGATGGTATCGGCGGCATCGTGGCCCCGGCCGTGGCGGTCGCGCACGATGCGGCGCAACAGCCTCAAGTCCGTCGCCGAGACGCGGGAGAGCCGGTCGAAGGGCAGGGTGGTGGCGGGGTGAACGAAGATGCGGAAGAGCTGCCCCGCCTGGGGGATGTCGCCGAGGAGCTTCGGGTTCAGCCCGTGGATGCCCTCCATCATCAGCACGTCGCCGGGCTTGAGCGTCAGCTCGGCGCCGCCGTGGGGAGCGCTCTTGCCGCTCTTGAAGTCGTAGTGGGCGAGCCGCACCGTCTGGCCTTTGAGCAGCTCGCGCACCTGTTCCTGCAGGAGCGTCAGGTCGAGGGCCTCCAGCGCCTCGAAGTCGTACTCGCCCTTCTCGTCCTTCACCGTCTTCTCGCGGTCGACGTAGTAGTCGTCGAGCGAGAGCCCGATGGGGTTGAGCCCGTTGATCTGCAGCTGCACCCTCAGGCGCTTGATGAAGGTGGTCTTCCCCGAGGACGACGGCCCGGCGATGGCGATGATGCGCAGGCGGTCCTTGGCGGCGGCGATGTCGTCGGCGATGCGGCCGATCTGCTTCTCGTGGAAGCCCTCGGAGACGCGGATGAGCTGCTTCACCTCGCCGTTGATGCAGAGGCGGTTGAACCCGCCCATGGCGTCCACGCCCATGGCCGAGAGCCACTGGCGGTGCCACGCCGACATGCCCTCCTTCTGCATCGGGGGGATGTTCTTGGTCCAGCGCGGGTCGCGCTCGCCGTAGCTCAAGAGCAGCGCGCCGTCGTGCCGGGTGAGGTGGAAGCCGGCCAGGTCCTTGGTGTCGGGCATCGTGAGGCCGAGGCTCAGGGCGTAGACCACGCCGCAGGAGACCATCGGCACCGTCCCTTGGTGCCAGGAGTGGAGCAGCTCGGCGGCGGAGGTCCAGCCGGCCTCGGTGAAGTGGGCCACCGCCTCGTCGACGGCCCAGTGCTCGCGGCGGAAGCGGGCGCCGGTGGCGGCGATGCGGGCCATCTCCCGCTCGAGGTCACGGGCGAGCGCGTCGAGGTCACGGCCGGGGTGGTTTCTCACCTCGACGATCTGGGCCGTGCCGCGAGAGGTGCCGAGCTGCACCACGAGCTTCGGGTCGAGCGCGTGGGCCGCCTCGAGGAGCAAGAGCCCGATGGACTGGGCGTAGATCTTCCGGCCCTCCCAGTGGCTCAACACCAGCGGCGCGAGGGTGGCGTTGGCGAAGATGGGGGTGTGGAGGCCGACCGGCTTCTCGCCGAGCAGGCCGCCCACCACCAGGTCGCCGCCGACGTCGCGGGGGAGCAGCTCGCGCACCACGGTGCCGGTGCTGACCACGCGGGTGACGCCGCCGAGCTTCACCTCGGCGGTGGCCGAGCGCGGCACGGTGCGGCCGGTGAGCAGGGCGGTGACGTTCTGGGTCATCGCCAGCAGGTCTTCGCGCACGCGGGCGAAGAGGCTCTCCAGCAGGCGGAAGGCGAGGTCGGGCTCGCGGGCGGCGAGCTCCTTCCAGGCCTCGGCGGAGAGCCTGGCCACGGTGAGCGGGGTGGTGGCCTCGACGGTGGCGGCGCGGGGGCGGCCGGTGACGAGGGAGAGCGAGCCGAACTCGGCGCCGGGCTCGAGCGTCTGCACCGCGGTGCCGTTCTTGGTGACGTGCGCGGTGCCGGAGAGGAGGAAGTAGAGGTCGCGGGTGAGGTCGCCCTCGCGCACCACGCGGTCGCCCTTGGCGAAGCGCTGCACCTCGACGCGGGGGAGCACGCGCTCGGCCGCCGGCACGCCGAGCTGGGAGAGCACCGTCACGCGCTGGAGCTGGGCGAGCAGCTCGGTCGCCGTCGCCTGGGAGGAGTCGTTCGACATGGGGTCAGACGATCGCCTGAATGGAGTGCCGTGTCTCCGTCCAACCGGAGGAGGCGCCCTCTGTGCCTCGGAAGGGCTGGCCCCAAGGAGCCCCCTGCGCGCCATGAAGACTCGACGCGCGCTGGCGGAGTTTCATGCTCGCCCGAAGCGCCCTCGGTGGACGCAGAAGCACGGTGGGTGCGATCGTGGACGGATGTCGCGACCCCCTCCCCGCGTGAGAGGCCGAGAGCACGCGTGAGCCAGGATCCCGACCTGCTGCGCCGCCTGCTGCGCGCGAAGGACCGGATGGACGCCGCCTCGCACGAGGCGTGGCCCGTCCGGCGGCTGGCCCGCGTGAGCGGAGTCTCCGAGGCCCACTTCGCGCGGTCCTTCAAGGAGGCTTTCGGCGTCCCACCGCACCGGTACCTGCTCACGCGGCGCATCGAGCGGGCCACGGCGCTGCTCCGCGACAGCGACCTGCCCATCACGGAGATCGCCTTCCAGACCGGCTGGAACAGCCTGGGCACCTTCGGGCGCACCTTCCGCGACGTCACCGGCGAGAGCCCGGGCGCGATCCGCGAGCGCGAAAGAGCGGCTGCGGTCGCCCTCGAACGCGTGCCCGCGTGCTTCCTGCGCGCCGCTCACCGGCCGGACCTCACAATCGCAGTTTCGGAGAAGCGACGGCAGACGGCGAACGGTACGAAGGGGGCCCACGAAACGGAGAGTCCATGAGCCAAGGCGTCGAGGTGGTCGGTCTGTACGTTCGCGATCAGGGCGAAGCGCTCGCCTTCTACGTCGAGAAGGTCGGCTTCAAAGTTCACACCGACGTACGAAACGGTGACTACCGCTGGCTCACGGTCCAGCACCCGGAACAGCCGTCGTTTCAGCTCGGCCTGTTCAAGCCGGGGGCGCCGATGCTCGACGCGGCGACCGCGCGGACGGCGCTCGAGCTCGTGGCCAAGGGCGCCATGCCGCCGCTCGTGCTGGTCGTCGACGACTGCCATGCTGCCTGCGAACGGCTGCGGGCCCGCGGCGTGGAGCTCACGCAGGAGCCGGTGGCGCGCTTCGGGAGCGTCGACGCTGGCTTCCGGGATCCCTCCGGGAACTTGTGGAAGCTGATCGGGTCGCGTCGCTGAAGACGGCTGCGCCCTTCTCGAACGAGGCAAGCGATGAACATTCCCCTCTGGGTTCTTCAGGTCCTCCTCGCACTGCATACGGCCATGGGCGCGGTGTGGAAGTTCTCGAACACCGAGCAGAGCGTGCCTTCCTTGAACACGATTCCCCACGGAGCGTGGCTGGCGATGAGCGGCCTGGAGCTGCTGTGCAGCCTGGGCCTGGTTCTCCCGGCGCTCAGCAAGTCCCTGGCCACCCTGGCCCCCGTCGCGGCCGTCTGCCTCGCCGCCGAGATGCTGCTCTTCTCCGGGTTGCACCTTCTTTCCGGCGACGCGAATCACGGCCAGATGATCTACTGGCTCGTCGTGGCTGCCGTGTGTGCGTTCGTCGCCCTGGGAAGGTTCGTGCTGAAGCCTCTCTGACGCGGAGCGCGCGGAACGGCGACGCCAGTCTCCTCGCTACGGCAGCGAAGGGCGCGCCGACGGCAGGTCCGGGACGAATTCGCCGGTCGCCGAGAGGCTCGAGAGCTGGCGAATGGTCTCCTCGGCGATGGCCGCCGCCCGCTCGGTGTCGGCATCGAGCCCGGTGGTGGGCACGTGCCGGCCGAGGCGCGAGACCACCGACATCGTCGCCAGCGCGTAGCCCACTGGGTAGGTCGTGTGGGTGCCGTCGCTGGTGAGGTCGATCGACGGGCGCTCGGCCTTGAGCCGGGCAAACGCGAGGTGGTGTGGAATGAGCGCCAGGCCGAGCCGCCGCGCCTGCTGGTACTTCGCCAAGAGGCGCGACTCGAGCGCCGACAGCTCGGCGATGCCGTCGACCGGCATGCCGTCGAGGTGACGGTCCCACACCTGCACCTGCAAGCCCGGCGACGCCGCGGCGCGAATGGTCGCCCCGTCGAGCGAGTAGTCCCGCGCGAAGAGGAGCTCGTAGGGCGAGGTGCTGAACCGGCCTTGCGCGTTCGCCAGGCAGGCGGCGTCGAACGTCTTGGTCGGGTTGCTCACCCCGATGCTCGTCGCCCGCGGCGTCAGGCCGAGCCTTGGGACGATCTCGTTCATGCGCGCTTGCCAGATGGCCTCCGAGCTCGTGCCCGAGTCCATGAACCAGAAGTCCCGGCCCGAGCCCGGCGCGGTCTGCATCTGCACCACGCCTGAGAACGGCGACGAGTAGTGCGTCCGTCCCGCCTCGGCGCCGACCGTCTCGTACGCAATCCACGCGAGGTGCGCCGCGTCGGCGGGAGTGAGCGCCGCGGGGACGTAGGGCTTGCCCGCGGTCGCGCCGCTGCGGCCCGTGATGGCGCTGTAGAGGCTCGCCGCCGCGACGAACGTGCTCTTGGCGTAGGAGGTCGGTCCCCACACGTCCGAGGTGGCGCGCCAGGCCTCGCCGGCGGGGACGACCGGAAGCCCCGCGCCGTTGCCCACGCGCCAGGCGAGCTCCGAGCGCAGCGGGCTGAAGCCCAAGCTCGGCCCCGTGAGGAGGATCGGCGTCGCCCCCGCCTGCCGCGCGTGGCACGCGACCGCGCGCACCCCCTCGAAGTGAAGCTCCGGCGCGGACTCGGCCAGGCCCTGGTCGTCGAGGAGCACGACGTACGTCCACGGCCCCGCGAGCGGCGCGAGTCGCGCGGTCCGCCCCACGGGCGCGTAGTACCAGGCCAGCAGCGACGTCGAGGTGCTGGTCGCGATGTCCACCGTGTCCACGACCGGCAGGTGAAACGCCGAGTCCGCGGCGAGCAGCCCGCGGAGGTCTCTGGCGAGATCGCCGAGAGACAGCGGCCCGTAGCTCACCCCCATGCTGCGAGAGCCACGCAGGATGAGGATGCGCGGCGCGCCGGCGGGAATGAGCGGCTTCGGCCCGGTCGGACAGAAGGCCAGAACGGGGAACCCGCTGGGAGGGACGGCGCCGGCGTCGGGCGGAAGCTCCGTGCCCGCGTCGAGCCCGGCGTCTTCGACGAGGTCGGGGCCCGCGTCCGGCGCGACGTGCGCCCCGGCGTCTTCCGGAGGCACGGCGCCGGTGTCGTCGTTCCCTGGGCTCGGGCCGCACGAGAGGCTCGCCAAGAGTGAGAGCGACAGCAGCGTGATGGCGGCCGGCCGCTTCGGGGAGCGCCCAGCGAGCCCAAGGTTTCGTCGGCCGAGCCCTTCGCGCTCATCGACTGCGGCGTCGCGTGACACGGCCGCGGACCGTAGCAGAACCCGCGAGCGGGCCACGCGTCGGGGCGTGCTCGTGCGACGCCCTCGACTGTGCTTTGGAGGCGCTCCGGAATTCTCGGCATGGGACGGTCGACGTGGAGAAGAGTGGAGCTGGCGCTGCTGGCGTTGGCGGCGGTCGCCGGCTCGTGCGCCAGGCCGACCGAGGCGCTGCGCGCGGCTCCGGCGGCGCTCGACTTCCCGCCGACGGTCGTCGGGCGCGCCGCCACCCAGCCGCTGCAGGTGACGAACCCCACCGGCGCCGACCGGCACGTCGAGCTCGTCTGGCCAGACTCGTTCGAGGGGCCGGCGGCGCTCGACGTGGCCTCGGGGGCGACCGCGGAGCTCGCGGCGGTGTTTCGTCCCCGCGCGCCGGGACGCGTCGAGGGCGTGCTCGCGCTGGGCTCGCTGAGCGTGCCGCTCTCTGGGGAAGGGCTGGCCCCACCGGCGTGCGCGCCGCCGACTACTCCGTGTCAGGTGGTGCGCTTCGACCTCGAGCGGGCGCAGTGCGTGGCCGAGCCGGTGGCCGACGGCACGGCCTGTCAGCTCGACTGCGCCCCGCCCGGCCGCTGCGTGGGCGGAGCGTGCGTGGGCGCCGCCTGCGACGATCGGGACGCGTGCACCAAAGACGTGTGCGGCCCGGGCGGCGCCTGCAGCCACGTGCCCGTGCAGTGCCCAGCGTCGTCGAGCCCGTGCCAGCGCGCCGCGTGCGAGGCGGCGAGCGGCTGCGGCTTCGCCCCTGAGCCCGATGGAACCGCCTGCGGCCCCGTCGACTTCGTGGCGGACACGGCGTGGCTCTGCGCGGCGGGCCAGTGCGCCGAGCGCCCGCTGCCGGCGCCGCGGCTGTGTTCCACCGCCCACTGGTGCTGGGAGAACCCGCTCCCCCAGGGGCTGACGCTCACCGCCGTGTGGGGCAGCGCGGCCGACGACGTGTGGGCGGTGGGCGTGAGCGGCGTCATTCTCCACTGGAACGGCCGCCGGTGGATCGGCGTCCCCAGCGGCACCGAGAAGTACCTCTACGGGGTGTGGGGCAGTGGGCCGCGCGACGTGTGGGCGGTGGGCCTCGACGGCCTCATTCTCCACTGGGACGGCGCGCGCTGGTCCTCGGTGCCGAGCGGCACCACGGCGAGCTACCTCTTCGCGGTGTGGGCCAGCGGGCCGAACGACGCCTGGGCCGTGGGTACCGGCGGGACCATCGTCCACTGGGACGGCTCGAGCTGGTCTCGCGTGCCGGCCAGCGTCTCGCAGCACTGGTCGAGCGTGTGGGGGAGCGGACCGAACGACGTCTGGGTCATCGGCCGGGGCGGCACCATTCTCCACTGGGACGGGGCCGGCTGGTCCACCGTCCCCAGCGGCACGACGAAGAGCCTCGGCCGTGTGGGGGGCAGGGGGCCGAGCGACGCGTGGATCGCCGGAGACTCCGTGGTCCTGCGCTGGAACGGCTCGGCCTGGTCGGGACTGAGCTCCGCGCCGCCGGGCTACAGCTCGGCCCTGTGGGTCACCGGGCCGGACGACGTCTGGGTGGGCGGGACCAACCGCCTGACCCTGAGCCACTGGGACGGGGCGAGCTGGTCCAGCGTCGCCTCCTCGACCGGGCTCCAGGACCTCTGGGGAAGCGGGCCCGCCGACGCCTGGGCCGTCGGGAACTTCGGGAGCCTTCGCCACTTCGACGGCGGGACCTGGTCGGAGAACGTTGGCGGCTCGACGGCGAACCTCGCCGCCGCGTGGGCGAGCGGGCCCGACGACGGCTGGGTCGTCGGAGAGCGGGGCACCCTTCTGCACGGCAGCGGGGGCTCCTGGGCGCAGGTCGCGAGCGGGACGACGTGGGCCCTCGAGGGTGTCTGGGGGAGCGCGGCGAACGACGTCTGGGCGGTGGGGCAGGCGGGCGTCGTCCTCCACTGGGACGGGGGCGTGTGGTCGGCGGTCCCGAGCGGCACGACGAGGGAGCTCACCAGCGTCTGGCTCTTCCGGCCATGTGA
>JBBIOE010000035.1:0-43596 GCA_037443525.1 Archangiaceae bacterium | reverse complement strand
CCGGCGCGGCCCCGGCGGCGCCTTCGCCCGAGGCGGAGCTGGCGAAGAGGGAGGAGCCGCGCTCGATAGGCGAGGCGCGCCAGCCGGCCGGGCTGGTGGCGGGCGGCGTGGGCCTGGCCGCGGCCCTGGGGGGCCTCGCCCTCTACGCCAGCGCGGGCGCGGTGGCCAAGGACGCCCACGGGAACGTGGAGTCCTCCCAGGCCTCACGGGTGGCGGGCATCCAGCAGCGCCAGGCCACCGGCCTGGGCATGGCGGTGGGCGGCGCGCTCATCGCCGTCGTCGGGGGCGCGCTGTGGGCCACCTCCGGCCCGAAGCCGTCGGTGGTGCTCGTCCCCGCTCCGGGGGGCGTGGCCGTGGCCGGCGAGTTCTAGGGAGACACCGCATGTCCTCTCCGCACGTTCCTCCCGACCGGCCGACGCCGCTCCCCGCAGGCGCCGACTGGGACGAGCCCACCAGAGTCAGCCCGGCCGGGCCCTCGGGCGAGACGAGCGCCGCGCCGCGCCCGAGCGAGCTCCTCACCGGGACCCGCGTCGGCGACTATGTCTTCGGCGGGCTGCTCGGAGCGGGCGGCATGGGCGACGTCTACGCCGGGGAGCAGCCGGTCATCGGCAAGAAGGTCGCCATCAAGGTGCTCAAGCTGGAGATCGCGGCCGAGCCGGAGCACGTCAACCGCATGCTGGCCGAGGCTCGCGCGGTCAACGCGATTCGCCACCGCGGCATCGTCGACATCTTCAACTTCGGCGCCCTGCCCGACGGCCGCCCCTACCTGGTGATGGAGTACCTCACCGGCGAGCCGCTCGACGCGCTTCTGGCGACGCGGGGCGCCTTCAGCCCCATCGAGGCCTGCGAGCTGTTGGAGGAGGCCTCGGCCGCCCTGTGGGCCGCGCACTCCGCGGGGGTGGTGCACCGCGACCTGAAGCCGGCGAACACCTTCGTGGTGACCGATCCCACGAGCGCCGCCCGCTACGTCAAGCTGCTCGACTTCGGGCTCGCCAAGAGCACCGCCGCCAACACCAAGGCCCAGGGGCTCACCCAGATCGGCATGGTGGTGGGGACGCCGGACTACATGGCGCCCGAGCAGGCCCGCGGGGAGGCCGTCACGGGGCAGACGGACCTCTACTCGCTCGGCGTGATGGCCTTCGAGCTGTTGACCGGAGAGGTGCCGTTCACGGCGCCCTCGCCGATCGCCCTCTTGATGGAGCACCTCCAGACCGAGGCGCCGCGGGTCTCCTCCCGGCGGAGCGGCGTCCCGCCCGAGCTCGACGAGCTGGTGTGGTCGATGATGGCCAAGACGCCAGGGGAGCGCCCGGAGAGCGCGGACGCGGTGCGCCGCGAGCTCAAGAAGATTCGCCTCGCCCTGCGGGACGGGGAGACCCGCTTCGGCGTGGCACCGCGCGCCGGGAAGCCGAAGTCCGTGCCGCAACCTCCGGAGGGGACCGGCTCCAGCACCACCCTCCCCTCGGCAGGCTCCCCGGAGAGGAGCACCGAGAAGGCGCTCCACGCCGCCGGGCTCGGGGCCTCCACGCGTCCGGCCTGGCTCTGGCCCGTGATCGGCGCAGGCGCCCTCGGGCTCGCCGCGCTCGGCGCCTTTGGCCTGCCCCGCAAGCCCCCGCCGGAGCCCCAGGCCCCCGCGCCTCCGGGAGCGCCTTCGGCGAGTCCACCTCCGTTCAGGCTGAGCTCGTCGAAGCCTGCCGAACACCTCGGACCGAATTCGGCACCCTTCGACTCCGCTCAGGGTGAGGGGAGGCTCGACTCCCGTGAGCACCGCCCGGAGCTGGCCCCGACGGCGGCGGCCACACCGGCCGAGAACCCCGGCTCCGGCTCGAACGCCGGCTCCCCCGAGACGCCCGGGCTCGCCGCGGCTCCGGTTCAGAACGCGAACCCCGCCGCGTCGCCGAAGCCCGCTCCGGCCGCCGAGCCACTCCGCGAGATGGCCCCCTCGCCGGGTGCGCCGAGAGCCCCGGCCGCCGCCGTGCCCGGCCGAGACCTCGCCGGGACCCACCCCACGGAGAAGTCCGCCTCCCCACCGCCGGCGGCGAAGGCGACCACCCGGCCGTCGGAGCCGAGGGAGGCCGTGGCCCCGAACAAGGCGCGCGGGCCGACCCGGGAGGCGCTCCTGAGCGGCTACGCCCGCGCGCTGAAGCGGCTGCGCACCGACCTCTCGCCGCAGCTGGTGGACGGCCTCAGCAAGCGCCTGAAGCAGGAGATCGACGCGGCCGAGACCGCCGAGCAGCGCGAGCAGGCCCAGAGGTCGCTCCGCGACTTCGAGGCGCGCTACGTCGTCCCCTGACGGCTACCGGTTGACGACGAACGCGCAGGCCGAGTCGAGCTGCACCGTGGTGCCCGCCAGCGCCCTCAAGAGCGCATCGGCGTGCGCCAGCTCCTGGGTCAGCACCTGCTCGACGATCTTCTCCGGCACGCCCTGGTGCTCGAGCGACAGCTTGATGCGCAGCATGCCCAGATCGCGCTCGTCCTCGATGGCCTCACGGGCGTGGCCGACCATGACCTCGAGCTGCTTCTGCGCCGCCTGGGTGGCCACCTGCACCGCCTGGTCGACGAAGTCGGGCAGCTCGGGGAAAGCGGAGACGAGCTCGTTGCCCTTGAGCGAGCGGCCGTCCACGTCGCGCAGGGTCTCGAGCAGCTTCGGCTCCACCTTGGGCGAGCCGTCGGGCCCGCGCACCACCGCCACCTGCACCAGCGAGGTGTCCAAGAACCGCGAGAGCTGCCGCGACGGCACCTTGGCGCCGGGCGAGGTGTCGGCCGGCTGCGGCGGCGTCACGTGGAACAGCACCTCGAGCCCCTTGGCCCGAATCGGCTGCCGCACGTCGAGGAAGCGCGCGCCGTTGCGCCCGTAGGGCCCGTCCTTCACGAAGCCGAACAGGGCCTCCACCAGGGGGTGCCCGGTGGCGAAGTACTCGATCTCCTCCTGCTCCACCGCGGTGTCGCGCCAGAAGGTGCCCAGCACCGTGCGCTCCTCGGCGATGTCGTAGCCGGGCAGGGCCTCCACGTTGAGCGCGTGGCCGAAGTGGAAGGCGCACTGGAAGGCGTCGACCTCCTGGTCGGTGTCCACGCGGATGCCGATGCGCTCGGCGAGCTCGGTGATGCACTCCTCCAGCCGCTCGTCGAGGTCGCGGGCCACGCTCCACAGCCGGTCGTCGAGCGTGTCGCCGTCGCCCGAGTCCATGCCCGCGCGCTCCTGCGCCCTGCCGACCAGCTCCTGCACCGCCTCGCGATCGAAGCTGCGCAGGTCGAGCAACGGGTCGTAGGCCTTCTTCACCTGCGCCCGCGCCGCCGACACGCGCTCCTTGAGCTCGGCGACGTACGAGGCCCGGGCCTTGGGCTTGGCCAGCGCGAGCTCGGTGAGCCGGGGCTCCACCTCCTCCAGCACCGCGTCGAGCCCGCCCACCGTCTCGCCGAACACCCCCACCGCGTCGCGCAAGACCGAGAGGACGTCGGCGCTGAAGGTGCCCTCGGCCTCGAAGACGTGAATGTCCACGGCCTGCGTCTGCCCGATGCGATCGAGGCGCCCGATGCGCTGCTCCATCGTCGCCGGGCTCCAGGGCAGGTCGTAGTTCACCAGGTGGTGCGCGAACTGGAAGTTGCGGCCCTCGCCGCCCACCTCGGTCGCCAGCAGCACCCGGGGTCCTTCCGGATCGCGGAAGCGCGCCACCTGCCGGTCGCGCTCCTGCAGGGGGAGATCGCCGTGGTAGGCGAGCGCCTCCACGTGCTCGTGGCGCAAGCGGCCTTGCAGGTGCTCCAGCGTGTCGCGGGCCTCGGTGAACACCAGCACCTTGGCGCCCTTCTCCTTGGCCCAGACGTGCTGGAGCAGCTTCACGAAGGCGACGAACTTGGCGTCCTTGTCGGGCAGCGAGACCTTCAAGGCCGCGAGCGCCTTGTTGCCCTTCACCGCCTGAAGGAAGGCCGCGGGCGACGACTCCAGCCGCCGCACCAGGTTGGCCAGCGCCGCGCCGTGCACCGAGCCGTCCTGGGCCAGCGCGGCCAGCACCGCCTCCTTCGCCTCCACCTCCGCCTTGGGCACCGCCACCGGGTGGGTGTGGAGACGGCGCGCCGAGAAGCCGCCCACCACCGCTCTCCGGTTGCGAATCAGCCGGTCGGACAGCGAGTAGGTCTCCGCCAGGTGCGTGAGCAGCTCGTCGGGATCCTCGATCTCCTCGAGCGCCTCGTCGTCGGGGAAGCGCTTGGCGAGCGCCCGCACCGCCGTCGCCGCCGCCGCTTCCTTGCCCTCGAGCAGCGCGGTCACCGCCCTCGACAGCTCCTCCTGCCGCGCCAGCCGCTCGACGAACTGCGCGGTGGTGGGCGCGGTGAGCGGGTCGATGAGCGAGAGGAGCGACTGGTACTCCTCGGGGTCGAGCTGCATCGGCGTGGCGGTGAGCAGGAGCAGCCCGAAGCTGTTCTTGGCCAGGGCCTCGGCGGCCTCCTTGGCCTTCTCGCCCTTCAGGTGGTGGGCCTCGTCGATGATGACCAGGTCCCAGGCGGCCTTGGGGTCGCCCGCCTCGGCGCGGTGCTGCTCGGAGCGCTGCAACAGCTCCAAGCTCGTCACCACCAGGTCGAAGCGCGCCCACGGCGACACCGTCGGCTGCTCGTCGAGGGAGAGCTCGTAGCGCTCCGCGTCCATCAGGGTGAAGAGGTGGTTGAACTTGTGGAAGAGCTCCACCAGCCACTGCACGGTGAGGTGGCTGGGCGCCACCACCAACACCCGCCGCGCGAGGCCCGAGAGCCTGAGCGCGGAGAAGATCATGCCCGCCTCGATGGTCTTCCCCAGGCCGACCTCGTCGGCGAGCACGAAGCGCGGCCGGCGGGTCGAAAGCACGCGCTGCACCACGCCCACCTGGTGCGGCTTCACCATCACCCGCGAGGCGAGCAGGGCCCCGAGCGCGTCGTTCTTCCGCTCGTCGTCGAGGGTGAGCGTGGCGCGGCGGAGCAGGAAGCTCTTCGCGTCGGCCACCCGCCCCTCCTTGAGCGTCGCCAGGGCGTCGGGCTTGGGCGGCAGGGCGCGCAGCTCCGACTCGGGGAACTCGTCCTCCACGCCCCCCTCGAAGAGCACCGCGTAGCGCTTGAGGCCGCGGCCGCCCTCCTCCTCGCGCACCACGCGGCCGGTGCGGCCCTTGGTGGCCAGCACCGCCTCACCCTTGGGCAGGGTGGCGTGCACCAGGGCGCCGCCGCGGGTGGACACCAGGATCGGCCCCGAGTCCTCCCGCGCCGGGAACTGCACCCGGGCTTTGGTGCCGTCGTCCTCCAGCGAGAGGAGGTGGCCGATTCCCCACTCGGGTTGCGGCAGGTACTTCACCTTCATTCCAGGGACGTAGGCACTCATGAGGCGCGCGCCTTGTAGCGGGCCGCCCACCGTGAGGCCATTCAAACCGCCCGACGGACGGTCAGAGGGGCACGCCGATGCCGATCTTCACCCAGGGGTAGCCCGCCTCCACCCGGAGGACCAGGCCAGGCGTCAGCTGCGCCGAGAGCCCGGCGGCTCCCACCGGCACCAGACCCACGGTGCCGGAGACGCAGGAGTTCGGCCCGTAGCAGATGGTGCCGAAGTTCATCTCCAGCGCCAGCCCGAGCTTCACGTACCCCGCCACCCGCGGCACGAAGTGGAGCGACCACATCAGCTCCGCCGGGATGTCGAAGACCGTCCCGTAGTTGCGGAACATGAGGAAGGTGAGGTCGACGCCCACGTCGAGGCCGAGCGAGTCGTTCACCCCGGGCAGAAGGCCGTTGTGGAGCAGGGGGAAGGTGAAGCGGCCGGAGAGGCCCACCGGCCCCGCGTAGAAGCCGTACCACCACTGAGGGAAGCCCAGGAACACCGAGGCCATCGGCTGGCGCACCTTGGGGCTCGCGTCGAGCAGCCCGCCGGGCGCCCGCAGCTCGGGGCTCAAGGCCGGGTCCCGGGTCACCGGGTCGGCGCCTTCGGCGAAGGCCGGCGTCGAGAGGGCGAGGGCGAGGGCGAGAGCGAGCGCGGAGGGCAGAGAACGCATCGAGCTTCCTTTGAAGGTGGCGGCGAAGAATGTCATGACCACCCGGAGGATCGAACCATGAAAGCTCGCCGCCTGTTCGTCGCCGGAGCCACCGGAGCCGTGGGCCAGGCCTTCCTCCAGAAGGCCCAGAAGCTCGACGTGCCCGTGGTGCCCCACGTCCGCCCCAAGAGCGAGAAGAAGCTCTCGCACCCCGACGCCGCGGTCTTCGAGCTCTCCGACGCGAAGCTGGTGGAGACCCTGCGCGGGTGCACCACGGTGGTGCAGCTCATCGGCACCATGCGCAAGCGCTTCGGCGCCGGCGACACCTACGAGTCGAGCGACGTGGGCACCACCCGGCGGCTGGTGGACGCGGCGAAGGAGGCGGGCACCGTCGATCACCTGGTGCTGCTCTCCTCGGTGGGCGCGGGGCTGGGGGTCGGCGCCTACCTCCAGGCCAAGGCGCGGGCGGAGGCGCTGGTGCGCCAGAGCGGCCTGCCCTTCACCATCTTGCGCCCCTCGGCCTTCGAGGATCGCGAGGGCCAGCACCTGAAGCTGGCCTCGAAGCTCATCCGCGCGGCGGGCCTGGTGACGCTGCGGCCGATTCCCGTGGAGACGCTCGCCACCACCCTGCTCTACGTGGCCTCTCAGCGGTGCGCCCTGGGCGAGACGCTGGAGGGCAAGACGTTGTGGTTCTACGCGAAGCTGGTCGAGGGCCGGTGAGGAGGGTCCTGGTCAGCAGCTGCCTGTTGGGCGAGCGGGTGCGCTTCGACGGCGGAGCGAAGCCGGTGCAGTCCCTCACCCTGGAGCGCTGGCTCCGCGAGGGCCTCGTGGTGCGCGCCTGCCCCGAGCTGCTCGGGGGCTTGCCGGTGCCGCGGCCTCCGGTGGAGCTGCAGCCCGATGGGCGAGTCCTGGACATGCACGGCGTCGATCGCACCGCCGAGCTCGAGCGCGGCGCCCAGGCGGCCCTGGCGCTCGCGCGCGAGAGTGGCGTGGTGTGCGCGGTGCTCAAGGAGTCGAGCCCCTCCTGCGGCACGCACGAGGTTCACGGCGGGAGGTTCGACGGCGTGAAGGTCAGCGGTGAAGGGCTGGCGGCGAAGGCGCTCCGCGAGGCGGGCATGCGGGTGTTCAGCGAGGCGGAGCTCGAAGAGGCCGACGCGTTCCTGATGGGTGAGGCGAAGTAGGGCTTCGACGAGCTCAGCCCGAACGGATCCACCGTTCACCCTGAGCGGAGTCGAAGGGCGCCGCCTTCCTCTCCGTGACGCCGCGCCCCCGCTGTGCGAGACAGCCGCCATGGCTGACGACCGCGCCGCCCCCGCGCCCCTCTTCGAGCCCGTGAAGCGCCACACCGCCGTGGCGTTGCTCGCGCTGGTGCTCCTCTTCAACCTTCCGCTCTTGCACTACTACCTCTTCCGGAGCGCCCCGCCGGCGCCCCTCTCCATCCCCTTCACCGACGACTTCTCCGACCCCGCCACCGTCTCGAAGAGCTACTCGTCGACCGGCGCCCTGTGGCGGGTGCAGAGCGGCGAGCTCTTCGGCAACGGCCCCAAGGCCAGCGTGCTGTGGCTCGAGGCGAAGCTCCCGCATGACGTGGCCATCGACCTCGACGTGCGCTCGCCAGTGCCGGGCATGGACGCGCAGGTGCACCTGTTCGGCAACGGCACCGACTGGGGCAGCGGCTACGTCCTCACCGGCGGCGCGGGGGGCGGCAACGGCTTCGCCATCGGGCGGCTGGGCACCTACGACGCGCCCACCGCGGCGCAGCGCGTGGCCGACGCCCGGCTGAAGGGCTCCACCGCCAACACCCTCGACGAGCTGGCCAAGGAGGGCCGGCTTCTGGCGAACACCTCCTGGCGCACCGACGTGATGGCCCAGGCCGCCGCCCCCAACCAGCGGGTGCACTGGCGCATCGAGCGCGTCGGGCCTGAGCTGCGCTGGTTCATCGACGGCAAGCCGGTGGGGCGGGTGATCGACCCGGTGCCGCTGTGGGGCAGCGGGAACGATCGCCTCGGCGTCGCCGGCTGGGAGGCGGACGTCTTCTACGACAACCTCCGCGTGACGCCGCTGTCGGGCTTCAGCGCCGAGACCGCGCCACAGAAGCCCCAGCCCGCCGCGCCCACGGCCTCGGCCGCCGCGAGCTTCAAGGACGACTTCGAGCGCCAGACGCTGGGCGACGAGTGGACCGGCCTCGCCAAAGAGCAGGCGCAGCTCGTCGACGGGCACCTGAGGCTCTCGATGGTGCACAACCGGCCGCTCTGGCTCCGTACCCCCCTGCCCCAGAACGCGCGCATCGACTTCAAGGCCCGAAGCCTCTCCCCCGAGGGCGACCTGAAGGTCGAGGCCTTCGGCGACGGCGTCTCCGGCTACTCCGGCGACTTGAGGCTCCAGTACACCGCCACCGGCTACGTCTTCATCCTCGGCGGCTGGCGCAACACCACCTCCGCGCTCGCCAAGCAGCACGAGCACACGCCCGATCGCCAGGAGCGCTCCGATTTCCGCGTCGAGCCCGGCCGCTGGTACCAGTGGACCATCGAGAAGAAGGGCAACGTGGTGCGCTGGTCCATCGACGGCCAGCCCTTCCTCGCCCGCGAGGACCAGGAAGCGCTCCAGGGTCCCGGGCACGATCACTTCGGCTTCTCGGGCTGGGAGACGACGGTCGAGTTCGACGATCTCCTCGTCACCCCGCTCTGAAGGCTCAGGCGATCGGCGGATCGAAGGCCTCGCGCTTCACCGACGCGCCGAGATCGCTGAAGGCCGCGGCGATGAACTGCGCCTCCACCACCGTGCCCTCGTAGACGGTGATCGGCAAGCGCGCCGACGCCTTCGCCAGCGCCTTCGCCTCCTTCGCGCCCACGCAGTAGGCGAGGAGCTCCTGGAACGCGCTGCCCTTGGCGCGCTTGACCAGCTGCACCCGGTGGTAGCCGTTGGCGATGAGCAGGCCCTTGCGCGCGAAGGGGCTGGGGAAGCCCTCGCCCTTCGCCTCGAAGCCGTGCCCGCAGGCGCAGTCGAAGCTCTCCACCCACACCAGGGTGTCGCCCACGATGTCCTGGGTCACGAGCAGCGAGCCCGTCTTGAGGCAGGAGGCGCACTTCGACGGGATTCGCGCGGGCGCGATCATGCCGACATCTCACCGTCCCTCGCGGGAAAGGGCAAACCTTCCTCTCGGGGCTCGAGAGTGCCGAAGGACTGTCCACGCCGCATCCTCCCGGGTGGACCAGCGCGCGGCGCGACGCACGTGGGTGGCGCCACCGGCACGTGCGTTGCTCGACGCGAACGAACGGAGGTGGGCGATGGACGGGGCGTCGGAGGGACTTCTGCTCGACGAGGAGGTGTTGGCGCAGGCGCCGGTCGAGCGGCGGAGCGGGCTCGAGGTGGCGCGGGCCCGGCTGGTGCGGTTGGGCGCGAGGTCGCTCACCGACGGCGAGCTGGTGGGCCTCTTGTCAGGCGCCGAGCGCGAGCGCGACGTGGCGGCGCTGCTGGGCGACGGCCTGCACGCCCTGCTCACCGAGCCCATCGAGTCCTTGCTCGAGCGGCGGGGCCTCGACGCCGACGGGGTGGCGAGGCTCCTCGCCGCCGCCGAGCTCGCCCGGCGCCTCGGGCACACCCGCGACGAGCGGCCCCGCCTCGCCACGCCGCACGACATTCACGAGTTCGCCCGGCCCCTGCTCTTTGGCCTGAGGCGCGAGGAGTTCCACGTGCTGTGCCTCAACAGCCGCAACGTGCTGCTGCGCCACCAGCGCGTCGCCGAGGGCAGCGTCGACCAGTGCCACGTCGACCCGCGCGAGGTGCTGGCGCCGGCCATCGCCTGCCGCGCCACTGGCCTCGTGGTGGTGCACAACCACCCCTCCGGCGACCCGGAGCCCTCGGTGCTCGACGTCACCCTCACCCGGCAGCTGCGCGACGGGGCGAAGCTGTTGTGCGTGAAGCTCCTCGACCACCTGGTGCTCGGCGATCGCGGCTACGTCTCCATGCTGGCGCGCGGCCTGCTCGGGCCCGAGGAGCGGCCCTGGGCGCCCAGGCTCTTCGAGCGAGATGTCCGTTGACGCGATCGATCGGTTGAGCGAATCCATGCGCCCCGTGTCCGTCGACCCCGCGCAGCTCGAAGCCCTCGAGAAGGGTCTTTCGACCCACTTCGGCTTCAGCGCCTTCCGCGAAGGCCAGGCCGACGTCGTCGACGACGTGCTCCGGGGCAAGAACACCGTGGTGGTCATGCCCACCGGCGCGGGGAAGAGCTTGTGCTTCCAGCTCCCGGCGATGCTGCTCGAGGGCACGGCGCTGGTGGTCTCTCCCCTCATCGCGCTGATGCAGGACCAGGTCGACGCCCTCACCGCCCGGGGCATCCCGGCCACCTTCATCAACTCCTCCATCGGAGACGGCGAGCGGGCCGCGCGCACCCGGGCCATGCGCGAGGGCCGGTACAAGCTCGTCTACGTCGCGCCGGAGCGGTTCAAGAGCGAGGCCTTCGTGCAGGCCGTGCTGGAGAGCCACGTCTCGCTCTACGCCATCGACGAGGCGCACTGCATCTCGCAGTGGGGGCACGACTTCCGGCCCGACTACGCCTTGCTCGGCCAGGTGCGCAAGCGCCTGCGCCCGCCGCGCACCGTGGCGCTCACCGCCACCGCCACGCCCGAGGTGCGGGACGACATCGTCAAGGTGCTCCTGCTCAAGGACCCCACCATTCACGTGGCGGGCTTCGACCGGCCGAACCTCTTCCTCGAGGTGACCCAGGTCTCCGGCGACGACGACAAGCGGCGGGCCGCGGTGGCCCTGGCGCGCGAGGCCGGCTCGGGCATCGTCTACTGCTCGACCAGGAAGCAGGCGGAGGGGCTCTACGAGCACCTCGCCAAGTCGGGCGTCGACGCGGTGCTGTACCACGCGGGGCTCGAGGACGAAGAGCGGCGCCTCGCGCAGGAGCGCTTCATGCAGAGCAAGACCGCCGTGGCCGTGGCCACCAACGCCTTCGGCATGGGAATCGACAAGCCTTCCCTGCGCTTCGTGGCCCACGCCGGCATCCCCCGCGCGGTCGAGGCCTACTACCAGGAGATCGGCCGCGCCGGCCGCGACGGCCAGCCCGCCCGAGCGGTGCTCCTCTTCAACCACGCCGACGTCTACACGCAGGAGCGGTTGATTCAGTCGAACTTCCCGTCGGAGACGCTCTTCGTCGACCTGTGGAATGCGCTCCGGCACCTGGAGGTGTTCGACAAGGGCGTGCACCTGTTGGCCTCACAGGTGGGCGCGTCGGAGTTCGAGGTGTCGGCGGCCTTGAAGGTGCTCGAGCGCGAGGGCCTGTTGGCGCGCGGCGGCAAGGGCGAGGGGCACTACGAGGTGCGCGTGCTCCCCTCGGCCGAGGGCCACCACGCGCGCAACGCCGACGCGAGAACCCTGCTCGGAAGCCTCCGCTCCACCATTCCCCACGCCGGGCGGGTGTCGGCGGAGCTTTCGACCCTGGGCGCGCGCGCCGGGCTCGACGAGGAGACCGCCCGGCACGCCCTCTCGCTTTTGGAGAAGGCGAAGGTGGTGGCCGTGAAGCGGCCCTTCGCCGGGCGGGTGGTCACCGTCTTGCGGCACGAGAGCTGGCGCGAGCTGGGCGTCGACCTCACGCGGCTGAGGCGCCAGGAGCAGGGGCAGCTGTTGTTGCTCAAGCGCATGACCGACTACGCCTACTCCAAGCGCTGCCGGAGAGCCTTCGTCCTGCGCTACTTCGGCGAGGACGCGCACTTCGGCCAGAGCTGCGGCGCGTGCGACGTGTGCCAGGGAGCCCGGCTGGTCATCCCCGAGAAGGAGCCGCGCGAGAAGGGCACCGCCTTGAAGGTGCTGCCCGACCAGTACAGCCACTTCGCCGCCGAGGAGCTCAAGCGCTTCCGCCGCGAGCTGGCGCAGGACCTGGGCGTGCCGCCCTTCATCATCTTCAACGATCAGACCCTCTTCTCGCTGGCGGCGGCGCTGCCCGCGAACCAGGAGGAGTTCTTGCGGGTGAAGGGCACCGGCCCCTCGCGGTGGGAGCGCTTCGGGCCCAAGATCCTCGATCTCTGCCGCCTGGCGCGCGCGGCCGGCGACGTGCCGCAGCGGACGGCGGTGGCGGTGAAGCGGCGGCGGTAGGCTACGGCGGTCCCCCCGCCGACCCTCCGTCGTACTTCCGCGCCAAGAGCGCCATCAACAGGCCCACCAGCGTGCCCATGGCGAAGATGAGCCCCACCACCGTGAGGCCGTAGATCACCCGCACCTGCACCTCGGACAGGTGCCCGGTGAGCCAGGCCTGCTGCAAGGGATCGAAGAGCCCGAGCATGGCCAGCACCCGCGCGGGGAAGGCCTCCAGCGACAACGACACCGGGTCCGCCCAGCGCGGGTTCCAGAAGCGGCGCACCAGCTCCACCACCGCCGCCACGCTCAGGTACAGCCCCGAGAGGAAGGTGGCGTTGGTGAGGCTGATCTTCAGGACGGGGACGCGCTCGGCCATCGGCTCACTTGAGCTGCTTGCGCAGCGCCTGGGCGTTCTTGCTCGCGCGGCTCTGCTCGGACTCGCTCTGCGTCGAGCTGGCCACCAGCTCGTACTCGGTGATGGCCTTGGGCCAGCTCTCCTTGCCCGCCTTCGCCAGCTCGTCGGCGAGCATCAGGTGCGGCGCGGTCCAGGTCCCCTCGAGCTCCGCCGCCTTCTGGTACGACTCGAGCGCCTTCTGCGCGTCCTTCGACTTCTTCGCCACCTCGCCGGCCGCGAACCAGGCCAGGGGGCTGCCGGGCGCGAGCTGGAGCGCCTCGTCGACCGACTGCCTCGCGTCCTTCATCGCGCCGGCCTCGGCCTGCGAGCGCGCCAGGGTGGCGTAGAGGAAGGCCTTCTCCCAGGCGCGCTTGGAGTCCTTGAGCAGGCCCTGCACCGCGGCCCGGCCCTTCGCGGTGGGAAACGCGTGGAACGCGCCGGCCTTGCCGCACACCGACTTCGGCTCCTCGCGCAGCGCCGCCTCGTAGGCCTTGAGCGCCATCTCCGGCACCCCCTGCCGCACGAAGGCGTTGCCGATCTCGCAGAAGGTCTCGGCGTCCTTCGAGTTGAGGCGATTGGCCCGCTCCAGCGCCGCGAAGGCCGACTTGGCGTCGCCGCGCGCGAAGAAGATGCGGGCCTTGAGCCGCCACCCCTCGAGATCGTCGCTGTCGGGCTTGAGCCCCTTCAAGATGGCGCCCTCCGCCTCCTTCAGCCGCCCCGCCTGGTAGTGCACCAGCGCGGAGTCGCGCCAGGCGAGCTCGAGCGCCGGGTTGTCGGCGAGCCAGGCGTCGATCTGCTTCTGCGCGTCGGCCACCTTGCCCAGGTCGAGCAGCATGCGGGTGAGCAGGTGCCGCGCGGGGGCGTGCGAGCCGTTGCGCTCCACCGCGCGCAACAGGGGCTCCACCGCCACCTCGCTGGGCACGCCGGCGTTGACCAAGAGCTCGCCCAAGAGCGCGTTGCCCTCGTAGTCCTGCGGGTCCTTCGCCGCCTCCTCGAGCTGGGCGCGCGCCTTGTCGAGCTGGTTCTTCTGCATGTACACGCGGGCCAGCGCCACCTGCACGGTCGCCTTGTTGCGCTTGATCTGCCCGGCCAGCTTCTCCAGGGCCTGCACCGCCTTGTCGCCCTGCGACTCCTCGGCGGCGTCGGCGAGCGCCAGGTACACCACCGCCTCGGCCGGGTACTTGCCGCCCACCTGGGTGTTGTTGAGCTCGGCGCGGGCCTTCTTCACGTCGCCCAGGCGCGAGTAGGCGATGCCGCGCACCAGCGAGATCTTCCGCTGATCCTTCTCGGCCTTGAGGCGATCGAGCAGCTCCTTCTCGCGGCTGCGCGCGAGCAGGGCGCGCCCGAGCCCCTCCTTCGCCGCCTCGCTCTTGCCGTCGACCTTCAGCGCCGCCTCGAACTCCCGCTGCGCCTTCTCCATCAGGCCGGCGCTCCGGAACGACTGGCCGAGCGCCATGTGGAAGTCGAAGGCCATCGCCGGCGCGGCGACGAGGCCCTGCTCCAGGGTCTTCTGCGCGTCGTCGATCTTCCCGTTGGCGGCCTGGGCGCGGCCGTGCCAGAGCGTGTAGCGGCCCACGAGCGGCGCGGGGATGGCGCCGGCCTTGGGCAGGGCCTCCAGCTCGCTCAACGCCTCCTGCACCTCGCGGCTGAGCTCCAGCCGGGCCTGGGCGAGGCCGATGACGCGCAAGGGGTGAGTCTTGGACAGCTGGGCCGCCGGGCCCGAGAGCACGGTGTACGCGTTCTCGAAGTCCTCGAAGGCCAGGTAGTAGTCGCCGAGCGCGACCAGGGCGCGCACGTTGTGGCTGTCCTGCTCCACCGCCTTCGACAGCCGCTTGAGCGCGTCCTCGTACTTCCTGTCGTCGAGGAGCAGGCGCCCCACCTGCGCGTTCACCGCCGACGCGTCGAGGGCGGAGTCGAGCAGGGCGGCCCTCGCCTCCTTGGCCTTGGAGGGGTCGGCGAGCAGGTAGTCGGACACCGCGGCGAGATCGGCGTGCGCGTCGCGGACGCCCGGCCTGGCCCAAGCGGCCTCGCTGGCGCTGGCGTGACTTGCCTCCCGCCCGTGCTCGGCGAAGAGCACCGCGTGCGCGAAGCCCGAGTAGGCCCAGGCGTTCTTGCTCGAGTCGTCCATCTCCAGCGCCTGGCCGAAGGCCTCGAGGGCCGCCAGGTACTGCTCCTTGGTGTCGGCGGTGAGCGCGGCGAGGCCCTTGCCCACCGAGGAGTCGAGGTTCTCGCCCTTGTGCTTCACCCGCGTGTAGAGGAACGAGCCGCCGAGGCCGCCGCCGACGACCAGCAGCACCGCGAGGACGCCGATCATCAGGCCGTTGCGCTGGAGGAAGGTCTTCTTCTGCCGGCTGACCTCGAGCTTCTTGCGCAGCTCCGCCTCGTACTCCCGCGCGATGGTCTCCTCGTGGAAGCCGTGCTTCCCCCTGGGGATGGTGACCGGCGCCACCACCGGCGCCTCGTCGGGGATGTCGTCGAGGAGCGACTTCGGGCCCTTGGGCGCCGAAGGCCGGGGCGCGAAGGCCGCGGAGGGATCGGGCGCGCTCGAGGGCGGCGCGGAGATCTCACCGGTCGGCACCTCGCTCTGCACCGAGACCACGTCGTCGAGCAGGCCAGGCGGCCCCGACGGCCGCGCGGGCGGGCTGGGCACCGGGAAGGGCCCTCGGAGCAGCTCCTCGGAGACGGCGACGCTCGGCTCGGAGGCGCTGGGCACCGACGGGCTGCTCCTGGCCGGCGCCGGGATCGGCGCGCCCGCGCCCTCTTCGAGCGCGTTGAAGGTGCCGGTGAGACCGCTGACGGTGTCGGCGTTCTCGGCGCTTCGGGTGAGGGCCGCGAAGGGATCGGGCGCCTCGGCGCCGGCGCGGGGCCCGAAGCGTCCCTCGGCCGC
Organism: Archangiaceae bacterium; assembly: GCA_037443525.1. Taxonomy (GTDB): domain Bacteria; phylum Myxococcota; class Myxococcia; order Myxococcales; family Myxococcaceae; genus JBBIOE01. The sequence continues at coordinate 28,262 of JBBIOE010000035.1, read as the reverse complement.
GGCGGCGACGCCGGCGAGCGGCACCTCGGTGGTGGGCCGCTCGTTCCCCGCCGGCTTGGCGCCCGGGGCGACGGCGGCCATCTCCGGCACGGTGGTCGCCGGCGCTTTGCCTGGCGGGTAGGCCTGGGTCACCACCGTCGGCTGCACCGAGGGGTCGATGGGCCGCTGGGCGAAGGCCGCGAAGAGATCGGGCATCGCGTTGGCGCCCGAGGTGGGGTCGCCCGGCACGCCCGGCGCGGTGACCGCGGGGGGCGGCGCGCCGACGACCGGTGCGTAGGGCGTGGTGGGCACCGAGGCCGCGGGCACCGGAGCCCCGGTGGAGGCCTGAGGCGCGGCGTCGAGGGAGAGCGCGTCGACGGTGGTCGAGTCGTAGAGCACCGGCGCCGGCCCGCCGGCGAGGGCGGCCTTGGTCTGCTCCATCCACTGCTTGATGCGGGCGTCGGTCGGCTGCAGCGCGACGGCCTTGCGCAGAATGGGCAGCGCCGAGCGGTAGAGCCCTTTGCGCAACAGCAGCTCGGAGATCAGGTTGTAGGCGTGAGGGTTGTCCTTCTCCACGTGGATGGCGCGGTCGAACTGGGTCATCGCCTCGGCGGCCCGGCCGGCGTTGATCAGCGCCTTGCCCAAGAGCACCCGCCCCACCACGTGGCCAGGGTGGTGGGTGAGCCCCTGCTCGCACACCTGCATGGCCCGGTCGTTGTCGCCGCGATCGATGAGCGCGCGGGCGAGCTCGACGAAGGCGGTCGACTTGGGGTCCTCGGCGAGCATCTGCTCGAACTTCTCGACCAACGGCTTGGACATGTCCTGGTGGGCCTCCGGCCTCGGCGGTTTCGCGACCTTACCAGCGGCCGGTGGTACCGTCGCGAGCCATGCGAACGCGGCTGGCGGGTGCGGCAGGTCTCTTTCTTCTGGCGTGTGCGACCGTTCCCAAGGCGGATCCGGAGTCGCTCAAGCCGACCATCGAGGGCTTCCACAAGGCGGTGAGGTGGAAGGACTACCGGCAGGCGTCGGACCTTTTGGTGCCGGAGCTGCGCAACGTCTTCACCAAGCAGCGCCTGAAGCTCAACGACGAGCAGAACCTCACCATCACCGAGTACGAGCTGGAGGACGCGCGGGTGGCGAGCGACGGCATGTCGGCGTCGGTCGTCTCGCGCATCTCCTGGTTCCGCCTGCCCGACAGCACGGTGAAGTCAGCCACCCCCACCAGCCTCTTCGTCTGGCGCGAGGCGCACTGGCTCCTGGAGAGCCAGGACGAAGGCCCCTTCCCCGAGCTCAAGCCCGCGCCCGACACGGAGAAGAAGAGGGAATCGACGGCGCGCCCAGCCGGTTCGGCGGGCACTCCGTAGAAAAAAAACCGCCCACCGTCTCGGGGCCGGCCGAGGCGGTGGGCGTCGGAAGTCCCCCCATGGGACTTCCTTAACGAATCGGTACTAGAGCAACCCGGGTGCCAGTCGGCACTTTTGGCAACCACCAAACAATTCCGGTGGTTTGGAAGTGAAAAAGTGTCTGGCACCTGGTGGGAGTGGGCTTTGGGCTGTGACATCGACGTCAGGGCCCACACCGACCTCCATGCAGTGTGGTGCGGACGGGGTGGGTGGTCAGACCGAACCTTCCGAAAACACGAGAGAGCCCGGGCCGAACGGGAAGAAGTCCACCATGGCGGAGCGATCAGCCCACTGAATTCCCGGGGTTGAAAGCCATGCTCGATCCGCTTTCCGCCAGCAACGTTACGGGCTACCACCGTTCTCATGTTGCCTTGGGAAGTCGTGGCGAAAGCGCAGGCCAAGGGGGGTGCCGCGCTCCAGCTCGCGCGACGCGGAGACGAGTGGGTGGTGCGCGTCAACGGCCGCACCCTGATGTCCAGCCGCGCCCACGGCTCCGAAGATCGCCTGGCCCTGTACGCCTTCGAGCGCGTGTCGCGGCCGGTGGAGAAGGGCACCGCGGCGGAGCAGGCGACGCACGTCTTCTCGGTGCTGATCGGCGGCCTGGGCCTCGGCTTCACCTTGCGGGCGGCGCTCAACCAGCTCCCGGCGAACGGCAAGGCGGTGGTGGCCGAGCTCTCGCACGAGCTGGTGGAGTGGAACCGCACGCACCTGAAGGACCTGGCGGGCAACCCGCTCGCGGACCCGCGGGTGCGCGTGCAGGAGGTCGACGTCTTCCGCTGCCTGGAAGCCAAGGCGGCCTACGACGTCATCCTCCTCGACGTGGACAACGGGCCGTCGGCGCTCTCGCAAGCGGCGAACGATCAGCTCTACGACGAGGCGGGCATCTACGCCTGCCGCTCGGCGCTCAAGCAGGGCGGCGTGCTCGGCGTGTGGAGCGCGGGGCCGGACAAGAAGTTCCTGGAGAAGCTCCAGAAGGCGGGCTTCGACGCGGTGGCGAAGACGGTCACGGCGCGGCCCGACGGCGGCGTGCGGCACACCCTGTTCCTGGCGAAGAAGGTGCCTCCGAGCTCGCGCAACCGCGGCGGCTGAGGCGACGCGGGGAGAGCGTGCGTCCGGATCGGCGGTGCGGTACTCACGGCGCAATCGGCGCGCCCGCCGCGCGTTCAAAAGCCCGATGCGCCCGCTTCCCACCCTCCTCTTCCCCCTCGCGCTCGCCGCCTGCGTCGCTCCGCTCCAAGGCTCGATGCGGCCGGCGCCCGGCGAGCTCTCCTTCTCCCCTTCCCCGACCTCCGCGAAGGTGGTGTTCATGCGCCCCGACCGGTGGGTCGGCGGCGGGCTGAACGCGATGCTCTTCGACGGCGTCCGCGGCCAGGTCTTCGGCAAGTCGGTGAACGACTCGGTGTTCGTCGCCGAGCTCGAGCCGGGCGACTACCTCGTGTGCCCCGCGCCGCTGCTCGTCGACGAGGACCGGAGGTACGGGCCTGAGTGGGCGCGGGCGAGGGGCATCGTCGCGCCCGTGACGCGCCTCTCGGTCGCGGCCGGCAAGACGTACCTGGTGAAGGTCGCCGTCAACTGGGGCCCGGTGGTGACGGCGCTCCCGGTGCGCCCAGGGTCCCTTCGGGAGGAGCTCGCCCTGAAGGAGCTGCCCCACCTGCGGCGATCGGAGCTCCTCCCGGACCTGCCGGACAACCCCGAGCGCAACCTCTTCCGCGACCCCAAGGTGCTCTCCCGCTGGTTCGACTTCTGCCTCGACTCGTCGGGCGACGACCTGCGGCTCAAGGTGCGGCCCGAGGACGGGCGCTGAGCTACTCCCCCAGCACCGAGCGAATCGTCGCCTTCATCGTGTACCGGGGCTCCCAGCCGGTCTCGGTCTTCCACCGTTTCCCGTCGACCATGCAGAGGAACTGGATGTGGTCGAGCTCCTCGGGCGGGAACTCGGCCATGCGGTACTTGAAGGCCGTCTCCAGCATCCTGCGCGCCACCAGGTGCGGCATGCGCACCGGGTCGGCGCCCAGCTCGCGGAACACGCTCGACAAGGGCACCTCGCCCGGGCCCACCACGTTGTAGACGCCCTTGCGCCCCGGCTTGAGCCCCTCCAGCATCGAGCGCGCCGCGTCCTCCATGTGAATGAGCTGCACCATCGGGTCGAAGCCCAGGAGCATCCACGGGCGCTTGAGCCTCAAGTAGTTCGACGGCGCGTTGCGAATGGTCGGCCCGATGATGTGCACCGGCCTCAAGACCACCGTCTCCGTCTCCGGGTGCCGCCAGAGGAAGCCGTGGGCCAGCATGTCCACCTCGATGAGGTCGCGCATCGAAGGGAAGCGGGAGGCGGCCATCAGGGGCGCCTCCTCGGAGAGAAAGTTCGAGTTGTCCGGCGACGGCCCGTAGACGGAGGCGCTGGAGAGCACCACCAGCTTCTTCACGTTGTACTTGGCCGCGCACTCCAACACCTTGGTGGTGCCGATGATGTTGAAGGAGTGGTGGTCTTCGGCGCTCATGCGCGGGTCGTGCATGATGCCCATGTGGAGGATGGCCTTCACCGGGTGCCGGCGGAAGACCTCGTCCACCTTCTTCTTCCGCAGGTCCACCTGGTAGTGCTCGACGTCCTTGGGGCGGCCGACGAAGGGGCGGCGATCGATGCCCACCACCTTGGCCTCGCGGTGGAGCAGCTTCGCCACCATTCGCCCCAGGTTGCCGGAGATGCCGGTGACGACGACCACGGGCTGCGCGTCGCTCACCAGAACACCGCCTTCCGCGCCTTGAGGCCCTGCTCCAGCATCGACTGAATCGCCGCCTTCACCACCATCACCCGCTTCTCCAGCTCCGCGTCGTCGTCGTCGGGCCGGCCGTGGAAGGTGATCGGCTCGCCGAAGCTGATGCGGTACTTGGTGGGCAGGGGAATCGGAATGATGGTCGGGGTGATGGGGAACACCGGGAAGCCCAGCACCTTTGCCAAGGGCTTCACGTTCGCGAAGGCCGGCGCCTGCTCCTCCGCGCCGATGACCGCCACCGGCACGATGGGCGTCTTCGTCTCCAAGGCCAGCCGCATGAAGCCCAGGCCGAACTCCTGCAACTGGTAGCGCTCGTTGAACATCTTGGAGATGCCCTTCACGCCCTCGGGGAAGACGAGGATCGCCTCCTCGTGCTCGAGCAGGCGGCGGCAGTTCTCCGGCGTGCCCACCACCTGGCCCACCCGCGCGAAGAGCGTGGAGACGATGGGCAGGGTCGGCACCCACTTCTCGATCATGCTGCGAATGATGCGCGGCGGGTTGGCCTCGGCGACCATGGCGATGGCGATCATCGCCGCGTCGAGAGGCAGCTGCCCCGAGTGGTTCGAGATGAGCAACACGCGCCCGCGCGGCACCTTCTCCAGCCCCTTCGTCTCCACGCGGAAGTAGTGCTTGTAGAGCCACACCACCGGGCCCATCGCGTCGAGGATGGTGTCGACCGAGAGGCCGAAGGAGTCGACGCCGTACTCGGTGGGCTCGCGCGTGCTCCGCAGGCGCTCCTCCAGATCCTCCCGGGTCATCGAGAGGGTCCACTGGCGCATGCTCCGCTTCACTCGGTCGCGCACTTTCATCACGGAGCCGGGTTCTAGCAGGTGTCGTGCTACGGTCACTTCCGCGATGCGTCGCGCGCTGCTCGGTCTTCTCCTCGCCTCGGGCTGCACCGTCGATCTCGTGGACGAGCCCGGGCGCGCCTGCGACCGCACCCACCCCTGCGGCGCGGGCCGGGTCTGCGCCCTCGGCACCTGCCAGGCCCCCGACGCCGGCCACCCCGACGGCGGCTGGATCCTGCTCCCCGACGGCGGGCGCCCGCTGGTGCCCCCGACCTGGAACCAGCTCGCCCACGGCTTCACCGACGTCACCGTGGAGCCCGGCTGCAGCCTCACCATCGACGGCGCGCGCGGCTCCAAGCTCACCGCGCTGGTGCCCTCCTCCGACGACGCCTCTGACACCGCCACCGGCGACCTGACCGAGCTGGCGCGGCTGCCGGAGACCACCGAGGGCAGGCTCCGCGGGCGGCTCACCCTCTCCGCGCCGCCGCCCAAGGGCGAGGTGGCCACCTTCGCCTGGCTCGGCACCGCGAGCGGGCGCACGCTGCTGTTGCTCGCCATCGACGAGGAGGGCCGGCTCCTGGTGCGCTCCGACACCGACACCATGACCGCGGCCGCGGTGTCCCAGCGCCTCGTGGTGCCCGGCGGCTTCGGGCCCGGCGACTACGAGCTCGACGTGACCTGGCTCCCCGGCGACGTGCGCAGGGTCTTCGTCGACGGCACCTTGCTCGGCCAGGCGGCGCTGCCTCCCGACGGCGGGCCCGGCACTCAGGTGCGGGAGCTGAGGCTCGGCCTCCTCTCCGTCGACGGCGACGGCGGCCTGGGCCTGGGCCTGGTGCTCACCTCCTGGCAGCTCGCCGACCGGGCCGACGCCTACCTGGGACCCCTGCCGTGAGCGCCCTTTTGCTGGCGGTGGTGCTGGCCTCGAACCCCTTCCTCGAGCAGGCGAAGGAGGACTTCCGCGCCCTGGACTACGAGCGGTGCCTGAAGCGCGTCGACCAGGCTTCGCGGAACGCCTCCCGGGACCAGAAGGAGCTCTCCGCCATCGAGGTGTACCGGGGCCTGTGCAGCTTCTCGCTCGGCGACGACGCCGGCGCCGCCTCGGCCTTCAAGCTCGCCCTGCGCGTCGACGAGGGCGCCGATCTGCCGGCCTTCGTGAGCCCGCGGGCGGTGGAGCTGTTCCAGAAGGCGCGCCTGTCCCTGCGCGCGCCCACCCCGCCCTTCCCCGACAGCGATCTGCCGGCCGACGCGCCGCTCGAGGCCGCGTTGACGCCCGCCCCGAAGGCGCCGGAGCTGGTCGAGAAGCCGGTGTGGAAGAAGTACCCCGCGCCGATGGCCCTCGGCGTGTTGGCGGTCGTGGCCGCCGGCACCGCCATCGGGCTCGGGCTGCACGCGAGCGCGCTCGCCACCGAGGCGAACCAGGCCCGCTTCGACACCGACTTCCGGGCGCTGGGCGAGTCGGCGAAGAACAGCGCCGTCGGCGCCAACGTGGCCTGGGTCATCGCGGGTGGCGCGCTCATCGCCGCTGCCGCCACGCTCGTCACCGAGCCCGCGCCCGTCGAGCCGCCGGCGCGCTGACCCGTGACAGCGTAGGTCCGGGGATGGCCGCGCCGGGCGCGAATCGCTCGCCGGGGAGCGATGGATTGAGGCCATAATGCGCTCCGATCGGAGCGGAGGATGGCCAGCGGCTGTGAGGGTCTGACGCACCTGGTGCGTGGACCGTCGGGGATTGCGGTGTTCGACCTGGGCGGAGCCCTGCTCGGGGCCAGCCCTCGCGCCGAGGAGCTGCTCTCGCTCGAGGCGGGCTCCACGGCGGCGCCCGTCCTCCGGCTGCTCTTCGAGGCCGCGAAGCGCCTCTCCGACGCGAGGTCGACCGGCGAGGCGCAGGTGGTGGTGGAGCTGTCCGGCGGACGCTTTCGACGGCTGGGCGTGAGCCTGGTGCCCTCGCCGTGCCCGCACGAGCACGCCGATCGGCTGGTGGCGCTCTTGGTCGACGCGGAGTCGGTGGCGCCCTCGGACGCGGCCGACGCGGGCCTCCGCGCGCTGGCGGCGGCGCTGGCGCGGGCGCAGTCAGAGCTCGCCGAGGCGCAGGCCCGTGGTCGCCTGGGCGGCGGCGTGGTGGAGCTGCGCTCGGGCGCGCTGAGCGTCTCGGCCGAGCTCGCCGAGCTGCTCCGGCTGGGCGCGCTGCGCGCGAGCTCGCTGGAGGCGCTCAAGAGCCTGCTCTCCGCCGACGACGCCCAGAGGCTCGCCGCGGCCCTGGCCCGGGCGGCCGCGGGCGAGGCGAGCGCGCCGGCGGTGCGGGTGAACCGGCTCGACGGCACGGCGCTGGAGGCGAAGCTGTGGCTGAGGCCGCTCTCGGAGAACGGCCGCGTGGAGCGGGTGGCGCTCATGCTCCAGGACGTGTCGGAGCAGACGAGCCTGATGGCGCGGCTGCACCTCACCGAGCGGCTGGCGTCGATGGGCACGCTGGCGGCGGGCGTGGGGCACGAGATCAACAACCCGCTCGCCTTCGTCATCGCGAACCTGAACTCGGTGCGCAACGAGCTCGGGCGGGTGGCGCACGTCCCCGGCCTCGATCTGGAGGACGTGAAGGACGCGCTGCGCGAGGCCGCCGAGGGCGCCGAGCGGGTGCGGCAGGTGGTGGCGGACCTGCGCACGCTGACCCGGAACGATCAGAACCAGGTGGGGCCGGTCGACGTGCGGCGGGTGGTGCAGGCGGCGCTCAACATGGCGCGCAACGAGACGCGGCACCGCGCCCAGGTGGTGATGCAGCTGAACCCGGTCGACCCGGTGCGCGGCAACGAGGCGCGGCTCGGCCAGGTCTTCCTGAACCTGGTGGTCAACGCGGCGCAGGCCATTCCCGACGGGAAGGCGACGGAGCACCGCATCACCGTGACGACGGCGATGGACGGCGCGGAGGTGCTGGTCTCGGTGGAGGACACCGGCCGGGGCATCGCGCCCGAGGTCCTGCCGCGCATCTTCGACGCCTTCTTCACCACCAAGAAGGCCACCGGCGGCACGGGCCTCGGTCTGTCCATCACCCAGGGCATCGTGCACGACCTGGGCGGCGAGCTCCGGGTGCGCTCCGCGCTGGGCCACGGCACCACCGTCGAGGTGCGGCTGCCCTCCGCCTCGCCGAGCGACTACCAGGCCAGGCCCTCGCCGATGCCGAAGGGCCACCAGGCGCGGGTGCTCATCATCGACGACGAGCCGGCGATCTTGCGGGCGCTGCGGAGGCTCCTGGCGCCCAAGCACCTCGTCACCACGGTGGGGAGCGGCCGGGAGGCCTTGAGCCAGGTGCAGCGTGGCGAGCGCTTCGACGTCATCTTCTGCGACGTGATGATGCCCGACATGAACGGCATCGACGTCTGGGACGGCATGCCCGAAGAGCAGCGCGCGGCGATGATCTTCGTGACCGGGGGCACATTCACCGAGCGCGCCAACGCCTTCTTCACCGAGGTGCGCCCGCCGATGTTGGAGAAGCCGCTCGACGTGGGCGAACTGGAGAAGGTCATCGCGCGAAGGCTTCAGGGGCTGCCGTTCCGCCGGACCCCTTGAGCGTTCCTTCGCGTTGACTTCGCGAGGCCGATTCCTTAGCGACCGAAGCGATGAGTGCGCCCGCCACGCTCGAGACGCTCCTGGCGCGGCTGCGTCCGGGCGGTCGTGCGCGAGCGACCGGCCTGACCGGCGCGGCCCGCGGCTGGGTGCTGGCGAGGGCGGCGCGGGCCTTGCGCGTGCCCCTGGTCGCGCTCACCCCCGACGAGGAGTCGGCGGATCACCTCGCCTCCGACCTGGCCTTCTTCCTGGGTGGCGAGGGGACGCGAGCGGCGCCGACCGTCCTGAGGCTCCCGGCGGACGAGGTGCTGCCGTGGGACGAGCTGGTGCCCGACTCAGGCGCGGTGGCGGAGCGGCTCTCCACGCTCTACCACCTGGAGCACGGGACGCCGTTTTCGGCGGTGGTGCTGTCGGCGCGGGCCCTGGCGAAGAAGGTGCTGCCGCCGAAGGTGATGCGGGGCCTGTCGAGCGAGGTGAAGGTCGGCGACGAGCGCGGGCGCGATGAGCTCGCGAAGCGGCTGGTGGAGGAGGGCTTCCGCAACTCGCCGCTGGTGGAGGACCCGGGCACGTTCTCCCTGCGCGGCGACCTGCTCGACGTGTTCCCGGCGCTCTCCGAGCACCCGGTGCGGCTGGAGTTCTTCGGCGACACCCTGGAGTCGATGCGCACCTTCGACCCGGACACGCAGCGGACGGTGGCGCCGGTGAAGCGGGTGACGCTGTTGCCGGCGCGGGAGCTCTTCTTCAGCCCTTCGACGCAGAGCGCGGCGGAGGCGGCGATTCGCGCGGCGGGCGAGACGCAGGCGGTGCCCACGGCGAAGATCCGCGAGCGCATCGCGCAGGTGCGGGAGGGGCTGTCGCCGAACGGGCTCGAGGGGCTGCTGCCGGGCTTCTTCGAGGGCGGGCTCTCGAGCGTCTTCGAGTACCTGGACCGGCTGCCGGCGGCGCCGCTGGTGTGGGTGGACGACCCCACCGCGGTAGACCGCGCGCTGTCGGACCTCGAGCTCGACGTGGAGCGGAGCTTCGACGACGCGGTCCGGCGCTCCGAGCTCACGCTCCCGCCGGCGCAGCACTACCTGTCGCGCCAGGAGGCGGAGCGCGCGCTGTCGCGCTTCCCGGTGCTCGAGGGCGGTGGGCTCACGCTCGACGTGGGGGGCGAGGAGGCGCCGCTGCGCTTCGACTTCGGCCGCACGGCGGTGCTGCGCGAGGCGATCCGCTCGCACCACGGCGAAGACGGCGCGCTGACGCCCCTGCTCGAGAAGCTGACGGCCTTCCGCGACGAGAGCACGGTGGCCTTGGTCGCGTGCGGCACGCTGGGGCAGGCCGATCGCTTGAAGCGGCTCTTGGCGGAGCGCGGCGTGCGGGTGCAAGTACACGCCGAGAGCCTCTTCGACGCGCGGGCGCTGTTCGACCCCTCGATCGCGGCGCACCTGTTCGCCGGCGAGGTGACGGAGGGCTTCATCGACGGGGCGGAGCACGTGGCGGTGCTCTCCGACGAGGACATCTTCGGCGCCCGGGCGCGCCGGAAGGTGCGGCGGCGGAAGACGGCGGCGGAAGGGCTCGCGGCGAGCTTCAAGGATCTGAAGGAAGGCGACCTCTGCGTCCACGCGGACTTCGGGGTGTGCCGCTACGCCGGCCTGGTCACGATGGACGTGAACAAGGTGCCGGGCGACTTCCTGGTGCTGGAGTTCTTCGGCAAGGACAAGGTCTACCTGCCGGTGAGCCGCCTGAGGCTCGTGTCGCGCTTCGCGGGCGGCGATCCGGAGAAGGTCTCGCTCGATCGCCTGGGCACGCCGAGCTGGGCGAAGAAGAAGGCGCAGGTCAAAGAGCAGCTCCTCAAGATGGCGGCCGAGCTGCTCGAGCTCTACGCGCGGCGGAAGGCGCACCACGGCCACGCGTTCAGCGAGCCCGATCGCTACTTTCGGCAGTTCGAGGCGGACTTCGAGTTCGAGGAGACGCCCGATCAGCAGAAGGCCATCGACGACGTCCTGGCCGACATGCAGAAGCTGGAGCCGATGGATCGCCTGGTGTGCGGCGACGTCGGGTACGGGAAGACGGAGGTGGCGATGCGGGCCGCGTTCAAGGCGGTGCTCGATCGCAAGCAGGTGGCGGTGCTCGTGCCCACCACGCTCTTGGCGCACCAGCACCTGGCGACCTTCAAGGAGCGCTTCGAGGGCTACCCGGTCACGGTGGACGTGGTGTCGGGCCTGAGGAAGCCGGCGGAGCTGCGCGAGACGCAGGCGAAGGCGCGCGAGGGCCGGGTCGACGTGCTCATCGGCACCCACAAGCTCTTGAACGCTTCGGTGGGGTTCAAGGACCTGGGGCTGCTCATCATCGACGAGGAGCAGAAGTTCGGAGTGAAGCAGAAGGAGGCCCTCAAGCGGCTGAAGACGACGGTGGACACGCTGACGCTCTCGGCGACGCCGATTCCGCGCACCCTGAACATGGCGATGAGCGGGATGCGGGATCTGTCGTTGATCGCCACGCCGCCGCAGGACCGGCGGGCGATTCGGACCTTCGTGACCAAGTTCGACACCGCGGTGATCAAGGAGGCGGTGACCCGGGAGCTCGCGCGCGGCGGGCAGGTGTTCGTGGTGCACAACCGGGTGCAGTCGATTCACTCGTTCGAGAAGCTCTTGAAGGAGCTCTTGCCGGGGGTGTCGATCACGGTGGCCCACGGGCAGATGCACGAGGGGCAGCTCGAGAAGGTGATGCTCGACTTCGTGGAGAAGCGCACGCAGCTCTTGCTCAGCACGGCGATCATCGAGAGCGGGCTCGACATTCCGTCGGCGAACACGCTGATCGTGAACCGGGCGGACCAGTTCGGGCTCGGGCAGCTCTACCAGCTGCGCGGGCGCGTGGGCCGGGCGAAGGAGCGGGCGTACGCGTACCTCCTGGTGCCGCAGGGGAAGGCGATCGGGAAGGACGCGGCGCGGCGGCTCGAGGTCTTGCAGGCGTTCACCGAGCTCGGGGCGGGCTTCAACATCGCGTCGCACGATCTGGAGATCCGCGGGGCGGGGAGCCTGCTCGGCGGGGAGCAGTCGGGGAGCATCGACGCGGTGGGCTTCGACCTGTACGCGCAGATGCTGGAGGAGGCGATCGGCGAGCTGAAGGGCGAGCCGCCGTCGACGGGCGTGGAGCCGGACGTGAACCTGCCGGTGCCGGCGTATCTGCCCGAGGCGTTCGTGCCCGACGTGCACTTGAGGCTGCTGCTCTACAAGCGGCTGTCGCAGTGCCAGAGCGCGGAGGACTTGGCGGACCTGCGCGCGGAGCTGGTGGACCGCTTCGGCGACGCGCCCCCGGAGCTGGACGCGCTGGAGGAGGTGCTGCTCTTGAAGCTCGACCTCAGGCGGCTGAACCTGCGCGAGCTGTCGGGTGGGCCGGGGCGCATCGTGGTGACGCTGGGGCCGCAGGCGCGCCTCGCCGGCGAGAAGCTGATGAAGCTCGTGCAGCGCTCCCGCGGTCACTACAAGCTGACGCCGGACTTGAAGCTCATCGCCAAGGTGGACGCGAGCGTGAAGGGCGAGGCGTTCATCCCCGCGGCGCGGAAGGTGATGCGCGATCTGCTCGGGTGCGAGACGTCATCCTGAGGAAGCCCACTCGGCTCACCAAGGTTCCCCGCTACACTGATGCCGTGCCCGTCGACCCGCGCGCAGATGTCTTCCGAGGCCGAACGTTGGAGGTCGTCTCACTCGCAACGACCGTGATCTTCACCGCGGTCGGCTCCGCGGGAGTCGTTCGCGCCGCGCGATTCCCATCACGACTTGGGCCATCGGCGCATGGCTGAACGCCAATCGAAATGAGATCGGGGGCGTCGCCCTGCTCGTCATCGCTCCTCAACTCGCACTGCTTGAGGTGTTCCTGGCTCTGGGCGCACTCGCGCTCCCGTTGACTTCGCTCGCCCCGACCGTTCGATGACCTCCGCGGGGGTGCGCGGGGACTCGCGGTAGGAGGGCCTTCGTACCCGGTGCCGTGCGACGTGATGGGCGGCGCGTTGGCCACCGAGTACAATGAACGTGTGGTCAGCGACGACGACATCGACCGGCGCGCCTGGATGAAGACCCAGCCAAGCTACGGCCCTGACTGGGACGCCGCGATCGAATTCGGAATCGACGTCACGCGGCTGCAGGCCAATCTCGAGCTGACCTTCGAGGAGCGTCTCGCGCAACTCGAGGAGATGCTCCGCCTCGCACACGAACTCCGGCCGGAGGGACCCGTTCTTGGCGATCAGTCGGCCGAGTGAGCTGCTCCGACTCCTCTTGGAGGCCAACGTCGAGTTCGTCGTGGTCGGTGGAGTCGCGGCCATCGCTCACGGTGTCGCTACGATGACCGACGCTCTCGACGTCGTCGCGCCGCTCATCGTCGAGAACTGCCGGCGGATTCTCGCCGCCGTGGGCCCGTACGAACCGCGCTTCTATCAGACGCTCGGCAAGCCGCCGGTCACTCGCACGGCCGAGGAGCTGTCCGAGTTCCGGAACCTCTACTTCTCCACGACGCTCGGGGTAGTCGACTTCCTTGGGACCCTTCCTCCGATTGGCACATTCCGGGAGGTCGCGGCCCGGTCGATCGTGAGGACGCTCCACGGACTCGAATGCCGCATCATTTCGCTCGACGATCTCATTGCAGTGAAGGCTCATGTCGGACGCCCGAAGGACAAGAGCGTCGAATTCGAGCTGAGGGCCATTCGCGACCTGACGAAGAAGAAGTAGGCGCACCCTCCCGATGCAGACTAGGTCCGACGGCGTGGTATTGGCCGGGAGTCATGGATCTCGAGCTCTCCAAGAAGGTCTTCCTCATCACCGGCGGCACGCGGGGCATCGGCAAGGCCATCGGTCTCAAGCTCGCCCGGGAGGGCGCCTCGGTGGCGGTGTGCGGTCGCACCCAGGCGACGCTCGACGCCACGGTGGCCGAGCTCCGCGCGCTGGGCGTTCAGGCGTTCGGCAAGGCGCTGGACCTGATGCAGCCCGGCACGCTGGAGGCCTTCGTCGAGGAGACGGTGCAGGCCCTCGGCCGGCTCGACGGGGTGGTGGCGAACGCGGGCGGCACCTTCGGCAAGGACTTCAAGGACGCCACCGCCGAGGAGTGGGTGAAGACCCTCGAGCTCAACGTCGTGCACGCGGCGCGCGTCATCAAGGCCGCGGTGCCGCACCTGGCGAGGTCTGGCGAGGGCGCGGTGGTGATCATCTCCTCCATCTCCGGGTTCAAGCCGGGGCCGCGCTCGCAGTACGGCGCCGCCAAGGCCGGAGAGATTCAGCTCGCCGCCTCGCTCGCCCGCGAGCTCGCACCGGAGCGCATCCGCCTCAACGCGGTGAGCCCGGGCAGCATCATGTTCGAGGGTGGCCGCTGGGCCGAGCGCCTGGCCTCGTACCCCGAGAAGATAGGCGAGTTCATCGCCAGGGAGTTCCCCTGGGGCCGCATGGGCACGCCCGACGAGGTCGCCGACGTGGCGGCCTTCCTCCTCTCCAAGCGCGCGAGCTGGGTGAACGGAACGAACGTCGTGGTCGACGGCGCACAGGGGAACACGTCGGTGCAGCTGTAGCTCGCCGAAGCCCCCCGGCACCGTCGGCTACAGCTCGAGCAGCTTCATCTTGTTCTTCGCGGCCCGGGCGATCTTCCCCTTCCCCTTCTCCACCAGGGCCTCGAGGATCTCCGCGCCGACGCTCTTGAGCTCGAAGGTCGCCTTCTCCGCGAAGTGCACGCCGACGTAGTACCGGGCCTCGTCGGTGAGCTGCTTGTCCTTCTTCAGCGCCTCGGCGACGGGGAAGCCAGCGCCGTGCAGGCGCTCCAGCTCGGAAAGGGCCGAGTCGCCCTGCCGCGCGCGGGGGTGGGGATCGAGCGAGTGGTGGCGCAGCGACTGAACCACCACCCCGAACCGGTCCTCGTTGGTCGCCGCGCCAGATCGCCCGAGCAGCTCGAGCAAGGCCTCCGCCTTGGTCGGCTCCTTCTTCCGGAAGGCCTTCGCCCTCTCGCGCATCAGCTCCGCCCAGCCCTCCTTGTCCGCGATCCGCACCGGCTCGAGCTGGCGCCGCGCCACCGCCAGGGACTTGGCCAGCGTCTTGGTGCCCGCCGCGAGCAGCGCCGACACCGCCTTCTTCGAGAGCTTCGTCGCGTGCGGCGCGAGCGCGTCGGCCAACACCTGCGCTCCGATCTCCTCGGCCACGCCGACGAGCGCCTCCACCAACAGCTCGACGCCGTTGGGAAGCGCGGCCAGCGCCTGCGCCGCCGCCTCCGCCCGCAGCTTGTCGCTCGACTGCGCCATCTGCAGGAGGGTCTTCACGGCCAGCTTGGCGGACTTGCCCGGCTCGGAGAGCGCCAGCGCTCCCAGGTGCCGAATGGCCCACTTCGCCACCTCCACGTCGCGGCCTTGGGAGAGCTCCGCGAGCTCGTCGGAGAACTCGGTGCCGATCTTCAAGACCGTCAGCGTGTCGCGCGAGGCCCGCGCCACCTGCGCGTCCGGGTCCTCGAGGAGCTCCATCAAGCGCCGCAGCGCCTTCTTCGACGGCCCCTTCGCCAGCGCGAAGCGCAGGGCCATCGCCGCCTCCACCCGCACCGCCGGCGGCTGCTTCGCCCCCAGGTAGGGCAGCAGCGTGTCCTGCGTGTCGGGGAGCTCGAGGTAGCCGAGCACCTTCAGGGCGCCGCGCAGGGCCGGCTCGTCCTCGGCGGTCTTCTTCTTGGCGAGGAACTTCTCGGCCTGCGTCCGCATCACCTTCTTCTCGGCCTCGGTCATCGACCTGGCTTCCTGCCGCACCGAGAGCGCCACCTGGTTCACCGCGTCCCAGCCCTGGCCGCGCATGCCCTCCAGCGCCAGCTCGAAGGACTGCCGGCCACCGACCGAGGGCAGCAGGGTGGAGAGCACCGCCCGGGCCTCCGGCGTCGCCTGCTCGAGCCGCTCGCGCAGGCCCGGCAATGCCTGCTCGCCCAGCTTGCCGAGGGCCACCTTCGCCGCCGCCTGCACCTCCCGCCCGCGCCCGAGCGCGTCGAGGAGCACCGGCAGGGCCTTCACCGCGCCGAGCTGGCCGAGCGCCTCCAGCGCCGCCTCGGCGTAGGCGTCGTTGGCATCCCTCGCCAGCTCCGACAGCCGCGCCACGGCCCTGGCGTCCTTCACCCCGAGCTCCCCCAATACCACCGCGGCGGCGATGCGCTTGCGCGGCGTCTCGTCGTCCAACAGCTTCACGATGCGCTCGACGAGGTCCATGGACTCCCCCAGCGAAGAAGGCCCCGAGGGGACGCTACCCGAGGGTCTCCCTTCGGAGCAGAAGGAAACTTTCCCGACACGCACGAAGGCGCGACGAGTTTTCGCCGCCGGGCGCGCGCGCGCGTGGCACAGTCCACGCCATGCGAACGCCCGTCCTCGTCGCGCTCTTCGCCTTCCTCTCCTCCGCCTGCGTCACCCAGAAGACCTACGACGCGTTGAAGGCCGAGAAGGACGGCATCGAGGCGAACCTCGAAGAGAAGAACAAGGCCCTGGCCGAGCTCGAGGCCAGGCACCGAAGGCTCGAGGACAAGAACAAGGAGAACGAGCAGCTCCTCGCCATCGAGCAGGACAAGGTGAAGGACCTCACCGCGCGCATCGACAAGCTCTCCGCCGACATCGCCGCCGCCGCCAAGGACAAGACGCGGCTGCAGGCCTCGGTGGACGACATGACCCGCGCGCTCGCCGAGCTGGAGCGCCGCCGCGCCGAGGCCGAGGCCCGCATCACCGAGTTCAAGAACCTGCTCTCGCGCTTCAAGAGCCTCATCGACGCCGGGAAGCTCAAGGTGAAGATGGTCGACGGCCGCATGGTGGTGGTGCTCGCCACCGACATCCTCTTCGGCTCGGGCTCGGCGTCGCTCTCCAAGGACGGCAAGGTCGCGCTGGCCGAGGTGGCGCAGGTCCTCGGCTCCATCCCCAAGCGCGCGTTTCAGGTCGAGGGGCACACCGACAACGTGCCCATCTCGACGGACAAGTACCCGAGCAACTGGGAGCTCGCCGCCGCCCGCGCCATCACCGTCTTGAAGGCCATGGTCGACGGCGGCCTGCCGGTGGAGCGCATCTCCGCCGCGAGCTTCGCCGATACCCGCCCCATCGCCCTCAACGACACGCCCGAGGGCAAGGCGCAGAACCGCCGCATCGAGATCATCATCGTGCCGGATCTGTCGGGGCTCCCCGGCTTCGAGGAGCTGCAGAAGATCGACACCACGGCGAAGTGAGGGGCGCGGTCCGCGAAGGTGGGCCTGATGTTCGGCACCCTTCGACGGGCTCAGGGTGAACGGGAAGGCCCGCTCAGTTCCCCTTGCCCGGAGCCCTGGCCTTCGCGTCCAGCGCCTCGACGATGCCCATCAGGTCCTGAAGCGACACCTCGTGCTTGGTGTTGCAGAAGTGGCAGGTCACCGCGGTGCTGCCGAGGGTGTCGATGAGGTCCTGCACGTCGTCGCGACCCAGCGAGGCCAGGGTCTCCAGCGCGCGCTGGTGCGAGCAGGTGCACTTCCACACCAAGGGGCCGGTGCCGAGCACCCGACAGCCTCCAGGGAAGAGCGCGGCGAGCAGGCCCGCCGGCGTCAGCGGCGAGACGGTGGCCACGGCCTCGGTGAGCCGGCGCTGGAGGGTCTGACCGAGGGCCTGGAGCGCGGCTCGGTCGCCGTCGGGGAGCGCCTGCACCAGCACCCCCGCCACCGCCTCGAGCGGCTGCCCGGGCCCGTGGCGCACCTCCAGGGCTACCTGGGTGGGCACCTGCTCGGAGATCTTGAAGTACTCGTTCAGATCTTCGGCGAGATCGAAGTGCGCGAGCTCCACCGCCGAGCGGTAGTACTCCTCGCCGGCGTCGCGCAGGACCGAGAGGAAGCCCTTGTTCCCCAGCGCCGCCCGCCAGCGGAAGTCGCCGGCACCGAGCTCCACGTCGAGCAGCCCGTTCTTCACGTAGCCGCGCAATTCGCCCTGGGTGCCGGCGTCGACGAAGAGCCCGCGCAAGGGGCCGTCGACCTCGAGCTGCAGGTTGACCCGCCGGTCCCCCTTCTGGAGCGAGGCCAACAGCGCCCCGCCCGCCAGCGCCTGCCCGAGGAGGACCGCGGAGACCGGCTTCAGGCGGTGCCGCCGCTCGGCCTCGCGCGCCACCTCCGTCACCACCACCACGGTGACGGTGAGGTTCGGCTCGGGGAGGAGGGCTCGCACGAGCCCGCTGGTGTCGACGACTGCGCTCATTGGTTCGCTTGCTCCAAAAAAAAGAGCGGGCGGCCCGTCTCCAGGCCGCCCGCTCAATTCAGGTGATCGGCTGCCTTACTGGCAGAGGCCGGCGTCCACGTTGCAGCTGTTCCGGCAGAAGCCAGGGGGCGCGTTGGCGCAGTTGGGCACGCAGGTTCCCTCGGTGGTGTCCGTGACGAGGACCCGGCAGACGTACCCGGTCCGGCAGCCGAGGGAGCCGTTGCCGAAGCACTTCTCACCGCACTGCCAGGCGACCAGCGGGCCGCGCTGATCCGTGGTAGCCAGGTACGGGTAGCAGGTGCCGCCGTCGCCGCAGAACGCGTCCAAGACCCCGAGGCTGCAGTCTCCGGTGCACGCGCCACCCGTGAACCCCGAGGCGCCGCCGTCAGAGAGCGTATCCGAGATGCAGAGGAACTCCGGCTGCGGGCCACACTGCGAGTCGGTGGTGCACGCCCCGGTGTGGCCGCCGTAGTTGCCCGGACCCGCGTCGTACTCGTTCAGGCCGCCATCAGGCAGCAGGGGCGTGCAGAACGTGTAGGGCTTCTGCGGGCTGCCGTAGTTCACGCAGCCGTAGGCCGGCGTGCGGCAGTCGCTTTCGCTAGCGCAGCCCTTGTAGCAGATGTTCTCGAGCTCGCCGGTGAAGCCCATGAAGTACGCGCACTTGTTATCCGTGCCGCCGCACTCGGTGGACTGAGTGCAGCGGCGGGTGCAGTAGCCGCCCTGGTACGGGAGGTTTCCGGGAACCGAGATCTTCTTGCAGAAGCCCTTGCCGCCAGAGAGCGCCCCCTTGTTGCACTGAGAATCGCTGGTGCACGGGTCGCCGAGGTAGCCGAGGATGGGGCCGGCATCGATGCCCGAGCAGACGCCGTTGTTGCACTGCTGACTCGTCGGGCAGGCCTGGCAGACCGCGCCGTTGATGCCGCAGTTGACGACGGAGGTGTTGGCGAGGCTCACGCAGTTGCCCGAGGAGGGGAGCTTGCAGCCGTCGCAGGTGCCGGAGCCGCCGCCGGTGCCGCCGCCGGCGCCGCAGGAGAAGGTGGAGCTGCACGAGGTGGGCGTCGCCAGCTTGGTGCAGTCGACGCAGGCGTTGCCCTGCGTGCCGCAGGTGGTGTTGTTGCCGTTGTTCGGCGACTTGACGCACTGGCCCTTCGCATCACAGCAACCCGGGCAGTTCGACGCGGCGCACTTGGTACTCGAACACGAAGGAACGACCGCGACGATGAAGCCGATCACGGTGCCGAGGGCAATGGCTCTGAAGTTCATCTGTTTCCCGCTCCTAGAGATCAGCCCAGACCGGACTCTGGAGCTGAAGTGACGAAAGGACTGCCGAGGTTGTGAGGCGGCGCTCAAAACAGAAAGCGGCCCGCTTCGCAAGTCCCGAAGAGAAGCGTCCGGCCGGCGCTTGGTTGAGCTCGAGGCCAGCGCCAGTGACGGGCGCTGGCCTCGGGTATTCAGGGTCTACTCCAACTCAGAACGGAATGTCATCTGAGGGGGGCGGGCCCATGGCGGCCATGTCGTCGCCCGGAGGCGGCGGGCCGAAGTCGTCGCCCTTCCTGGAGCCCGTGCCGGCGCCCTCGGGCTTTCCGCCCAGGAACTGGACGTTTTGCGCCACGACCTCGGTGGTCCAGTTCTTCTTACCTTCCTTGTCGGTCCACTCGCGGGTCTGGAGCCGGCCCTCGATGTACGCCTGGCGGCCCTTCTTCAGGTACTGCCCGCAGAGCTCGCCGAGCTTTCCCCAGACGACGATGCGGTGCCACTCGGTGCGCTCCTGCTTCTGGCCCGAGCTCTTGTCGGTCCAGGACTCCGAGGTGGCGATGCGGAAGTTGGCGACCGCCTGCCCCGAGGGAGTGAAGCGCACTTCGGGATCAGCGCCGAGGTTGCCGATGAGGATGACCTTGTTGATGCCTCCTGCCATGTGACACGTCCTTTCGAGAACCCTCCCGTTCCGGGAAGGTTGTGGGTGAGGATTCGACTCGTAGCACGGGGGTCCGACAATCGAGAACCCGGATCAGTGACGAACCGGATCAACGCCCCGCGTCCTTGGCCTCCAGCTCGGCGAGCACCTTCTCCACCGAGCCCGCGCCGGCCACCACCCGGAACAGCCGCCCGGCCGAGTCGTAGACGAGCACGGTGGGGAGAATGAGCCCAGCGGGCCCCTCGAAGGCCCCGGCCACGCGCTCGGTGAGCGGCCACACCTCCCAGGCGAGGCCCAGGGCCTTCTTCACCTCGGCGAGCTCCGCTTCCTCGTGGAGCCCGAGGCTCACCACGCGCACGCCGCGCTGGGAGACGGCCGCGAGCGCCGGCACCTCGTCGCGGCAGCTCTTGCACGACTGCATGAAGAGCTGCACCACCGTGGGGCCTTTGGCGGGCGACAGTCCCAGCCCCGCCACGGTGTTCGGCCACGGCGGCGGCGCCTTGGGCCTGTTCGCGGCGAAGGCCATGCGCCGCGACGGAGCGCCCTGCCCTTCCACCAGCGTCACCCGCGCGCCGGCCTCGAGGACGCCGAAGCTCTCCTCCGCGCCCGAGCGCCAGCGCACCCGCACCTGGACCTTCGTCCGCTCACCCAAGCCCACGTGCACCGCCGGGTCGACGGCGCTGGCGTAGCCGCGCACCAGCACCACCGGGAAGGCGCCGAGGCCCTCGACGAGCACCACCGCCCCGTCGGCCTCGCGGTGGCCCTTCGTCGCCTGGAGCGAAAGCTCGAGCGCGTGGCCGTTCTTCGCCACGTTCTCCCACAGCTGGAGCTGGGGCCGGTTGCGGTTGGTCATCACCAGGTCCAGATCGCCGTCGCCGTCGAGATCAGCGGTGACCAGGCTGCGGCCGTCGAGGCGCGAGTCCCAGCCCTCGACGAAGCTCGTCTCCTCGAAGCGGCCGCTTGGGGTCTCGTGGAAGAGCTTCTTGGGCTCGTAGCCGGAGAAGCTCTCGTTCGGGTCGTACCCTCCGCCCATCGGGACCTCGACGTCCGCGAACCGCTTGAAGGACGTCTTCTCGACTGTCTGCGCCAGGACCTGGCGCCAGTGGGCGCTTCAATGGTCGTGTCGATTGGGTGCGCTGATGAAGCCGTTGGCCACCAGCACCTCCAATCGGCCGTCGTCGTCGACGTCGGACAGGAGCGAGCCGAAGCTCCACAGCCCGCGGTTCACGTTCCTGGCCTCGCCGACCTCTTGGAAGCCGCCGTCCGCCTGGGCGAGGAACATGGAGTTGCCGCGCACGTGCTTGCCGACCAGCGCGCGGGTGGCGGGGTCGACGGCGGCGTGGGCCATGATGCGCGTGCCGGCCTTGCTGAACATGTTGCTGACGTAGAGGTCGAGGGTGCCGTCGCGGTCCACGTCGCCCAGGTCGGCGCTCATGCCCGGGCCGGGATCTTTCAGGCCTACCTTCTCGGCGCGCTCCTCCACCCCGCCGTCCTTGGAGACGAGGTAGAGGTCCTTCACGCCGTAGTCGTTCACCACGTACAGCCCCATGCGCCCGTCGCGGAGGAAGTCGGCGGCCAGGGCGGCGAAGCTCCAGTGCTTCTGCAGGACGCCCGGCTTCGGCACCAGGCGGCGGAAGGTGAAGTCGCCGTTGCCCAGCCACAGCTCGGGCACCTCGCCGTTGTCCGCCATCAGGTAGGTGGTGGGGATGCGGTTGACCAGGGGGTAGTTGAGGATGACGAGGTCGAGCTTGCCGTCGCCGTCGAGATCGCTGGGCACCGCCGACTGGTGGTGGCCGCCCTTGCTCAGGGTGCCCTGCTCGACCAGCTTGCCGCCGTCGTTGCGAAACAGGCGCACGGGCAGGTTGCGGTAGGTGGTGAGAGCGAGGTCCGGGTCGCCGTCGCCGTCGAAGTCGCCGGTGGCCGCGTCGGAGAAGACGTTCTCCCCGGGCGCGGTGGCGAGGAGCTCGGGCGTGGCGAAGGTGAGCCCGGGGCGGCCGCGGTAGAGCCAGGCGAGCGGCCCGTCGAGGGCGATGACGTCGGGCAGGCCGTCGGCGTCGAGGTCGCGCACGGTGAGGCCGCCGGTGAGGAACTCGGCCGGGCGCTTGCCCTGCGTGCGCGGGGGGAAGACCAGGCCCGCGGCCTCGGCGCGCTCGACGAAGCGGGGCGCGTCGCGCTCCACCTTCTCGAAGCCCGAGGGCTCGAAGCGGGAGACGATCCACCGCTTGCCGGCCTTCACCATCGCGGCCGGGCTCTCGCCGCGCACCGAGACGCGGCGGCCGCCGGCGTCCCGGCCGTCGAGGTCCCAGAGCAGCTTCACCGGCAGCTCGCCGGACTTCGAGGCGGCGCCGATCTCCAGCGCGCGGATGGAGCAGGCGGACAGCTCCACCACGCCGTCGAGGGGGAAGGCCACGCCCTCGGCGGTGAGCTCGGGCGAGAGGACGCGGCGCCCGCCCTTGAGCGCGCCGCACAGGTCGTTGAAGGCGACCTCGAGCTCGTCGTTGAGGGCCTCCTGCTTCTCGACGGCGTCGAGGGCCGCGCTGGGCGAGGCGGCGAGGAAGAGGGTGAGCGCGAGCGGGGTCAGCACCGGGACGCGCGATTCAACCACGGGACGCCGAGGTCGTGCACGCCTCCTGAGAGCCCGCGGTCAATCCGGTGCGTCTCCGCCCAAGGCCTTGGGAACGACCGCGGGGTTCTCCTGGCAGATGGGCTCCAGCAGCTCGAGCGAGAGCGCCCCCATCGCGCGGCCCACGGCCAGCTTCCACCGCTCGAGCTCCGCGGGGCTCACTCGGGCGTGAACCTGGTGGAGGGCGGACACGAGCTGGTCGCCCGCCCTCCTGACTGCCGTGAGCAACACGCGCGCCTCGGCGTCGATCAGGTGCGACTTCCCCTCTCAGCTCACCCGCCCGGCACGGCGGGCGGCTTCTGGCTCGGCTCCACCGGCGCGGGCTCGGGATCGCTGGCCGGCGCGGGCGCGTGGGCCAGGGCGATCTTCTGCGAGAGCGTGGTCTCGAGCTCCTTGGAGAACTCGACCAGCTTGGGGTCCTGCGAGCCGAGCGAGTCCTTGAGCGCGCTCCACAGGGGCGAGTCGGGCTGCGCGGCCTTCACCAGGCCCCTCACCAGGGCGTCGACGGCGTGCTCGCGGGTCTCGGCGGGGCAGGCCTTGAGCGCCAGCACCAGCTCCTTGGGCGCGTCGTGGGCCACCACCGCGAGCTGCTCGGCGAGGAGCTCCGACACCAGCTCGTCCGACGCCGAGGCCTGCACGAACTGCAACAGCCGCATCGACGCGTCGACGCTGCCGGCCGACGCCAGCTCCACCAGCGAGGAGAGCAGCGGCGGGTTCAGCTTCGCCTCCTTGGCCGCCTGGCGGACGCGCGCGTAGACCTCGTCGCCGGGCAGCGCGGAGTCGAGCAGCATCAAGGCCGCCGACGGCTCGCGCGGATCGGACTGGTAGAGCGCGTCGGCGATGACGGCGCGCACGGCCGGGTCCTTCTCGTTGCGCCAGGCGGTGCGCAGGAAGGGCGCGTTCTTGGCGTCGCCCTTCTGCGCCAGCGCGGCGTAGGTCTTCACCCGCGCCAACAGCTCCTCGGCGCTGCCCACCACCCGTGGCGGCTGGGTCATCGAGGCCACCGCCGCCGACGGCCCGCGCTCGCTGCCCACCGCCGCCACCGCCGCGCCGAGGGCGTCGATGTGCTGCACCACGCTGGAGGCCCGCCCGGGGAAGTCGTTCACCAGCACCGAGAAGACGAAGCGCTCGCCGCCCACCGCCTGCACGTAGCCCGACAGGGCCGACACGCTCTCCAGCGTGCCGGTCTTGGCCCGCAGGCGCCCCACCGCGTCGCTGCCCTCGAAGCGGTAGCGCAAGGTGCCGTCCTTGCCCGCGATGCCCAGCGCCGAGAGGTACTCGGGCATGGTGGGGAACTTCTCCCACATCGCCACCAGCAGCCGGGTGGTCTGCGAGGCGGAGAAGCGGTTGGTGTCGTTGAGGCCCGAGCCGTTCTTCATCACGTAGGTTCCGCGGGCGAGGCCCACGTCCTTGGCGAGGAAGTCCTCCACCACCTCGACGCCCTTCTGGGTGGTGCCGGGCGCGCCCCGCCCCTCGGCGCCGAGCGTCTTGAGGAGCTGCTCGGCGATGAAGTTCTGGGAGAGCTTGTTCAGCTTCTTGAGGACCAGGTCGAGGGTGTCGCTCTGCGCGATGGAGAGCGTCTTGGTGCCGGTGGCGGGCACCTTGTCGAGGCGGAGCTTGCCCTTCACCTTCACCCCCCGCGCCTGCAGGAGGCTCTTGAGGGTGTGGCCGAAGTAGAGCGCCGGCTGGTCGACCTTCTTCCACACCGACCAGGTGCCCTTGTCGAGCGGCACCACGCCCTTGGCTTCGATGTGCTGGCGGACGTGGTCCTTGTCGACCTGCGAGCTCACCGAGTAGCGCCGCTGGGTGCGGGTGCCGGTGGCGACGGCCTCGTCGAGGGTGAAGAACTCGCTCATCGGCTCGAGCTCCACCGTGGCCCTGGAGCCGATGGTGTCGCCGGGGCGCAGGTAGACGCCCACCGTGTTCCAGTTGAGCGAGAGGGCGCCGGTGGGCGCGAGGTAGGCCTTGTCGCCGCTCTCTTGATCGTAGCCAGGCGGCGTGCGCTCGGCGTCGAACCAGGTGTCGTCGAGCACCAGATCGCCCGAGACCTCCTTCAGGCCGGCGTGCACCAGGTCCGCGGCGATGCCGAAGAGCCGCTCGGTGGTGATGGTGGGGTCTCCCTTGCCGCGCACGTACAGGGTCTTGGTCTTGCCCTCCTTGAGGTCGCCCTCGACGAGGAACTCGGTCTCGAAGCGGTACTCGGGGCCGAGCCGGGTGAGGGCCGCCGCCGCCGTGTAGAGCTTCACGTTGGAGGCGGGGTTGAGCAGCTCGTCGGCGTCCCGGCCGAAGACCACCTGCCCGTCGTCGAGGCTGCGCACCTCGAAGCTCACCCGCGCGCCCGCCAGGGGCGTGGTCTGAATCACCGACTGGAGCGCCTTACGCAGCGCGTCACGCTGGGAGTCACGGTGAGAGGAGCGAGGAGGCGCGGCGTTCGCGACCAGCGAGACGCACGCGAGAGCAAGGAAGCTGGATCGAAACACGTCCACCTGAGTTAACTTCGAAACCGTCGGTTCGAGCGAATTTCTCCCGAACCCGTAGGAGGGAAGCATCTCATGGCCGATCAGATCGTCGTCAAGCGAGTCATTGCCGCGCGTCCGGAGCGCATCTTCGAAGCCTGGCTGTCCGATGAGGAGCACTCGAAGATGACGGGCAGCTTTGCCCAGGCGCAGAAGGACGGCGTCTTCGTGGCGTGGGACGGGTACATCACCGCCAAGACGCTGGAGAAGCAGCCCTTCTCGCGCATCGTCCAGGCGTGGCGGACCACGGAGTTTCCGGAGGGCGCGGCGGACTCGATGTTGACGGTGAGCCTGGAGCCCACCGAGGGCGGCACGCAGGTGACGCTCGAGCACACCAACATCCCCGAGGGTCAGGGCGAGAGCTACGAGGGCGGGTGGAACGACTTCTACTTCGACCCGATGGAGCGCTACTTCGGCTCGACCGGCGCCAAGCTGCAGGGCGCGAGCGACGCGCTGGAGGAGGCGGCGGTGCGTGCGAGCGAGGCCGTCGAGGAGGCGCTGGAGACGGCGCAGGGCCAGCTCGACGAGGCCGCCAAGAAGGCCATCGCGGTGGTGGCGTCGGCGAAGAAGGGCGCGCGGCGGCAGGCGCTCAAGGCGGTGAAGACCGCGAAGGGCGTCCAGGCCAAGGCGGTGAAGAGCGCCAAGGGCGTTCGGGCCAAGGCAGTGAAGAGCGCCAAGAAGGTCGCCAAGCAGGTGAAGGCGTTGGTGAAGGCGGGCGCGAAGAAGAAGGCGCCGGCCAAGAAGAAGGCCGCGCCGAAGAAGAAGGCGGCCAAGAAGTCAAAGCGGTAGCGCCCCGCACCGTTCGCCCCGAGCGGGGTCGAAGGGTGCCGAAATCCGTCGCGCGAAGCGTCTACCGCCGCCTGGCGTCGGGCGCCTTCGCCGCGGCGTACGTCTCGAGTGACCGCCGCAGAAACGCGGCGTCGTCCACGAGGCCCGCGTCGGTGTCGAACGCGAGGAGCGCCTCGAAGCGCTTCGCGGGCTCGAGCCCGAGGTTCCAGGCGAGCTTCTGCAGACACGCCGGGCACGGCTCGAGCGGCTGCACGTCGCTCTCGGCGAGGCTGTTGCTGCCGTTGAGCAGGCAGCGCCAGGCGAGGCAGTGTTGCAGGCCGAACATGTGCCCGAGCTCGTGGGCTGCGATCTTGAGCGTGCGCGAGAGGAAGAGCGCGGGCTCGTGCTCGAGGTCGCCGTTCCTGGCCATGCTCCAGACGCCGACGCGATCGCGCAGGGAGGCCTCGCCGAAGACGAAGTTCCACGCGGGGTCCGGGTAGAGGTCCGTCGCGGTGAGGCCGAGCATCGCCACCGCGTCGAACGGGCGCCTGGGGATGAGCACCTTCCGCATCACCCACGCGGTGAGGATCTGCGGCCGGCCATCGTTCGGGTTCTTCCGGCGCGCGGTGATGGGAATCTCGGACTCGGGCAGCGCGTCGAGCGTCTTCACCGGCAGCTGGTAGAAGCGCGAGAGGAAGTCGGCGGTGCGCTCCACCACGCGGCGCTCGGCGGGCGTGAACGCGCCGATGGGCAGCACGTAGATGGTGCGCGCGCCGGCGGTGGGGCGCACCGGCTCGGAGACGCGATAGGCGCCGAAGGACTGTCCGTCCTCGTCCTGCTCGGCGAGCCACTCCCCTGGCTGCGGCGCGGGAAGCGGCGCGTGCAGGGACTTCAGCGCCTCGAAGCGCGGCTCCAGCGTCTCGGCGCGGAGCGTCTGGCCGATGGCCACTGGATCGGCGAGCTCCTCCGGCGAGGGCGGCGGCGGCCTGGGCACGGTGGGAACGTAACGGGGCGCGGGCGTGGGTTTCGACGCCGCGATGCCGACGAGGCAGGCGATCCCCAGCGTCGCGATGAGCAGCATCCACGTCCGAGGAGCCATCGGCGCCAGTGTAGACCCCAGCCGCGAAGTCGGGTTCCCACGACGACGCGTCGCGAGGGGAACTTCGCGCACGCTTCGTTGCCGTGCTGCTCGTCGCGGCGGTCGATTCCCGCGGTGGAGATGCGATTCAGGGCTGCGACGACGGTGAGCTCAGCAGCCTCAGCTCGCCCCACCCCACGTCGGGCGGACACGGCCGAGCCCAGCCGATGGTGCGCGGCGCCGCGCCCTTGGGCGTGTCGCGCCGCCAGGCGTTGAGCGGCAGGCGCGCCGGCGGCCCGTCGTAGCCGAGGCTCTTCCAGGGCAGGCGCAGCTCCACCACCCACTCCTCGTCCTCGTCGGAGGGATCGTCCGGCGTGCCGTCGAGGTCCACCGCGAGGGTCGCTCCCGCGGGCAGCGTGCAGCCGGGCGAGGCGCGCGGGCAGCGCAGCTCGCCCTTCGGTGTGACCTCCAGCGTCAGCGGAGCGCCGCTCGCCGTGCCGAGCCGCACCGAGATGGCGTCGTCCTTCCCCACGTCCTGATCGCCGGCGTAGAGCCCGAGCACCAGCGCCTCGGGTGTCGCCACCGCCCGGAGCTCGGTGTGCGGCGAAGCGAAGCCGCCGTCGACCACGTTGCGCCACGCCCCGGTGCTCTGGGCCTGGTGCCAGGCCGGCTCGGAGAGCTCGCCGTCGAGGGTGAGCGGCCCCGCGCTCGAGCGCGCCGTGAGCACCGGTCCGGGGCACACCGCCGCCGCGGCCGCAGGCGGCTCTCGACGGCAGGCTCCCGCCGCCAGCGCCAGCACCATCCAGTGGATCGTTTTCATGGAACGGTGAAGGCGTCGACCGGCTGCCCGTTGGCCGAGTCGTACTGGGTGACCTTGAAGCCGCTGGGCGAGAGCTGCTCCACCGTGGCGAAGCCGTAGGTGCCGCTGCCGGTGATGGGCGCGCCGCCGACGCCCTCCACCAGCGTCGTCCCAGAGTGCGTGTAGGTGTGCGTGTGCCCGATGAGCAGGAGGTTCGCGTGCGCGTTGCGGATCATCGAGTCCGACTGCGAGGTGCAGGGCGCGCTCACGCCGAGGTTCTCGTGGCGCACCACGAAGGTGCTGGTGGTGGAGCGCGCGAGCTCGGCTTGGAGCCACGACGCCTGCGCCGGGCTCCAATAGTTGCAGGCCACGAAGACGAACTTCGCCGTGCCGCCCGCCGAGTCGGTGAAGTCGAGCGAGTAGTACGGCAGCGACTTACCGAGCGGCCCGAGCAGCTTCGGCATGAAGTCGCCGAGGTTCCCGCTGGTGAGGCTGGTGCAGTTGCCGGCGGTGGCGCCGGTGCACTCGTGGTTCCCCAGCGCCGGGAAGACGAGGCCCGAGTAGTGCGTGCGGGCCCCGAGGTAGAGGTCGAGCTGAGGCCCCGCCTGGCCGCCGCCCGGGGACGCGAAGACGTAGTCGCCGGTGGTGACGACGAACTGCGGGCGGGGGTTCAGGTTCTCGATGGCCTGGTAGATGCCGGTGATGATCGCCGTCGGGTAGTGCGCGGTGTCGTCGGGGTTCGGAGGCCGCGTGTCACCCACCACCGCGAAGTAGAGGTGCGGCACCATGCCGCCGTTCGGGGTCACCAGGCCGCCGTCGTAGCCGCCGATCACGGTGCCGCCGCCGGCGCCGCCCGTCCCTCCTCCGGAGCCTCCGCCCGCGCCGCCGCCCGAGC
>JBBIOE010000034.1:0-44328 GCA_037443525.1 Archangiaceae bacterium | reverse complement strand
AACGGAGCGGTCGGCGGACCTGGCGGCAGAGGCGCCTCGGCGTACGGCGCGGCCGGTGGGGCGGGCGCGAGCGGTGGACCGGGCGCGACTGGCGCGACTGGCGCGGCGGCGAACGGCTCAGGCACCCCGGGTTCTCCCGGCGGCGCGCTGGTCGCCAGCGCCACCGCTCCTCTCGCTGCGGGCACGGCCACCGCGGGTCCGGTCGCGTCGCGGGCCGAGCTGGTCCAGCGGTGGAAGACCTTCGCGGCCCGTCGCCAGCAGATCGAGGCCGATCGCGACTACACGCTCGGCTTCCTCGCCTCGCGCGAGCTCCGCGACTGCCGGTGCCAGCGCCCGATGCCCTCCCTCGTCGTGCAAGCGCTGGAGAGCGGCGCCCCGGCTCCCGAGGCGTCCGACGACAAGGTCATCGCCTGCGAGCAGTGCGTGGAGGACTCGTTCGGCGTCTGGCGCACGCGTGCCACCAGGCAGTGCGCGCTCGCCGAGAAGCTGTCCGAGTACGAGCTCGGCGTCCTCGAGCGCTCCGACGACGGTAACGGCCTGCCGCCCCGCTGCCTCGAGGAGGCCAGACGGAGGCGCCCGGCCACCGTGGCCGCGCCGCCGCCGCCCACCGGCCCGGCGCTCCAGGGCAAGTCGAGCTTCGTCGTCACCCGCCTCGATCAAGGCGAGGTCACCACCACCGCGCAGGGGCAGACCGACGCCTTCGTGCGCCCGCAGGACTACGCGCCGACGCCGATGCGCGAGGAAGGTCGCCTCTACGTCCGCCTCTTCATGAGCTCGGCGTGCGTGGCGGAGATCCTCCCCGGGCCGATGCAGGCGCGCACCGGCGACCTCTTGCTCATTCCCTACGGCGCGAAGGCGATCTCGGTGAAGAGCCCGTGCGGCGGTCTCGCCGAGGCCTACTGGGGCAAGGAGCCCAGGCCCCGCGTCTCCGAGATCTTCGGCAAGCACCAGCCGCTGCAGCTCGAGTTCCGCGCGCAGTGACCGCGTAGGCTCCGGCACCGGGGCTGCACCCGGTGCAGGCCTGCGAGCCGGCACCTCGACGCCCCAAGCCTCGCCGGCCGCCAAGGTGCGCGGGCCCGACCGCCCGGACGCCTGACGCTCCGGCGCCGGCCACCCCCGCGGACAGTCAGAGCGCGAGAGTCCTTGCGCGCGCGGCCGAGGTGTTAAACGTTTCGTCGCCAAATGAGCGCGAAGCCCATCTCCGGCAAGCTGATCGACGGGGTGTTCCGCCGCGTCCTCGCCCAGGACCTGACGCCCGCGCTGCAGGTGCGCCTCGCGGAGTCGGGCCTCGACCTGGACCAGGGCACCCACAGCGAGTACCCGCGCGAGACCTGGTATCGCGCCATCGAGGAGACCGCCAAGGCGCTCTACCCGAAGGACGACGCTTCGCTGCAGCTGCGGCGTCTCGGCCGGCACATCGTGGAGTCGCTCGACTCGCGGAAGATCGTGAAGGGGCCGTGGCTGTCGATGGCGAAGTTCCTGGGCCCCAGGCGGGCGATGATGAAGGCGGCCGAGCACTCGGAGCGCTTCTCTCCGGTGAAGCTCGAGCTGCACGAGAAGAGCGGCCGCGAGGTCGAGGTGCACGTCGAGGAGGATCGCCAGCTCGACTTCCTCGCCGGGCTGCTCGAGGGCCTGGTCGGCGCGCTGGGAGGCAAGGCGCCGCACGTGCGCGTGATGTCGACCGACGGGCTGAAGTCGGTGCTCTCCGCGCAGTGGAGCTGAGCGTGAGCGGCGCGCTGTTCGAGCGGCTGGAGCGTCCCACCGACGACGTGGCGCTCCGGGTCGGCGAGCGGGCGCTGGCGTTTCGAGAGCTGAAGGGCGCGTGCGAGGCGCACCGGGCGCGGCTGCTGGCTGCCGGCGTCGCGCCGGGCGCGCACGTGGGCGTGTGGACGCAGCCGTCGCTGGAGTCGGCGGTGGCCCTGCTCGCCAACGCGTGGAGCGGCTTCGTCACCGTGCCGCTCGATCCCAAGCTGGGGCCCTTGGAGCTCGGGCACGTGGCGAAGGACGCGAAGCCGGTGGTGACGGTGGCCGCGGACGTGGAGGCGGTGAAGGGCCGCATCTCCGACGTGCCGGTCCATCCGTTCACCCTGAGCCCGTCGAAGGGTGCCGAACCTCAGCCCCCAGCTCGGTTCAGCCCGAGCGGAGTCGAGGGCCGCCGAGCCGACCACCAGCCCCTCCTCATCCTCTACACCTCGGGCACGACCGGGCTCCCCAAGGGCGCGATCCTCTCCGCGGCGAACGTGGCGTCGAACGTCGACGTGCTCGCGCGGGCCTGGGAGTGGACGGCCGAGGACACGGTGGTGCACGCGCTGCCGCTCTTCCACGTGCACGGGCTGGTGCTGGGGCTCTACGGCTCGATGCGGGTGGGCGGCGGGCTGGTGTGGCTGCCGAAGTTCACGCCGGAGGGCGTGGCGGAGGCGCTCTCGCAGCGCCGCTCGATGCTCTTCGCGGTGCCGACGATGTACTTCCGGCTGGCGGACGCGGCGGCGGCGAACCCGACGGTGGCCCAGGGACTGCGCGCGGCGCGGCTCTTGGGCTGCGGCTCGGCGGGGATCCCGCTGCGAGAGCTCCTGCGCATCGACGCCTTGACGGGCAAGCGGGTGCACGAGCGCTACGGGCTCACCGAGACGCTCATCAACTGCGCGGTGCGGTACGCGGCGCCGAGCCCAGCGGGCACGGTGGGTGCGGCGCTGGAGGGCGTGGAGGTTCGCCTGGTCGACGACGCGCGCACGCCGCTCGACGTCTTCGACGACGCGACCATCGGCGAGGTGGCGGTGCGCGGGCCGAACGTGTTCTTGGGCTACCTGAACCGCCCCGACGCGACGCGCGCGGTGCTCGACGAGGACGGCTGGTTCTACACCGGCGATCTCGCCTGTCGCCGCGCCGACGGCTCCATCCGCATCGTGGGGCGCCGGGCGACGGACCTCATCAAGTGCGGCGGCTACAAGGTCGGCGCCGGCGAGGTCGAGGCGGCGCTGCTCGAGCACCCCGAGGTCGCGGAGGCGGCGGTCTTGGGCGCTCCCGACGACGAGCTCGGCGAGCGCATCGTGGCCTTCGTGGTGGCCCGCGCGCCGGTCGAGGCCAAGGCGCTCGAGGACTTCGTCGCCAAACAGCTCTCGCCACACAAGCGGCCGAGGCAGGTGCACCTCGTCGCTGAGCTCCCCCGGAACGCGATGGGGAAGGTGCAGAAGACGCTGCTCAAGAAGCGGCTCGCGCCGGCGTGAGCCGAGCGCCGTCTTGCGTTGACTTGCCCTCGCCAGCGGGCACTGTCCCCGCCCTCACCCGCGAGGTCTCGATGGAGCTGAAGCTCGAAGGCGTCTCGAAGACGTACCCCAACGGCACCAAGGCGCTGGCCGACGTCTCGCTCACCATCCCCAAGGGCATGTTCGGGCTGCTCGGCCCCAACGGCGCGGGCAAGTCGACGCTGATGCGCAGCATCGCCACGCTGCAGGACGTCGACGCCGGCACGATGACCTTCGGCGACATCGACATCCGCAAGGACAAGGAGCGCCTGCGCGACGTGCTCGGCTATCTCCCGCAGGACTTCGGCGTGTACCCGAAGGTCAGCGCCTTCGACCTGCTCGATCACCTCGCGCGGCTCAAAGGGCTCTCGCAGCGCGGGCCCCGGCACGAGGTGGTGAAGGCGCTCCTCCACAAGACCAACCTCTGGGAGCACGCGTCGCGGCGCCTCGGCGGCTTCTCCGGCGGCATGAAGCAGCGCTTCGGCATCGCCCAGGCGCTCCTCGGCAACCCCAAGCTCATCATCGTCGACGAGCCCACCGCCGGCCTCGACCCCGCAGAGCGCTTCCGGTTCCACAACCTCCTCGCGGAGATCAGCGAGGACGTGGTGGTGCTGCTCTCCACGCACATCGTCTCCGACGTCGCCGATCTCTGCCAGCACATGGCCATCGTGGCGCAGGGCAAGGTGGTGCTCGGGGGAGAGCCGCTCAAGCTGATGGCCTCGCTCGAGGGGCGCATCTGGAAGAAGTTCGTCACTGGGCCCGAGCTGGAGGAGCTCTCCAAGTCCTTGAAGGTGATCGCGGTGCGCCGCGTCGCCGGCCAGCGGCTGGTGCACGTGCACGCCGAGTCGAGCCCCGGCGCCGGCTTCGAGCCCGTCGCGCCCGATCTCGAGGACGTGTACTTCGACGCCCTCACTCCGGCGAAGGCGTGATCATGACCCGCGCCCTCGTCGGCTTCGAGCTCAAGCGCCGGCTCAAGTCCCTCTCGACCTACGTCTACGCGCTGGTGCTCTTCGCGGCCGGCTTCTTCCTCATGCTCGGCGCGGGCGGCGTCTTCCGCGGCGTCGCCATCTCCGCGGGCAACGAGCGGGTGATGGCCAACAGCCCGCACTCGCTCTTCGGCGACATCTCCCTCGTCGCGCTCTTCGGCCTCTTCACCGTCGCCGCCGTCTTCGGCCAGGCCGCCTACCAGGACTTCGGCCAAGGCACCTGGAGCCTCGTCTTCACCAAGAACGTCTCCAAGCGGCAGTACCTCACCGGCCGCTTCCTGGGCGCCTGGCTCTTCTCGGCGGCGCTCTTCGTGGCCATCGGCGCGGGCCTCCTCTTCGGCTCGGGCGTGGTGCACTTCGTCCGCCCCGAGTCCCTCGGCCCCACCTCGCTCGGCGCCTACGCCTGGCCCTACCTCACCCAGGTCTGGCCGATGCTCTTCTTCACCGGCGCGGTGTTCTTCTCGCTGGCCGCGCTCACGCGAAACATGGCGAGCGTCTACGTCGGCGTGGTGGTGATGGTGCTCGGCTACCTGCTCGCCACCACGCTGCTCCAGGACGTGCAGCACAGAACGCTCGCCGCGCTGCTCGATCCGTTCGGCTTCCTCTCCTTCGAGGTGGCCACCCGCTACTGGACGCCGGCGGAGCGCAACGTCGACCTCATCTCCGTGTTCAGCCTCTTCGGGGCCAACCGCGCGCTGTGGATCGCCGTGGGAGGCGTCGTCCTGGCGCTCACCGGCCAGCGCTTCCGCATCTCCGTCGAGGAGCAGCGCGGCCGCGGCGCGAAGGACGATGAGCGCTCCGTCGACTCGACCCCGTTCCCCGCCGTCGCCGCGAGCGCGAGCACCACCGGCTGGCTCCGCGCCTGCCTGAGCCTCGGCGGCCTGCACACCAAGGAGATCGTCCTCTCGCCCGTCTTCTGGGCGCTGGTCGCCTCGGGGGTGAGCCTGGTCTCCCTGACCATGGCCGTCTCGAAGGAGCTCTTCGGCACGGCGACGCTGCCGGTGACGTACCTGGTGCTCGATCTCGCGCAGGCCGGCTTCGGCCTCTTCACCCTCATCATCCTCACCTTCTACGCGGGCGAGCTCGTCTGGCGGGAGCGCGACGTGGGGGTGCAGGACATCGTCGACGCCACGCGCGTGCCCACCTGGGTCGGCTTCTTCGGGAAGCTCTTCGCGCTCCTCCTCGTCGCGGTGACCCTGGAGCTGATGGTCGGCGCGGTCGCCTTCCTCTTCCAGGTGGGGCGGGGCGCCGACTCCATCGAGTGGCGGCTTTACGCGATGGAGCTGTTCGTCCTCGACCTCACCCACCTGGGGCTCATCGCGGTGCTCGCGCTCACGGTGCAGGTGGTGGTGAACCACAAGTACCTGGGCCACACCGCGATGGTCCTCTACTTCATCGCCAACGCGGCCCTGCGCGGCCTGGGCGTCGAAGACCGGCTGGTGCGCTACGCCTCCGAGCCGCCGACGCTCTACTCGGACATGAACGGCTACGGCGCCCAGCTCGGGCCGTGGGCGTGGTTCCGCGTCTACTGGTGGGGCTTCGCGGTGGTCCTCGTCGTCGTGTCGTACGCGCTCTTCGTGCGCGGGCGGGAGAGCGGCCTCGAGGCGCGCCTCGCTCATGGGCGCGCGCGGGTGACGATGGGCTTCGGGCTCGCGGCGGCCCTCGGAGGGCTCGTCTTCCTCGGCGCGGGCGCGTTCATCTTCTGGAACACCCACCTGCTCAACCGCTACGAGACCGCCAAGGACCAAGAGCGCCAGCGGGCGGCGTACGAGAAGACCTACAAGAAGTACGCGGACACGCCCCAGCCCACCATCGTCTCGGCGGAGGTGCGCTTCGACGTCTTCCCCGAGGAGCGCCGGCTGGTGGCGGCGGGGACCTACGTCCTCGAGAACAAGGGCGAGGCGCCGGTGGCGCGCGTGCTCATCAACCTCCCCGACACGGTGACGATTCGGAAGCTGGCCATCGGCGGCGCCACGCCCGCGCAGGACTCGAACCCGAAGGTGGGCGTGCACTTCATCGATCTCGCGCCCGCGCTGGAGAAGGGTGGCACCGCGACGCTCGACTACGAGCTGGAGGTCGCGCCTCACGGCATCAGGCACGGTGGGCCGGGCACCGCGGTCGTCGCCAACGGCACCTTCTTCAACAACTTCTCTCTCCCGGTGCTCGGCTACTCGGAGGGCGCGGAGCTCGACGAGGACGGCGACCGCAAGGACTACGGCCTCGCTCCCAAGGAGCGCATGGCGCCGCGCGACGATCCGAAGCAGCTCCGCCACAACTACATTCGGCAGGACTCGGACTTCGTCACCTTCTCGGCCACGGTCAGCACCTCGGCCGACCAGCTCGCCGTCGTGCCCGGCACTCTGGAGAAGGAGTGGACCGAGGGCGGCCGCCGCTTCTTCCGCTACGCGATGGATCAGCCGATCTTGAACTTCTTCTCCGTGCTCTCGGCGCGCTACGCCGTGAAGCGCGACGAGTGGAACGGGGTGAAGCTGGAGATCGACTACCACCCCACGCACTCCGCGAACCTCGATCGCATGATGCAGGGCATGAAGGACGCGCTCGCCTACTGCAGCGAGGCCTTCGGCCCCTACCAGCACCACCAGGCGCGCATCATCGAGTTCCCCCGCTACCAGCAGTTCGCCCAGTCGTTCCCCAACACCATTCCGTACTCGGAGGCGGTGGGCTTCATCGCGCGCGTCCGCGACGGCGACCCCGACGACGTCGACTACCCGTACTACGTCACCGCCCACGAGATCGCGCACCAGTGGTGGGCGCACCAGGTCGTCGGCGCCAACGTGCGCGGCGCCACCATGACCAGCGAGTCGATGGCCCAGTACTCGGCGCTGATGGTGATGAAGAAGAAGTACGGCAAGGAGCGCATGCGGCGCTTCCTCAAGTTCGAGCTCGATCGCTACCTCGTCGGCCGCGTCATGGAGCGCAAGAAGGAGCTGCCGCTCGCGCAGAACGAGAACCAGCAGTACATCCACTACCAGAAGGGCAGCCTCGCGATGTACGCGCTGCAGGACTTCATCGGCGAGGACCAGGTCAACGCCGCGCTCAAGAAGGTCGTGGAGCGCTGGAAGTTCCAGGGCCCGCCGTACGCCACCGCCAAGGATCTGCTCGACGCCTTCCGCGAGGTGACGCCGCCCGAGTACCCGACGCTCATCGACGATCTCTTCGAGACCATCACGCTCTACGACAATCACGTGGAGTCGGCGTCGATGAAGGAGAACGCGCAGGGCGGCTGGGACGTGACCATGCAGGTGGTGGCCAAGAAGCTGCGCAGCGACGACAAGGGCAACCAGACCGAGCTCGACTTCGAGGACTGGATGGACGTGGGCGCGCTCGACGACCAGGGCGCCGCGCTTCACCTGGAGAAGCAGAAGGTGAAGAAGGGCAGCTCAACGCTCCACTTCACCTCGGCGAAGAGGCCCGCGAAGGTGGGCCTCGATCCGCTCAACGTGCTCATCGATCGGCAGAGCGATGACAACGTGGTGGTGCCGGGCACCTGACGTCACCCGGTTCGGGCCCGCCCGTTCAGGGTGAACGGGGGGCCGCCCTCAGCTCACTTGAAGGCCTGCACGCACTCGTTCGAGACCTTCGGGGTCAGGTCCGAGTTGAAGAGCTTCCCGAGGCACGTGGCCTGCGCGTCGACGCTCGCCTGCTCGTTGCCGGTGGTGCACGGCGGCACCTTCTCGTAGCAGGTGACGACGTCCTCGATGACCTTCTGATCCGCCGCGCTGCACTTCGGGTAGCCGTTCTCGCAGGTGGTCGTGTTGGTCTCGCTCTTGGTGATGCTCGCCGAAGTGCCGCCGCTGGAATACGCGCAGGTGTTGCCGTTGGCGAAGATGCGATCGTTGGCCGCCTTGAGGCGGGTGCACGGGCTGCCGCCACAAGCGGCGAGGAGAGACAGCGAGGCGAGGGCGACGAGGGCGGTGCGCATGCGTGACTCCAGGACTGCGGGGGAGCCGCGCACCTGAGTCCAAGCCGCCGCTCCGAGCCAGCGGAAAGCCGGAGCTGTGAAGATCGCGCAACGCTCAGATGACCGTGGCCGGGACGCCGACCTCGGGCTTCTTCAGCTCGGCCAGGGCCTGGGCGCCGATGAGCTCCTTCAGCTTCTTCACCCCGTTGGAGTCGCCGGCGTAGGCGTGCCCGGTGTGCGCGGCGAGTGCCTGGGTCACCATCGACAGATCGATGCTCGCCGGGAAGCCGTAGCGCCTCAGGAACGAGGTGAAGAGCTCGCGATCGCGGTAGCCCTCGTCGACGGCCAGCGACTGCCCGAAGACGAGCAGGCCGGCGAGCTTGGCGTCCACCGGATCCAGGCGCAGCTTCCCGCTGTCCTGGGCGAAGCGGTTGAACTCGTAGGCGGTGACGGCGCGCAGCGCCTCCTCGCTCATGTGCGAGGCGCGGGCGGAGACCTGCATCACGATCTCCGGCTTGCCGTCGCGACCTCTCTGCTCGGTGAAGCGCACCAGGTCCTTCTCGCCCAGCTTCGGCTCGTACCAGCCGCCGGCGATGACGCGCGAGTCGGGGTTGACGCGATCGAGGAGACCGCTGAACTCGGAGAGGGTGTTCACCATGTTCGCCGACACCAGCACCTTGGTGCCGTCGAGCACGCTGGCCGGGCGGTCCTGCTTCACGGGCGAGAACTCGCGCGCGGTGTCCTCGGGCACCCTGAAGGTCGAGTAGTTGAAGTGCTTGTCGAGGTAGTCGGCCTGGCCGTCGTTGTCGCGGTCGAGCACCTTCTCGCGGGTGAGCGTCGAGATGGGCGTGAGGTAGTTGTCCCAGGTGCGGCCGGTGCCGATGTCCGCGGCGGCGTTCATGCCCCGGTGGATGTCGGTCCACGGCTTGCGGCCGGCGACACCGTCCACCAGCGCCATCAGCGCCTGCACGCCCTCGCCCCGCGTCATCTGCCCGCTGGAGTCGGTGTAGAAGTTCGACGCGGCGTAGGTGGTGGCCACCTGGGCGTTGCCGTACTTCTCCTTCACCCGGTCGAGCACGCCCTTGCCGACGCAGAGGTTGTAGAAGAGCAGCTTGCCGTCGCCGGCGTTCGCCGCGTCGGGCCCGTTCCTCACCGAGGCCGTCATGTTGCGGCCCCAGTCGGAGTGGCCGTCGTAGCCGACGATGTTCACCTTGGGGTCGTTCATCGGCTTCAAGATGTCGGTGCCGCCCTGGTGCACCGCGATGCGGAAGGTCGTCTCGCCCACGCCGGGCTTGGTCACCTTCGCCTCGTAGGTCGTGACGCCGTACTCGTTCTCCGCGCCCACCGGCTTGAAGCCGTGGGTCTTCAGGTAGCCGGTGAAGCCCTTCCAGAACTCGCCCTGGCCGACGGTCCACGCGAGGTTCACCGTCTTGTTCCCGTTGGCGAACCACTTGTCGTAGGGCGGAGAGGTGGGCGCGAGCTCCTTCATCAGGGTGTCGGCCACGGCCTTGGCGTTGCCGCTCTGCGCGGCGGGCGCGTTGGCGAGGTGGAAGATGAGGTTCTCGCGCAGGCGCGGGTCGGTCTCGGCGCGCACCAGAGCCTCGTAGGTCTGGAGCGCGGGCGCGGCGAGCTCCGGCTCCTTGGAGGCGTTCATCAGGTCGAGCAGCAGGCCGCCGGCGGAGGCGCGCAGCTGCAGCGCGTTCTTCGCGTCGAGCCCGGCGGGCGGCGTGCCGTCGGAGGGGACGCGGGCCAGGGCGAGCTTGAGCTGCTCGAAGGTCTTGGTGCGCAGGTCCTTGTTGGCGGTGGCGAGCATCGGCTCGCGGGCGTTGTCGGCGGTCTCGGCGGCGCGGAAGAGGGCCTCACCGAGCTCGGCCGGAGTGCGCGGCGGCGAGCCGTCGGCGGCGGTGGTGAAGACGCCAGCGCTCGACAGGTACACCGCGCGCCCGGTGGTGGTGTCGAGGGGCACGGTGGGACCGCCGGCCGGCGGCGGAGGAGGCGGCGGCTCGATCAAGGCCTGCACCAGCTCCAGCGCGCCGGGCTGAAAGAGGTCCTTGTACTGCTTCATGATCGCCTTGAGGTCGGCCTTCTCCTGGGCGCTGACGATGCCGTTGGCCTTGGCGCGGGTGACCAGCGCCTGCGCTTCGTCACGGGTGATCTTGCGGTCGGCGGCGAACTGCTGCCCCATGCGTCGAATCGTCGTCATGTGCGAGTCCTCCCAGAGAGTGGGAGCGATCTAGCACGGTGTTCCACCTCGGCACGAGCGGGGTGCTGTCCGGGATGAAGCCCGGCTTCAGGGCTTGAAGCGCATCAGCGACCCCGCCTCGCCGGCGATCCACCCGTCGCCCCCTCGATCGCCGCAACCGCGGTCTCTCGAGCAAGAACGACGACAGCGACCGCGACGTCACCGCCGAGTTGCCTGTCCGAGGCGCTCTCCATGGCGACCACTTGAAACCGCGGTATCCTCTCTATGCGGGACGAATCGTTCGGCTTCAGACTTCGAACTCGATTCAGGGGGAACACGTGCGGCATTTCCTTGGGGTCGAAGAACTGAGCGCTCGTTGCCTCGTCATGGTCTCCCTCCTTGGTGGGCTGCTGCCGTCCTGCGGCGACAGCGGCTCCTCGGACGCCAGCGCGGTGGCCCAGTGCGCTCAGGACCTCTGGCTCTCGCCGGGGTTCGCAGCCGCCCCATGTCCCTGTACCGGGTCGTCCCGGCAGCCCGAATGTCGCCAATCGGACTGCGCGCTTCGAAACCTGCTCTGGCTTCGCGAGGGCGGCCATGGCGTCCGCGGCAGCGTCATGCAGTCTGCGGATGCGGGCACGTTCTCCTCAGCAGGCGTCTTGATCGTCCCCTACTCAATCGATGGTGGCGCAATCTCCATTGGACCTCCGGCCTCCCTCAACGGAGCGCTCCAGTGCGATTCCTCCTCGCTCACGACCGACAATCAACTCTGGGAGCGCGCACCCGCTTCGATGCGGCATGCGCTCGAGCGCTCATGGGACGGCGGCACGTGGCTCGCGCTCTCTGTCGACGGTGGCGTGTGATGCACGCTCGCGGTGGCATTCGTCCTGGCCTACCGCCGCCAATGTCCGCTTCTCGTGACAGATGCCCGGCGCGCTCTTCCGGAAGACGAACCCAACGATGTCTCCGGTCGGCACGAGCGGAGTGCTGTTCGGGATGAAGCTCGGCTTCACGGGCGCCAGCGCTTCAGCTCCCCTGTTCAGCTCGGCGCTCCAGGAGAGTCAGCAAGCGCGGCTTCGCCACCGCGAAGAGCGGCGCGTACTCGTCTGGCACCTTGGCGGTCTCGACGGCCGCCCGGAGCTTCGCTGGCTCGAGGCGCATCGATTCGATCAGGAAGGCGATGTCCGCGAAGTCTTCGTCGTCGCCTCGCCCGAGCTTGGTGAGCACCATGTCGACCGGGCCAAGGCAGGAGAGGCGCAGGTGCCGGAGTCCGTCGAGCGAGATGGGGCGGCACGCGGCACGCCAGTCCGGGCTGAGGACCTGCTGTTCGGGACCAAAGACGTGGGACAGGTACAGTCCCTGGGCGGCCAGCTCCTGGTTCGTCGTCTCGACCGCTTCGGCGAACCCGGCGGTGTCGATGAGCACCTGACACTCGCGATCGTCGAGCAGGAGGTCGGCGTCCTCTGTCGTCCGAGCGCGCCCGTACCCCAGGATGAGCGCCGCGCCTCCGAACAGGCGGACTTCGGCCGGACCCGTGAGGTGCCGGTCGAGCGTCTTCAGGATGAGCGCCGGGCCGCTCTCCACACGGACTCCTTCGTCGCGGCTCGGCGCACCAAGCGGTTCGCATCGTAGTCGTACGCAACACTGCGGTACCCGCGCGGCGGAGCGGGATGTGACTCACGGACGGCATCAAGACGCGGCGTGCGCTCCGTGGCGGGGACCAGCGTGATCAGCCAGTACAGCATGCGATCAGCCTGCTCGCGTCGCGCGGTGAGCCAGAGCCTCTTCGGATCGATCGGCGCGCTCTGGAGCATGCGCACGACGAGCTTGAGCAACCGTCCGTCGGCGAGGACGTGAGGCATCAGGAGCGCCACGACGAGCTCCTCGTTCGACAGCGCCGAACACCTGGGGCGATCGCGCACCGTGCTCCCCATGGCTCCATGGAAGCCGCGGAGGTTGGCCTCCTCGATGAGCCAGTCTTCAATCGGAAGTTCACCCGAGAGCCGGCAGAGACGCTCCCGGAAAAATGACCGGTGAGGAGCGACGCCGGCACAGTGACCGAAGGACTTGCTCACGCGCTCACTGTAACCGCTCGCGGTCCACGGGCGAAGGAGGGGCGCCGTTCGCTCACCGTGCTTCACGGGCGCCAGCGCATCAGCGAGCCGGCCTCGCCGGCGATCCACCCGTCGCCCTCGGTGAACCAAGCGGCGAGCGGATCGCGCATCGAGTAGGTCCGCACGCGCGACCAGCTCGTGCCGTCGAAGTGGAAGGTCTTCCCGAAATTTCCGAGGGCCCACACGTCGCGCGGGCCGGTGCCGGTGACGCGGCGGTAGTGCGCGACCTCGGGCAGGGTGAGCCGCTCGAGCGTGACGCCGTTCCAGTGTGCGACCAGGCCGAAGTCGCCAACGAAATAGACGTCGTCCTTTCCCGAGCCCCACGCCGAGTAGAGCGTGTTCACTCCGACGTCGCCGATCTTCTTCCAGGCGGTGCCGTCCCAGTGGACGACGGTGCCCGAAAGGCCAGCCGCCCAGACGTCGTTCGCTGCTGCGCCCCACACGGCGTAGAGGCTGCTCACGCCCGAGGGGAGCGGTGTCTCGGTCCACGCGGTGCCGTTCCAGTGCTTGGCGCGGAAACCGACGGACCAGGTGTCGTTGGGCGCGAGGGAGAAGACGGCGTTGTTGGCGAAGCTCACGGAGTGGGTCGTCCAGGTCGAGCCGTTCCACTGGTAGGCGTCGGTGCCCACCGCCCAGACGTTGGTCGCGCTGGTGCCATGGAGATCGTCGATCCACGGACCGGGGAGATTCCAGCTCCAGGCCGCGCCGTCGAAGTGCAACAGCCCCGCCTCCGTCAGGCCCGACTCCTTCGAAGCGCCGGCCCACACGTCAGACGCGGAGCTGCCCCACAGCGCGCGGGTGATGCGCAGCTTCTTCCCCTCGGTGAGGCTCTGGAAGCTGCCGCCGTCGAGCGCCTGCACCCAGCCGACGTAGGAGCCGACGAGGAGCGGGCCGCCCTGTGGCGGTGACCAGAGCGCGTAGGGCGGACCACCGACGGACGCGGGGAAGAGGGCAGCGGACGCGCCGTCCCAGTGGACCAGCGAGAAGCCCACCCCGGCCCAGACGTCGTCGGGCGCGCGCGACCAGAGCGAGACGAAGGTGCCGGGCCAGCCGCCGTCGGGTGGCGCGGGGAGGCTCGCGAACGCTCCGCCGTCGCCGTGTACGAGCAGGCCCGCGCCGCCTGTCCCCGATCCCGCGAGCCAGACGTCTCCCCGCGCGGCCGCGTGGACGCGGCGGAAGCTTCCCGCCCCGGCGTCGACGCGCGAGAGGGCCTGGCCGTCCCAGTGCAACAGCAGCGAGCCTTCGCCCGAGAGCCAGACGTCGTCCGCGGCGCTCCCATGGACGGACCACAGCCGGGTCGTGCCCGCCGGTGTCGCCACCCGCGCGAGCGTCGAGCCGTTCCAGCGGTAGACGGCGCCGCCCTCGCCCACCAGCCACACCTCGGAACCGCTCGCGCCCCACACGTCGTGCAGATCGCCCGCGTCCCGCGCCTCCACCGAGCCCCACGCCGTGCCGTTCCAGTGCAGCGCGGTGCCTTGCGTGCCGACGGCCCAGGCGTCGGACGGCGAGGCGGACCACACGCCCTCGAGGATCTCCTCGGTGCCGCTCTCGGTGTTGAGCACCCCGTCGCCGCAGAAGCGGAACAGGGTGCCCGCGCCGCCCGCGGCCCACACGTCGACCGGCGACGAGCCGCCGAGCGCGTGGAGGTCGTTCCCCACCGGCCAGGGCGAGTACCAGCAGAACGAGCCCGCGCGGCAGAAGTGCCCCCGCGCGTCCATCGTGCCGGGCTGCGAGCGCGTGCCGCAGGCGAAGAAGCTCTCGCCGGCGTCCTTCGCGCCCGCGTCAGGGAAGACGGCCGCGTCGCTCGGGCACTCGGTCGATTCGCACACCGGCCGGCTGCAGCCGGAGGCAGCGAGGACCGCCACCACGCCGACGACCGCCAGCCGGAGTCGAGCCATGCCGCTACTCTGGCACTTCTCCCAGCGCGTACCTCACCCGCAGGAGGTTCGCCGCCACGCGGCCCGTCCGCGTCGCCGCCTCCATGCTGGCGGTGGGCTGCGTTCCATTCATCCAGTCGCCGGCGAAGGTGAGGTTCTCGTAGGGCGAGCGCGCCTGCTCGGGCCTCCACTTCCAGTGCCCGGGCTCGAGCAGGACGTAGCGGAGGTGGTTGGCGGCGTTGCGCCGCAGCTCCCGCTTGCACCCGTTCGCCTGCGCCATCACGTCGCCCACGTCGAAGCGCGCGCCGTCGACGAAGGGCAGGGTGGCGAACTGGGTGACGAGCCGCTCGCTGATCTCCTCGTCGGTCAAGTCGCCGTCGAGACCCTCCTGGCCCTCGAACTCGATGATCGAGCCGTAGGCCCCGGCGCGGAACTCGTCGACGCGGTTGGTGTAGTCGATGACCGTGGCGGCTGGCTGCGGCGTGCCCATCACCACCCCGGTGTAGTCCGCCGGCATCACCTTCTTCGGCAGCCACATGCGCATGGAGAGCGACACCACCGAGCGCAGCTTCCAGATGCGCGAGAGCTGCGGCTTCGACAGCACCGCGTCGTGGAAGTTCGCCGCCGTGCGGAGCAGCACCTTGGTGCTCTCGATGGGCAGGGTCCACACCACCTCGTCGAAGTCCACCCCCTGCGCGCGCACGGTCTCCGGCGCGGCGGGCGGCGGCGCGGTCTCTCCGGCGGCGGGGTAGGGCGCGTCGAGCAGGGGGTAGCTGCCGATGGGCGTCACGTTCACGTGATCGTCCACTCCAGGAATCGGCACCGGCGTCCCCATCGGCCGGGTGGAGAGCGAGGTCAGCCGCCCGGTGGCCGGGTCGAGCGCGACGCGCGTCACCTTGGTGCAGAACTCGATGGTGCCGCCGAGGGAGCGGAAGAGCGTGGCCAGCGGCGCCACGATCACCTCCGACAGCCCGCCGTTCAAGTAGTGCACCTCGGCGTTCTTGAAGCCGATCAGCCGCTGGAAGCCGAGCGCGCCGACGTAGGCCGAGCCCTCCGCCGGGAAGTTGAAGCAGAGATCGAGGATGTACTTGAACCAGCTCTTGTGGGTGAGCTGGCGGTCGAGCCCGGTGGCGATGGCCCAGGCGGTGAAGCTGTCCTCGTCGATGCTCGCCGGCAGCTCGGGGCCGAGCATGGTGGGGCCCACCTTGAGCGCCCACTCCGCGACCTTCGCCTTCTCCCACAGCGACATGCCCTGGTAGCCGAGCGCGCCGGCGTGCAGGAGCCCGGCGATGTCGAAGATGTCGCGCGGGAGCTGGAGCCGGTTCACCGCGCGCGCCGACGCCTCGTACATCAGGTGCTGGCCGTCGTTGGAGGTGAACCACTTCGGGTCGTCGGTGGAGTGCCCGGCCCGCGCCAGCATCGCGCGGATCTCGTGGTAGTAGCCGAAGATGGCGTGGAAGCCGGTCTCCATCAGCCGGCCGTCGGGGTGCCGCCAGCTCGCCGCCTTGCCGCCGAGCCGGTGCTCCATGCAGACGATGGTCACGTCGAGCTTCGCCGAGCCGCCCTCGCGCAAGAGGTGAATGCCGGCCGACAACGCCGAGAGCCCGCCGCCGAGGATGAGGACTTTCTTCTTGGCCATGGTCTTTAGAGGAGCGTCAGCTCGAGGGTGCGGGTGGACTTGAGCGTCGAGTCGTCGGAGTGCGCCACGACGCGGACGATGAGCGGGGTGCCGGTGGGGAGCGACGGATCGTCGAGCACCAGCACCGGCAGCTCGAGCGAGGGCAGGTGCAGCACCACCGAACCGTCGGGGCGCTCCACGAAGACCTGGTAGCGCAGCGGCGCCTGCGGATCCCAGTTCCGCACCCGCCAGTCGATCACCGCCAGGCCCGGCTCGCGCCGCACCAGGTTCAAGTCGAAGCTCGGGTCGTCGTAGCGCTTGATGAGCTCGGCGAAGGCCACGCCCTTCACCGGAAGGCCGCCCAAGGTTCCGGTGACGGTGCAGCTGCCCTCCCAGAACTCACCCAGGTAGTTGGGCGCGCCGCCGAGCACCTTCACCGACAGCTCTCCCAGCGCGCCGGGGATCGGCGGATCGACGGTGGGGGTCAGCTGATCGAGCTGCCGCGGCGTGATGACCAGGTGCGTGTTCCACGGCTCGGCGTCGAAGGTCC
Organism: Archangiaceae bacterium; assembly: GCA_037443525.1. Taxonomy (GTDB): domain Bacteria; phylum Myxococcota; class Myxococcia; order Myxococcales; family Myxococcaceae; genus JBBIOE01. Next base: position 27,840 of record JBBIOE010000034.1, on the reverse strand, counting down.
ACCCGCTGGAGTAGACGAAGCCCTGCTCCGGCGAGCGCCAGAAACCAGTGCGCTTCCACAGGTCGCTCTCGACCAGGAAGGTCGACGCCCCCGACGGCTTGATCCACCCCGCGCCGCCGTAGGCCTCGCGCGCCGGCGTCTCGTTGATGGCGTCCCACACCGTGGTGAGCAGGAACTCGTCGCCGCTCTCGAGCTGAATCGACATCCACTCGTACTGTTCCAGCAGCGGCAGGCGGAAGGGGGTGACGAAGAAGGGCCCCCACTGGTGGTCGTACCAGCCGAGGCCCTGCACCGGCACGTTCTCCACCACGCCCGAGGGCATGGTGAGCGCGAGGTGCCCCTCCGCGCCCAGGCGGGTGAGCGAGTAGTAGTCGAAGCTGCCGTGGGCGCCGAAGGGCAGGTGCCCCACGCCGCCGGCCTCGTAGGGCGCTTTCTGGGCGGTGAGCTCGAGCTCGACGCTGAACTTGCCCACGTCGTCGCGCGCCACCAGGTGCGAGCAGAAGGGCTTGTCGGTGCCGTCGAGCTTCTTCGACGTCGTCCAGGTGTCGACGCCGCCGAAGTGCCGGAACTCGAGGTCCAGCCGGTCCTTCGCCGGAGTGAGCAGGCCCCAGGCCGAGCCGGTCCAGGTGCCGATGGGCGCGCCGGCCGAGTCCCAGCCGCGCACCACCAAGAAGCGCAGGGCCTGGGTGAAGTAGGCCGCGAACACCACGAACTGCCGCCCCGCGCCGCCGAGCTCGGTCAAGTGGCTGTTCAGGTACACCCACTCCATCTCGCCCAGCGACGGGTTGGCGACGCCGCGCGTCTGGCCCGGGAGCGGGGTGAAGGGCAGCAGCCGGTGCCACCCCTCGTCCTTGGGGAACGCGAGCGCGCTCCCAGCACGGTGGTACGGAAACGAAGTCGGCGCGGGCATGCGGGGCTCCCCCTCGGGCGCCGGAGTCTAGCGCGGCGGTGGAGCGAGGGAAGCCTCGGTGCTGACGCGGTCAGGGCCTCACGGGTGCAGCGAGGGCCCGGAGCGGTCGAGCAGGCTGTTCCAGTCGCGCGCGAAGTGCGCCACGCCCACGTCGGTGAGCTCGTGGCGCAGGTCGTACTCGCGCCAGGGTCGGTTCAGCCCCAGCTCGACGTAGGGAATGCGCCGGAGTGGCTTGACGCGCACCGACGGCTCGGGGCCGGGGAGCGCCAGGCCCTCCTCGGCCCAGCGGGAGAGCACCTCGGCGGGGGCGGTGAGGCAGTCGGTGCCCATGTGAATCGCGGCGCGCAGGTGATCGAGCGAGCGCACGCTGGCCGTCAGCACCTGCACGTGGCCGTCGCCGCGCGTGTACATCTGGAGGATGTTGGCGACGAGATCGAGCCCGTTGTCGCCGCGATCGTCGAGCCGTCCCACGAAGGGCGACACGAAGACCTGGCCCCGCGTCGCGCCCCGGGTGGCCGAGTACACCGCCGCCGCCTGGGACTGCGAGAAGCACAGGGTCAGGTTGACGCGAAGGCCTTCCTGCACCGCGCGCTCCGCCGCCTCCAGCCCCGCTTCGGTGGTCGGGAACTTCACGTGGGCGTTGGGAATCCACGAGGCCATCTCGCGGCCCTGGCGCAGCATCGCCTCCGCCGTGACGGTGGAGTCGGCGTACACCTCGACGGAGATGGAGCCGTCGGGCATCAGGTGGCTGAGCGTGGTCACCACGAAGCGGTAGAAGGCGAGCAGCTCGGTCGCGCTGAAGGAGTCTCCGCGCGTCAGGTGCGCCACCACCGCCGGGTGCCGGGTGATGAGCGTCGGGTTGGTGGTCTGCCCGTCGAGGAAGCCCAGCCGCTCGATGACCTGCAGCGTCTCGTCTGGGTTCCCGCCGTCGAGGAAGATGCGCGTCTTCAGATCCTTCGGTCGGCTCATGGAAGCTCCGAGCTCGGGTGCACCCGGAGAGACCATGCAGGACTGACACCGCCTTCGAGCCCGCGCAACCGCTGCGCTCCCGAGGCAAACGTTGGCCGACCGCTGTCGTCAGTGGAGCGCGGGGACCGGCGGCGTGAGGCGCTCGGGCAGCGTGCGCTGCAGCTCCATGAGCCACAGCCCGTGCGCGTCCTGGAGGCGCTGCGCCAGCAAACAGGTCAGGTTCCGCATCACGGTGCGCTCGAGCCCGGGCTCCTCGGCGAAGAGCTGGCTGAGCCGATCGCGAGGCAGCTCGAGGAGCACTGTGTCCGCGGTGGTGCGGGCGCTCATGGTGAGCCGGTGCGGTGGCACCAGCGCCGACCAGCCGAGCGCGTGGCCCGGGCCCACGGTCTGGAAGTGCACATCTCGGCGCGAGCCGTGGACGTAGAGCGGGAACTCCAGCTCCACCTCGCCGGAGACGATGAGGCTCAACGCGGTGGCCTCGGTGCCACAGGTGAGGACCGCCGCCCGGGCAGGAACGTGACGCTCGTGCACGATGGTACCGAGGCGCGCGAGCTGGGTTGCGGACGCGCCGATGACCAGCTCGGAGCTCCGCAGGCCGTCGACGGATGGAATCATGGCCGGCCCTTCGCGGGACGGCGCATCGAGGTGGGCGACGTGGGTGTTCGCATCGGTGGTTCCCCCCAGGGAGTGTGCGGCGCGCTCGACGGCGAGCGGATGCAGCACGCGTGCCCTGCCTGCGTGCCGGGTACGCGTCGCGGCGGACGCAGGAACACGCTCGCAGGCGAGATCGATCAAGCGCAGCCGGGGGCGCGACGCAGAAGGTGCAGAGGTCCTTCCGCCCCGGGGCGCCTCCGTTCAGGGGGAGCGACGTCGAGGACCTCGCCTGAACCGATCGGCTTCCGGAGACTCGCCGGCCCTCGACTCCGCTCGGGCTGAACGGTCTCAGGGTGAACGCTGGATCAGCCGGCGATGAGCGCGAGGAAGCCGTCCTCATCGAGGCAGGTGGTGCCGTACTTCTTCGCCTTCTGCGCCTTGCTCGAGCCGGACTCGGGGTCGGCCAGCACCAGGTAGTGCAGGTCCTTGGTCACGCCGGAGAGCAGGCTGCCGCCGTGCTTCTCCACCAAGGCCTCCAGCTCCTTCCTCGGCCGCGAGAGCGCCCCGGTGAAGCAGAAGGTCTTGCCCGCGAGCGGCCCGGCCGCCCTCTGCTCCACTGGGCGCACGCCGGCCTCCAAGAGGTGCTCGATGTCCTGGGCCCGCGCCAGGAGCCCCTCGGTCACGAAGCGCGCCTTGGCCGGGCCCACCCCGGGCAGCGCGGTGAGCTGCTCCAGCGTCGCCGCCCGCACCTTCGGAAGCGTGTCGAAGCCCGCGGCCACCAGCGCCTTGGCGGTCTGCAGCCCGAAGCCCTCGATGCCAAGGCCGGCGAGGAAGCGGGGCAGGGATGGCGGCAGCTTCTCCTTCAGGATCTCGAGCACCTTCTGGGCGATGACGTCGCCGCGGCGCTCCAGGGCGGCGATCTGCCCGGGCTCCAGGCGGTAGAGGTCCGCCGGCTCCTTCACCAGCTTCGCCTCCACCAGCTGGGCGATGAGCTTCTCGCCCCACTCCAGCGCGCCCTGGGCGTCGACCCAGTTCTGAATGCGGCCCGCCCGCACCGCCGGGCACTCCACGTTGCGGCACGCCAGGTACTCACCCACCTTCTCCAGCGCGGCCTGGCAGGCGGCGCAGGCCACGGGCGGGACGGCAGCGGGGCCGTGCTTGGCCACCACCTCCTCGACGTACGGGATGACGTCGTTGCGGCGCGACACCAGCACCTCGTCGCCGACGCCGAGGCCCAGCGCCAGCACGTTGCCCGCGGTGTGGAGCGAGGCCCGCTGCACCGTCGCCCCCGCCAGCTCCACCGGCTCGACCACCGCCACCGGCGAGACGCGCCCCGAGCTGCCGGTCTCCCAGACGATGTTCACCACCCGGCTCACCTTGGCCTGGGACGCGAACTTGTAGGCCACCGCGCCGCGCGGCCGGTTCGCCTTCTCGCCCAGCATCGCTTGGGCATGCACGTCGTTGGCGCGCACCACCAGGCCGTCAATCTCGTAGTCCAGCGAGGCGCGCGTCGCGCTCGAGTACTCCTGGTGCAGCGCCAGCACCTCGTCGAGCGTCCCGACGCGCGAGTTGGGCACCAGGAAGCCCAGCTCGGACAGGCGCGCCAGCTTCGCCGCCTCGGTCGGCAGCTCCTCGCCGTCGAGATCGTAGAAGAGCACCGAGAGGTGCTCGCAGCCCTGCCCGTCGAAGCGTTTGCTCGTGCCCGAGGCCTGGTTGCGCGGGTTCGCCGAGCCGGGGAAGGCGCGTTTCAGGTCGGAGAGGGTGAGGATGATCTCCCCGCGCACGGTGAGCGACACGGGCGAAGGCAGCCGCGCCGGCACGCCCTTCATGCGCCGCGCGTTCGACAGGATGCGCTCCCCCACCTGGCCGTCGCCGCGGGTGATGGCGTCGGCGAGCACGCCCTGCTCGTAGGTCACCGCCAAGGACAGGCCGTCGAGCTTCTCGGTCACGAAGAGGGCCGGGCTGATCGGCGGCAGGCTCTCCTTGGCGAGCAGCTCGTCGCAGCGCTCGGCCCACTTCCTCAGCTCGTCCTCGCTCACCGCCTTGTTGAGCGAGCCCATGGGAATGGCGTGGCGGGCCTTCTCCCACTCGGTGATGCGGCCCACCAGCGGCGCGCCCACCGAGGCCAAGAGCGGATGCGTCGGCTCTAGCGCGCGCAGCTCGTCCTCCAGCGCGTCGTAGGCGGCGTCGGAGATGAGCGGCTGGTTGTTGTAGTAGGCGTCCTTGTGCTTCTGGATCAGGGCGGCGAGCTCGGCCGTCCGGTCGGCGTTCGGGGACACGGGCGCACTCTATCCGCGTCGCGCACGAACGCGCGCTGAACCTTCGCTCGACTCAATGGCGGGGGAGCGGGCCCTGCCTCGACAGCCACGCGTCCACCAGCGCCTCCGCGTCCCCCTTCCGCAGGCCGTAGTGCTCCTCGAGCTTGCCCACGATCGTGTCCTTGTGCGCCGAGATGACCTTCAGCTCGTCGTCGGAGAGCCTGGCCCACCTCGCCTTCACGTCCACCTTTGCCTGCTCCCACCGTCCTTCGAGCATGTCCCGGTTCATGACGTGCCCCTTTCGCGGGGGCCGAGCGCCTCGACCCCGCGAGGACGTACGGAGGCATCGCCTGTGCCGGAGGGACACTCACAAAGCGGCCGGGCGGGCCCCGTGGCATGCGGACTGCTCGTACGTGGTCAGGAGGGAGAACGCGGCGCTTCGCGCGTCGATGGAGGTCGTCATGCTGTACTGGGCAGCGGTCTTTTTCATCATCGCCTTGGTCGCCGCGGTCTTCGGGTTTGGCGGCATCGCCGCCGGCGCGGCCGGCATCGCCAAGGTGCTCTTCTTCGTCTTCCTGGTGCTCGCGGCGCTCACCCTGATCTTCCGGGGCCGGCCCACCACGCCACTCGTCTAGGGTCAGGCCTGAACGAGCCGCTCGAGCTCGTTCAGGTCGACCGGGCTCAGGGCCGCGCCGTGGGCCTTCAGCTTGGCCATCAGCTCCGGGTCCTGCACGTGCTCCTGGGCGCACTCGGCGTGGAGATAGCCGGCGCCGCTGGCGGTGAAGGCTCCGGTGTCGACCTCGCGCTCCACGGCCACGCGCCAGTCGCCCTTCTCGATGCCCTCGCCGCACGCCATGCACTTGGACCGGGCGGTGGGCGCGCGCTCCGCGTAGGGGAAGCCCTTCGCCGCCTGGGGGTGCACGCTGGTCATCAGCCGCTCGAGCTCCGCGCGCTCCGGCACCTCGCCGGGGTAGGCGTCGAGCGCCGGCCTCAGGAGCTCCGGGTGCTTCTTGGCCACGCACGCCAGGTGGTGCCAGGCGTGGGACATGCCGGCTTCGGGGTTGAAGGCGTTGGGGATCTCCTCCCCGAAGCGCAGCACGCCCTTGTCGATCTTTTGCCGGCATGAGCGGCAGCTCGCCCGGTTGGACTTCGAGATCTCGATGACGTTCGGCATGAGGCGACCCCTTGCAAAGACTCGCCGCGCTCGAACGCCGGTGCACCGCCGCCGAAGATTTCGCCCTCCACGCGAACGCGGACACGCGACGTTTCTCTCTTGTCACACCGTCGCCACGAATTTCGGGCAACGTGCGGCTCCTGGAGGACGCACCTCGATGAGTCGACTGTCTCGCGCAGTGGCCGTGGTCGTGATGGCGATGTGGTCCCACCCGAGCTTCGCGGAGGGCGAGGAGAAGCCGGCCGCGCCCGCTCCAGCTCCCATTCCACTTTCAGCTCCTGCCCCCGCACCCTCGGCGGCGGGGCTGATGTCGAAGTTCAAGACGGGCTTCTACGGCTTCATCGAAGTCGACTTCCTCGGCGACACCACGCAGTCCTTCACCGAGACCCCCGGCGCCGGCCTGCTCGCGCGCCCGGGCAGCTACGGGGCCACGCACCCCCGCGCGCAGGTGAGCGTGCGCAACTCGCGCCTGGGCTTCAAGGTCGAGGCGCCGGCGGTGGGCGTGGTGAAGGCCAGCGCGGTCTTCGAGCTCGACCTCTTCGGCAACCAGCCGGCGGTCACGGAGGCGAGCTTCTACTCCAACGCCGGCGTGCGCATGCGGCACGCGTTCCTCAAGATGGAGACCCCCTACGTCGACGTGGTCATCGGCCAGCACTGGTCGCTCCTCGGGTGGATGGGCTACTTCCACCCCAGCTCGCTCACCATTCAGGGCCTGCCCGGCCAGGTGTTCGCGCGGGTGCCGCAGCTGCGCGTGAGCCACGTCTTCAAGACCGAGCCGGTGAACGTCGAGGTGGCGCTGGCGGCGGTGAAGCCCGGCCAGCGCGACGGGGCCATGCCCGACTTCCACGGCGGCGTGCGCGCGCTCTTCAACGGGCGGAAGGTGTGGCGAACGCTCGGCTCGTCCGGCACCGTCCTCGACTCGGGCGGCATCGGCATCTCGGCGGTCAGCCGGCAGCTGGTGGTGCCCGAGCTCTCGGCGTCGCCCAAGAGCGCCATCGCGGCGAACGGCTTCGGCTGGTCCATCGACGCGCTGGTGCCCGTCATCAGCGGGACCAAGGACTCGTTCCAGAACAACCTCGCCCTCACCGGCTCCTTCGTGCAGGGCAGGGGCATCAACGACCTCTTCACCGGCCTGACCGGCGGCGTGAGCTTCCCCACCTTGCCCAACCCCAACAACCTGACGCCGGGTCCTTCCTACGCTCCCGGCCTCGACCCGGGCATCGTCCGCTTCGACACCAACGGCAACCTGGTGCCGGTGGAGTGGCAGGCGCTGCTCATCGGCTTCCAGTACCACCTTCCGCTGGAGCAGCGGGTGTGGCTCAGCGGCAACTTCGCCTGGCTGTCGTCGCCGAACGCGATGGAGTTCGCGACCCCGACCAGGGTCATGAAGCTCGAGCGCTACTTCAACGCCAGCCTGTTCTGGGACGTCACCCCCGCGGTGCGCCTGGCGGCCGAGTACTCGTACTTCATGCAGGAGTACGCCGACACCGCGCAGGCCTACGACCACCGCGTGCACCTGGGCGCCTTCCTCCTCTTCTGACGCCCCGGCGGGCCGCGCTCAGTGGGGCGCGGCCGCGGGCACGAGGTCGGGCGCCGCGTCCTCTGCCTGGGCGCGGCGCTTCGCCACCAGCGTGTAGATGCTGGGCACCAGGAAGAGCGAGAGCAGCGTCGACGAGGTGAGCCCGCCGACCACCGCCAGCGCGAGCGGCCGGTTGGCCTCGCTGCCCGCCTCGAGCCCCAGCGCCGTCGGCAACAGCCCGATGACCGTGGCGAGGCTGGTCATGAGAATGGGCACGAAGCGCGTGCGCGCGCCCTGCACCGTCGCCTCGAAGAGCTCCGCGCCGGCCTGGAAGCGCCGATCCGACTCGTCCACCAGCAAGATGCCGTTCGCCACCGCGATGCCCACCACCATGAGCACGCCCATCAGCGCCGTCACCGAGAAGCCCTGCCCGGCGATGAGCAAGGCCGTCACGATGCCCACCAGCGACACGGGGATGGTGAAGAGCATCACGAAGGGCAGCCGCAGCGACTTGAACTGCGAGGCCATGATCATGAACACCAGCATCACCGCCAGCGAGATGGCCACGCCCAGGCTGGAGAAGGTGGTGCGCATCAGGTCCACCTGGCCCACGAAGCGGAAGGGCAGCGAGGCCGTGCGCGGATCGGCCTTCAGGGCGGCCTCCAGCGCGGCGGCGGTGCTGCCGATGTCGCGCCCCTCGGTCTGCATCAGCACGTGGGCCACCCGCTTGAGCGAGCTGCGCTCGATGGCGGTGGCGCCGGCGGAGCGGGTCACCTCGGCGTAGGCGCCCAGGGGCACCGTGCGCCCGTCGGCCGACACCCGCGCCGGCACCTCGGCCAGCCGCGCCGGGTCGCTCACCAGGTCGGCGTCGTAGGAGGTGACCACGTAGTACGACTGGCCGTTCTTCGGGTCGATCCACACCGAGGGCCCGTTCACGTTGCCCAGGGTCGCGTCGAGGGTGGCCTGCGCCGCGCCGCGCGCCGAGACGCCCACCATGCCGGCCTCGTCGCGCCGCGTGTTCACCCGCACCTCGGGGTAGTCGGTCTCCAGCGACACCCGCGGGTCGACCACCCCGGGCACGGTGCGCGCCACCTCGAAGACCAGCTGCGCCTGCTGCCTCAGCGCGTTCAGCTCGTCGCCGGCCACCTCCACAACCAAGGGCGCGTAGAAGCCGTTGGAGAACACGCTCGCCACCAGCCCCCCGGGCCACTGCAGGAACTCCACGCCGGGGAAGCGCCGCTCCAGGATCTTCCGGGAGAGGTCGGCCACCTGGCGCTGGTCGAGGGTGCGCTCCTCCGCCGGCTTCAGCGCCAGGCGGATGAAGCCCATGTGCGGCCCGTTGTTGGGGCTGTTCATCGCGCTGCGGGCGTTGTTCGGCGCCCCGACGTTGGTGAGCACCAGCTCCACCGTGCCCTTGGGCAGCTCCTCCCGGAGCGCCTCGCCCATGGCCTCGATGCGCGCGGAGGCCTCCTCCAGCGAGAGGCCCGGCGCGAGCCGCACGTAGACCCGCTCCATCGACTCGTCGATCTCCGGGAAGAAGCTACTGGGCAGGCTCTTCGCCGCCAGCACCGCCGAGACCACCAGCACCAGCGCGCCGGCGATGAGGGCCGCCCGCTGCTTCAGCACCTGGGTGAGGAAGCCCGCGTAGCCGTCGGCCAGGCGCGCGATGCGGCTCGCCAGCGCCTTCGCCAGCCGCCCCGGCGCGTCGGCGCCGAGCAAGAAGCGGCCCGCCACCGGCGTCACCGTCATGCTCACGACGTAGGACGCGGTCATCGCCGTGGCCACGGTGAGGGCCAGGGGCACGAAGAGCTTCTGCGCCAGGCCGGCGAGCAGCACCACCGGCAGCAGCACCGCCAGCGTGGTCAGCGTGGAGGCGAGCACCGGCAGCGCCACCGCCTCGGTGCCCTGGCGCGCCGCCTCCGGCAGCGAAAGCCCCGAGTGCTGGTGGCGGTGGATCGACTCCAAGACCACCACCGCCGTGTCCACCAAAGGCCCCATGGCCAGGGTGAGCCCGCCCAGGGTGAAGGCGTTGAGCGAGTTGCCCGTCGAGGACAGCACGATCAGCGTCACCGCGAAGGCGAGCGGAATGGCGAGCGTCACCACCAGCGTGCCGCGGAAGCTCTGGAGGAAGATGAGGATCACCAGGGCGATCAGCAGGAGCGCCTGAATCACCTCGCGCTTGAGCCCCTCGTAGGAGGTGCGCACGAAGGTCGACTGATCGAAGACCGCCTTCACCTCCACGCCCTTGGGCAGGCCCTCGAGCTTGCCGAGCGTGTCCTTCACCGCCTCCACGATCTTCAGGGTGTTGCCGCCGGGCACCCGCAGCACGTTCAGGTAGACCGAGCTGCGCCCGTCGACCGACACCGACTGCGTCTCGGGGCTGCCGCTGTCCTCCACCCGGGCCACGTCGCGAATGGCCACCGCCTTGCGCCCGTCGACCACCTTCACCGGCGCCTCGCCCAGGGTCTCCACCTTCTCGGGGATGGCGTTGGTGTACACGTTGGAGTCGAAGCGCGGCGAGAGGAAGACGCCCGACGGCAAGAGCGCGTTGGCCTGCGCCACCGCCTGGCTGATCTCCTGGGTGGTGACGCCGCGGGCGCGCGCGCGGGTGGCGTCGACGACCACGTTGATCTGCCGCTGCCGCCCGCCGTTCAAGCTCGCGCTCGCCACCCCGGGGATGCCCTCCAGCACCGGCTCGATGGTGTTGAGCGCGAAGTCGTAGAGCTGCGGCCCGGAGAGCCCGCCGCCGGACACCGTCACCTGCACCACCGGCGCGTTCGAGGGGTCGTACTGCAAGACGAAGGGGGGGATGACGCCCAGCGACTTGGGCACCGCCGACATGGCGAAGGCCACCTGCTGCTGCACCAGGGTCTGCGCCGAGTTGAGATCGGTGCCCCACTTCATCCACACGTAGACGATCGAGAGGTTGTTGCGCGAGACGCTCTCCACGTGATCGATGCCCGGCGTGGCGGAGACGTACTTCTCGATGCGCCAGGTGAGCGTCTTCTCCACGTCCTTGGGGCCGAGGCCCGGGGCCAACGTGCCCACCACCAGCACCGGCGGGGTGAGCTCGGGGAAGGTGTCGACCGAGAGCCTCGGCACCACCACCAGGGCGAACACCACGAGGCCCAGCGACGCCATCAGGACCGCGATGGGGTTTCGGAGCGCCAGCTTCGTCACGGCAGGCCCCCCGCCGCGGCGGTGGCGTGCCTGGGCGAGAGGAACCGGTCCTCCGCCGCGGCGACGCGATCGCCCTCGCGCACCTGGCCGCGCCCCTGCGTCACCACCCTCGCGCCCGGCTCCACCCCATCGAGGAAGAGCACGCCGGCCCGCTCGCCCAACAGCTTCGCCTCCAGCGGGTGCGCCACGTCGCCGCTCACCGTCACCAGGGTGGCCTTGGTGCCGCGCACCGTCGCCGCCGAGAGCGGCACCTCCACCGCGGGCGCGGGCTCGCCGATGTCGACGAAGAGCCGCGCCGTCGTGCCCACCGGCAGGCGCCGCTGCGTGTCGGCGACGTCGAGCTCCACGTGAATGGTGCGCGTGGCCAGGTCGGCGGCCGGCGCGCGCCGGGTGATGGCCGACTGGAGGCGCTCCGCGTTCGCGAGCAGCTCCACCCGCACCGCCGTGCCCGGGCGCACCAGCTCGAAGTCGGACTCCGGCACGTCGGCCACCAGCCGCACCGTGCTGCGATCGATGAGCGTCAGCACCGCCACGCCGGGCCGCACGAAGGCGCCGGGGTCCAGGTCGCGGCGGGCGATCTCCCCGTCGAAGGGCGCGCGCAAGATGCAGTCCTGCGTCTCCAGCGTGGTGGCCTCGAGCCGGGCCTTGGCGGCGAGGAGCTGCGCTTGCTGCTCCGCGTCCTGGGCCAGCTTCTGCTCCACCTCGTTCTGCGAGGCGAAGCCGCCGTCGAGCATCCAGTTGAGGCGCATCGCCTCGCTGGCCGTCGCGTGCTGCCGGGCCTGCAGCGCGCGGGCCTGCATCTCCACCGCCTGGCTCCCCGCCGCCACCGAGCGGCAGTCGAGCGTCGCCAACACGTCGCCGCGCTTCACCTCGGCGCCCGGACGCACCAGCACCGTGGAGACGTAGGCGCTCATGAGCTGCGGGCCGATGCGCGCCTCGACCCACGGCTCGACCGCGCCGACGTACTCGCGCGTGCCCCGCCACGACGAGGCCTTGGCCGTCACCACCGAGACCGGCTTGGGCCGGGAGGACAGCGGCGCCAGGTCGCCGGTCTGGGTGGCGCGCCGGGTGAGGCCCCACAACCCCGCCGTCACCGCCAACACGCCGAAGCCGGCCAGCACCACTCCTCGCGAGATTCCACGCATGCTCTTCTCCTTCAGGGCGACGCCGGCGACGGACCCAAGGCGCGCACCAGCTCCAGCGTCGTCCGCGCCACCGCCAGCTCACCCAAGATGCGCCGCACCTCGGCGTCGGTGCGCAGCTGGGTCGCGTCGGCGAGCTCCACCGCCGTGCCCAGCCCTTGGGAGAAGCGGGCGTCCGCCTGCCGCTCGTTGGCCACCGCCGCGCCTTCCGCCGCGGCCAGGGCGGGCAGGGTCTTCTGGGCCGAGTCCCGGGCGATCCACGCGGCGCGCGTCTGCCGGGACTCGGCCAGGGTCGCCACCGCGACCAATTCGTCCGCCGCGCGGGCGCTGGCGCCATCGGCCTGGGCCTGGCGCGAGACGACCGCGTCGAGGAGCGGCACCACCGCCACCAGCCCCACCGCGTAGTTGGGCACCGCCGGCAAGAAGCCGCTCCCCACCGGCGTCGCCGCCGAGTCCAAAGTCGGGCCGCCCGCGAAGCCGTAGAGCGAGCCGACCAGCGCCACGTCGGGCGTCCGGGAGAGCGCCGTCTCCTCGGCCCGCGCGTGCGCCACCACCCCGAAGGCCTTCGCCTCGCGCACCAAAGGCGAGCCCTCGCCCGCGGCCTTCAAGGCGTCGTCCAGCCCCGAAGGCAGCGCGGGCAAAGCGCCCTCGCCCTCCACGTCCACGTCCTCCTGGGGGCGTCCCACCGAAGCCGCCAGCCGCGAGCGCGCCGCGCTCAGCGCGCCCTTGGCCTGCTCCAGGTCGGCCTGGGCCCGCGCCACGTCGGCCGCCACCCGCGTCTGCTCGATGGGCGGCTTGAGGCCGCTGTGCACCGCCGCCGCCGCCAGGGCCTCGTGGGTCCTCGAGCGCTCCAGCGCCCGCTCCGCCGCCGCTACCACCGCGTGGGCCGCCTTGAGCTCGAACCACGAGAGCTGCACGTCGAGGTCGATCTCCAACTCGAGCCGGCGCCGCTCCTCCTCCTGCGCCACCGTGCGCGCCCGCGCCGAGTCCTTCGCCGCGCCCGTCTTGCCGAAGTCCCACACCTGCTGCTGAGCGCCGGCGCCCAGCCAGCTGTTGGCGTAGGGCCGCAGGTCCGGCGTCGCCGCCACCTTGCCCGCCGGCCGGGCCGGCTCCGCGCCCCGCGGCGAGAAGTAGGAGGCCTGGGCGTTGTTCGCCGTGCTCCCCAGAAGCTCCGCGGCCACCCCCACCCGCGGGAGCCAGCGCGCGTCCGCCGCCGCCTCCTCCAGCCGCCGCGCCTCGAGCCGCGAGGCCTCCACCCGAAGCTCCGGCCGTTGCCGCTGCGCGGCCTCGCGGGCAGCCGGGAGCGTCAGCCCCCCGAGGAGGGTCATCGCCACGATGGAAGGGGTGCACACGGCCGCCACGGGGTCTTGCCCGTGAGCAAGGGGGACGCCAGCTTCGGGCACCTCATTTCGCAGGGTTGACCGAGGCGACCGGGAGGAATTCCTCCCCGGTCCACGGAGAATTTCCCGACCCCTCCGGCGATGGCGCCGTTATCCCTGCGTCTTTCAAAGGACTTCGAATGGAACGGAACTTGGAGTTGCGCGCCCCGTGCAGGCAGACGCGGATCGCTCCAGTCGAGGCGCGGGCATGAGCCGAGGGGTGCTCGGCACGCTGGTCGCGGTGGCGACGGTGGGGGTGTTGGCGCTGGCGCTCCTCGACGCCCGGCGCGAGGAGGCCTCGGCCTTCGCCGACTTCTCCCAGGGCGTGCAGGTCACCGCCGAGGCGCTGGCCGATGGCCTGGGCAACGGCGGCGAGCCGGGACGCGAGGGGCTCTACCGCTCGCTGGCGCGCTTCGAGGAGCAGGGGCGGGTGCGCGTCTTCGTGCGGCTGCGCGGCGCGGGGACCCTGGCGGGCCTCGACGGGACGGCGGCGCCGGCGCCCATCGCCACCGCCGCGATGAACCTCGACGCGGGGCCGTCGCACCTCGATCGCGCCGCCGCCGAGGCCCTCGGCCTCCCCGCGCGCCGCGCCGCGCTCGCCGTCGTCGCGCCCACCTCCGGGCCCGTCGACCGCCTCGCGCTGGTCGTCTCCGCCGCCTCGGAGCGGGCGCGGGAGCGCCACGCGGAGTTCCGGCTCATCCTCTCCACCGTCGCCGCCGCCGGGCTGGTGCTGCTCTTCGGGCTGCTCGCCCTGGCCGGCGCCCGCCGCGAGGCGCGGCTGGAGCACGAGCTGGCGCTCGCCGACCTCACCCGGGAGCAGGACGCGCGCCTGTCCCGCGCCGACAAGCTCGCCACCCTGGGCGCCCTCGGCACCGGCATCGCCCACGAGCTGTCGAGCCCGCTGGGCGCCATCCTCGGCCGTGCCGAGCAGCTCGAGCCGCTGGTCGCCGGCCACGTCGCGGGCCAGAAGTCGCTCGGGGTGATCATCGAGCAGGTGGAGCGCATGCGGCAGATCATCCGCGGCTTCTTGGGCATCGTGCGGGGGGAGCAGGTGCCGCTGGTGTCCACGCCCCCGGGGCGCCTGGTGGAGGACGCGGCGGCGCTGGTGCGCTACCGCTTCGAGGCCGGCGGCGTCGAGCTCTCCGTCACCCCCGGCCCGCCCGTGCCCGCGGTGGCCTGCGACCCGCGCACCTTCAGCTCGGTGCTCAGCAACCTGCTCCTCAACGCCCTCGACGCCTCCAAGGCCGGCGACGCCGTGGTGGTCTCCTGCCAGCAGCGCGGCCAGAAGGTCGCCTTCCTCGTCGAGGATCGCGGCCACGGCATTCCGCCCGAGCACGCCAGCCGGGTGTTCGAGCCGTTCTTCACCACCAAGCGCGAGGGGAAGGGCACCGGCCTCGGGCTCGCCATCGCCACCGAGATCGTCCGCTCGCACCGGGGCACCCTGACCCTCGAGCCGCGCGCTCCGGGGCCGGGCACCGTCGCGACCGTCGAGATGCCCGTCGGAGGGGAAAGCGCATGACCACCGCCACCACCACCCGCCCACCTCAGATCCTCGTGGTGGACGACGACCAGGCCCTGGCCGAGACGCTCGGCGACGGCCTGTCCCTGCGCGGCTTCGACGCCCAGGTCGTGTTCTCCGGCGAGGACGCGCTCTCGCGCCTCTCGAAGGATCGCTTCGACGCCGTGCTCACCGACCTGCGCATGAAGGGCGCCGACGGCCTCACCGTGCTCGCCGCGGTGCAGAAGACCTCGCCCGACACGCCGGTGCTGGTGATGACCGCCTGGGGCGCGGTGGACTCGGCGGTGGAGTGCATCCGCCAGGGCGCGGCGCACTACCTCACCAAGCCCTTCAAGCTCGAGGAGCTCATCCTCTTCCTCGATCGCGCGCTCTCCGAGACGCGGGTGCGGCGCGAGGCCACGGCGCTCAAGCGCTCGCTCAAGGAGCGCTACGCCTTCCGCACGCTGCTCGGGCGCTCGGAGGCGATGCAGAAGGTGCTGGAGGTCGCCGAGCGGGTGGCCGAGTCGGCGGCGCCGGTGCTCATCACCGGCGAGACCGGCACCGGCAAGGGCCTCGTCGCCCGCGCGCTCCACGCCCAGGGGCCGCGCGCCTCCAAGGCCTTCGTCACCGTGAACTGCGCCGCGCTGCCGGGGAACCTCTTGGAGAGCGAGCTGTTCGGCCACGCCAAGGGCGCCTTCACCGGCGCCGCCGGCCCGCGGGACGGGCTCTTCGTGGAGGCCGACGGCGGCACGCTCTTCCTCGACGAGGTGGCGGAGCTGCCGGTGGAGCTGCAGGCCAAGCTCCTCGACGTTCTGGAGCGCGGGCGGGTGCGGCCGGTGGGCGCCGACGCCGAGCGGCCGGTGGACGTGCGCGTGCTCGCGGCGACGCACCAGCACCTGGGAGAGCGCGTCGCGAAGGGCCAGTTCCGCGCCGACCTGCTCTACCGCCTCGACGTCATCGAGCTGGCCATGCCGCCGTTGCGCAGCCGCCGCGAGGACATTCCGGTGCTGGTCGACCACTTCATCGCCGAGGCGCGGCGGCGGCACTCGAACACCCGCATCGCGTCGTGCTCGCCCGACGCCCTGAGGCTCTTGATGAGCTGGAGCTGGCCGGGCAACGTGCGGCAGCTCGAGCACGTCCTGGAGCGCGCGGCGGTCTTGGCCAAGGGCCCGGAGGTGGGGCCGGACGACCTGGTGCTGCCCGCGGTGACGCGCGAGGCCGGCGAGGGCTTCGCCGGGCCGGTGGTGCCCTTGCGCGAGATGCAGCGGCAGTACGCGGCCTGGGCCTTCGAGCGGCTGCGGGGCCGCAAGCAGGCCACCGCCGACGCGCTGGACATCGACCTGAAGACCTTGAACCGGCTGCTCAACGCGGCGCCGTACCGATCGGCGGTCGAGGCGCCGGAGACCGTGGGCGGGGACTAGAGCACCGAACAGGTTCCCCGGCCGTCGCGAGGCGGACGAGACCGAAGCGAGCCGGGCACGCGAGCGGCGAGCACCGGAGCTGTGCTGGTGGGCCCAGTGAGGAGCGCAGCGGCGAGCCTGCCCGGCGCAGCGAGAGGATCGTTCGCCGCAGCAGGCTGGGGAACCTGTTCGGTGCTCTAGAAGCGCGGGCGATGAATGCGTGGGAGGCTCCACGTCACGAAGGGCGCGGAGGGTCTTCCCATGCGCAACTTCGCGCTCGCGGTCGTCGTGTTCGGCCTGTCGTCGTGTGCCACCGTCGGAGAGCGGTTCCAGGCCACGGGGCTCAAGCGTGCAGCCTTCGAGCTGGAGTGCCCGGTCGAGCGCTTGTCGATCACCTACTTCAACGCCAACGCGTCGGACGCCATGCTCGGTTTCAGCGTGCCCAGCGTCGGCGTCGCCGGGTGCGACCGGAAGCTGATCTACCGTGCGGGCGGGAGCGCGGGCTGGGAGCGAGAGGGCGAGGTGACGCGCAACGTCGCGTCGTGCAAGTGAGCGAGGCGCGCTCACCCCGGGCATCACGGGGCGACGAGGAAGTCCTTCACCACCGCCATGTGCTGCATGTTCGGAGCGTCGCTGTCCGTCGCCAACACCGGCGCGACGTCGGCGAGCGGCGTGTAGACGCGGCTGTCGAAGACCAGGCCGGCGTCGAAGCTCTGCGCGCCGATGACGACCGGCACCTGGCTCGCGGCGAGGCACGGTGAGGCCAGCACCTGATCGTAGGGCTTGTTGCGGTTGGCGTTGGTGCCGGGGTTCCCGCGCTGATCCACGGGGACCTCGCCGCCGCTGACGACGCGGGGCTCGAGCGCGGAGAACACGTTCTCGTTGGTGTTGGTGGTGTTGAAGTCGCCGCCGACGAGGAGGAAGTCTCCGCGCGGGACGAGCGCGTCGAGCTGGGCCTTGAGCGCGTTGCCCTCGAGGGTCCGCTCGCTCGCCGACGAGGTGAGCAGGTGCACGGAGACGACCCACAGGTCTCGCGGGCCGGGCAGATCGACCTGGGCCCAGGTGAAGTCGCGGTCGGTGACGCGGGGATCGGCCCAGTCTCCCGACGCGACGATGGGCCAGCGGCTGAGCACGCCGTTCGGAATGCGGCCGGTGGCCCCGCGCGCCCACGAGTAGCCGGCGTCGGGGAAGAGCCGCTCCACCAGCACGGGGATGTCGGCGAGGTCGGTGTCCGGGCAGCCGAGCGAGGGCGCCTTGGCGTAGGTGTTGAACTCCTGGATCATCACCACGTCGGGCGCGAGCCCCTGGAGGATGCGGGCGCCCGGGCCCGGGTTCCACGACTGGCAGTTGCCCGAGGTGAGGTTGGCGGCGGCGGCGCGGAGGCGGAACGGCGCGCCGGCGCCGGACGGGGCAGGGCAGAGCGAGCTGCCGGCGTCCCAGCTGCCCGCGTCGGCCGGGGGTCCGGCGTCGAGCGCCCCGGAGTCGGGAGCGCCTCCGTCCTCTTGGCCCCCGTCTACGGCGCCCGCGTCGGCGACCCCGGAGTCCTCGGTCCCAGCATCGGCACCCGCGTCCTCGAGCGACGCATCGACGGAGGAAGGCGGCGCCGAGCAGGCGCTGACCAGGGTGACGAGGACGACCGAGCGAAGACGACCGAGCATGTGGCCGCGAGCATAGGAGCTTGGGCGCTCGGTGGGCGCGTCGACGACGACGGTTCGCTCCTTCAACCGGGGGCTTTTGTCGTGGATGTCATCGACTCTTCTGAACTCGCCCGCTTGGTCGAGGACGGCGTCACGAGCCACGCGGGCTCACCGGGGCACGTCTTCCAGGAGCCGCTCGAAGGCCACCGCCCGAATCCGCGGGGCGAGCGCGAACGTGTGCGTTCCCGCGTGGAGCACGTCGAGCCGATCGAGCTTGAGGTCCGCGAGCGCCACGCGCATCGACGGCGTGACCTCGGGCGCGGCGGTGAGCTTCACCTCGAACCCCAGCCGCTCGCTCCCGCGAACGACGAGCAGGTCGAGCTCGGCACCCTGCGCGGTCCTCCAGAAGTACGCCTGCTCCCGTTCCACCCGAAGGTGATCGAGGATCGCCTCGAGAACGAAGCCTTCCCACGAAGACCCGACCCGAGCATGCCCATCGAGCGTCTTTGCATCGGGGATCTCGAGGAGGCGGTGAAGGAGCCCCGTGTCTCGAAGGTAGAGCTTCGGCGACTTCACCTGCCGCTTGGAGAGGTTCTCGAACCAGGGCGGCAGCTGACGAACCATGAAGGTCTGTTCGAGCACGTCCAGGTAGCGCCGAACCGCGTGATCCGTGACTCCCATCGACCGCCCGAGCTCGGACCAGTTGAGGAGCTGGCCGTGGACGTGGGCGAGCATCGACCAGAATCGGTTGAGCGTCGTGCTCGCGATCCGAACGCCGAACTCCGGCAGATCTCGTTGCAGGAACGTACGGATGAAGTCCCCACGCCACTGCCAACTTTCGGCATCCTTCCGCGCGACGAACGAGGCCGGGAAGCCGCCGCGCAACCAGAGCGCCCTCGTGTGCCGGGACCCGACCTCTTCGATCGACAGGCCAGGAAGCTCGTAGAACGAGATGCGGCCTGCGAGCGACTCGGAGGCCTGGTGCAGCAGTCGCTCGGAGGCACTCCCCAAGACCAGGAACGTCGCCGGTCGCCGGGGGCGATCCGCCAGGACGCGCAAGGTCGGAAACACTTCTGGGCGCCGATGCACTTCGTCGAGAACGACGAGCCCGCGGAGCGGCCCCAACGCGAGCATCGGATCGCTCAAACGCCTGACATCCACGGCGTTCTCGAGATCGAACCAGTGAACGTCTCCTGCGGTGAGCTCCGCCGCCTGCCGCGCCAGCGTCGTCTTGCCGACTTGCCGAGGCCCCAGAAGCGCTACGACGGGAGAAGCCCGCAGGCGCCGACGGAGCTCCTCCAGCCTGCGTCTCCGCGGAATCACGCCCACAGGCTACCATGTATATTCGTAGTCAGACTACGAATATGCATGGTCCTTCAAGGCGCTCTTCCGGGGCGCCCCGGGCACCGACGACCGGTCACTTCGTCGCCAGGTACTCGATGAGGTCGATCTTCGACACCACCGCCGTCACCTTCTGCCCGTCGCGCACCACCGCCACGTTGTCCTGCGCGAACACCTGGCGCAGCGTGGTGATCGACGTCTCCTTCGTCACCACGCCCTGCATCGGCGCGATCAACGAGTCGATGGTGTCGGTCATCTTCCGGCTGCCGGAGATGAGGCCGTTGAGCAGGTCCACCTCGTGGATCATCCCCTGGCCCACGCCCTCGGCGTCGACCACCGGCATCTGCGAGATGCCGTGCTGCTTCATCACCTCGATGACCTCGCCGATCTTCTCGCCCTTGCGGCCGGTCTGGAGCTTCTGGGGCCGGTTCTTGAGCACGTCCGCGACGGTGCCCAGGCCCTTGTCGTCGGCGAAGCCGTTATCCCGCATCCACTCGTCCGAGTAGAACTTCGAGATGTAGCTCGAGCCCGAGTCGGGCAGCACCACCACGATGTTCTTGCCCTTGCCGAGCTCCTTGGCCAGCTCCAGCGCCACGTGCACCGCCGCGCCCGAGGAGCCGCCGCCGAAGATGCCCTCCTCGCGCGCCAGCCGCCGGGCCGCCACGAAGCTCTGCCGGTCGTCGACCTGCCGAACGTCGTCCAGCACCTTGAAGTCCATCGCGGCGCACAGCATGTCCTCGCCGATGCCCTCGACCTTGTAGACGTGCGACTCGCCGATCTTCCCGGTCTTGAAGTAGCCCGCGTAGACTGACCCGATCGGATCGACGCCCACGTTCTTCACCTTGGCGTTCTTCTCCTTCAGGTACTTGCCCGCGCCGCTC
This sequence comes from Archangiaceae bacterium, assembly GCA_037443525.1. Lineage (GTDB taxonomy): Bacteria > Myxococcota > Myxococcia > Myxococcales > Myxococcaceae > JBBIOE01. The sequence continues at coordinate 7,958 of JBBIOE010000034.1, read as the reverse complement.
ATCGTGCCGCCGGTGCCCAGGCCCGCGACGAAGCAGTCGATCTTCCCCTCCATCTGCTCCCAGATCTCCTTGCCGGTCGACAGGTAGTGGGCCTCGATGTTGTCGGGCGAGTGGTACTGGTTCGGGTAGAACGCGTTCGGCGTCTCCTTGGCCAGGCGCTTGGCGGTCTCGTAGTAGCTGCGCGGGTCCTCCGCCGGCACGTTGGTCGGCGTCACCACCACCTGCGCGCCCATCGCCTTCAGGCGGTTCACCTTCTCCGCCGACATCTTGTCCGGCATGGTGAAGATGCACTTGTAGCCGCGCACCGCCGCCACCATCGCCAGGCCGAAGCCCGTGTTGCCCGAGGTGTTCTCGACGATGGTGCCGCCCGGCTTCAGCCGCCCGTCCTTCTCGGCCTTCTCGATCATGTGCAGCGCCATGCGGTCCTTGATGGCGCCGCCCGGGTTCATGAACTCGCACTTGACCCACACCGTCGCGTCGTTGGGGCCGACGAGCTTGTTGAGCCGAATGATGGGGGTCTGCCCGATGGCGGAGAGGACGTTGTCGTGCACGTTCATGGCGAGCGGCGATAGCACAGCCAAACGCCCACCGGGAACGCCCTACATGACCTTGGCGATGCGCCGGCCCTTCATCAGGCTCTCGATGCGCTCCAGCACCTCGGGCTTGTACACGCGCGACCCGCAGTTCGGACAGGCGCCCTGGGGCACGTCCGTCAGCACCACCACCTTGCCACTGACGGTGAGCCGGACCTCCACCGCGCGGTTGTCGTAGCGCCCGCCGCAGGGACAGCGCCCGTAATCACGCTTGCCGTAGTCGGCCATCTCGTGCCGTACCATAATCAGTTTCGTGAACCGGGTTCCTTCTTCTTCGCGCCCTCCGACGCTCCGGCCGTCCACCTCCGCGCGGCCCACGCAGCGGCCCCAGCGCGCCAAGACCGGCCAGCTCGAGAAGGTGAAGCTGCCCAAGGGCCTTCCGCACGGCGAGGAAGCCGGCGCCGCCGCCGGTCCCGAGGCGCCGCCCGAGGTCGAGGGCCACGAGCACGCCGCGCACGAGTCGCTCTTCGCCGATCACGCCGAGGCGAAGGAGGCCAAGGAGCAGGCCAAGGAGCGCGCCGAGGACGCCGACCGCCAGGAGACCCGGCAGAACGCCAAGACCGGCCAGGCGCTGCTGAAGGGCACCGCCCAGGCCCAGGCCAAGTCGGCCTTCCTCCAGAAGAAGGCCGCGTCCAGCGGCGCCGACGCCAAGGCCATGGCGATGACCTCGTCGAGCTACACCAGCCTCGCCCCGGTGGGGGCGCTTCAGAACAAGCTCGCCGGCACCATCGCCAAGAGCGAGCGCCCGCCCGACGCCTTCGCGCTGCTCAAGGAGGCCCGCGACCAGGGCGTGCTCTTCAAGGAAGACCGCGAGCGCGACGGCCACACCGAGGATCAGGAAGACCCCGATCTCGCCGCCGCCGTCGAGGAGTGCATCAGGCTCTGCTTCGGTCTGCGCGGCGTCATGCGCATCGGCCCGGGGCGCGACGAGAAGAACGAGCCCATCATCGTGGTGGTGGCGGCCCAGGGCTTCTCCGAGGCGTCCTTCCAGAAGGTGCCCGAGAAGGTCGATCGCTTCCCCACGCTGGTCGCGATACCTTTCGACCTCCTCCCGCTCCGGCGGGAAGCCTGACCACCATGTCCCTCGACTCCGCTCTCCGAAGCCAGGTGGAGGCCGCCACCGGCCGCTCCTCCGCCACCGCGCCCGTCTTGAAGCTCAAGGGCGACGCCTCCAACCGCTCCTACTACCGCGTGGGCCAGCCGCCGCACTCGCACGTCTTGATGGTGATGCCGCCGGACGCCTCCAAGAAGAGCGAGGAGGCCCAGAAGGGCGAGCCGCCCAAGGAGCTGCCCTTCGTGAACGTCCACCGCTACCTCGAGAAGCTCGGGGTGCGGGTGCCCAAGATCCTCCGCTACGACGAGCCGGCGGGGATGATGGTGCTCGAGGACCTCACCGACCTCACCTTCGAGAAGGCCCTGGAGACCGAGAAGAAGGACGTGCTCTACGGCCGCGCGGTGCGCCTGCTCGCGTCCCTGCGCGCCCGCGCCGAGCGCACCCCGGACCCGGCCTGCCTCGCCTTCACCCGCGCCTTCGACGAAGACCTCTACGACTGGGAGCTGCACCACTTCCGCGAGTGGGGCCTCGAGGCCTGGAGCGGCAAGAAGCCCACCGAGACCGAGCGCGGCGAGCTCGACGCCACCTTCCGCCGCATCGCCAAGGAGCTCGCCGCCGCGCCCAGGGGCTTCACCCACCGCGACTACCAGAGCCGCAACCTCATGGTGACCGGCGGAGAGCTGGTGGTCATCGACTTCCAGGACGCGCTGCAGGGGCCGAGGCAGTACGACCTGGTGGCGCTCCTGCGCGACTCCTACGTCGAGCTCGAGCGCGCCTTCGTCGAGGCGATGGTGGAGGAGTACATCATCGCGTTCGAGAAGGAGACCCGCGAGCGCATCGACGCCAAGAGCTTCCTCTCGTTCTTCGACCTGCTCACCGTGCAGCGCAAGCTCAAGGACGCGGGCCGCTTCGAGTTCATCAACCGGGTGAAGGGGAACCCGTCGTTCTTGCCCTCCATCCCCGCCTCGCTTCGCTACGTGAAGGCGGCCTTCGAGCGGCAGCCACAGCTCGAGCCCTTGCGCCGGCTGGTCGCGAAGTACGTGCCGGAGCTCGCCTGACGTGCGGGCGCTGGTGCTGTGCGCGGGCCTCGGCACCCGGCTGCGGCCCCTGACCGAGCGCTGGCCGAAGCCGGCGGTGCCGCTGCTCGGGCAGCCGCTCTTTCGCTCCGCCCTCGCCACCCTGGTGCGGGCTGGCGTGCGCGAGGTGGGGATCAACACCTTCCACTTGCCCGAGGTGATGGAGGCCGTCGCCCGCGACGAGGCCCAGCGCGCCGGCGTGTCGCTCCACGTCTCCAAGGAGGTCGGAGAGATTCAGGGCACCGGCGGCGGCATCCGCGGGCTCAACCCGTTCGCCCTGAGCGGAGTCGAAGGGGGCCGACCTCCCGTTCACCCTGAGCCCGTCGAAGGGTGCCGAACATCGGACTCGTCCTCCGAACCCATCATCGTCCTCAACGGCGACGTCCTCTTCGGCGTCGACGTGAAGGCCGCGGTGGACGCGCACCGGGCGAGCGGCGCGGCGGCGACCATGGTGCTGCTCCCCATGCCTCCGGGCGAGACCTACAACGCGGTGGAGGTCGACGCCGACGGCCACGTGCGCCGCATCGCGGGCAAGGGCCCCGGCGGGCCGCGGCTGGCGCCCTGGCACTTCTCGGGCATGCACGTGCTCACCCCGAAGGTCTTCGAGTTCATGGCCACTTCCGGCCCCGAGGACATCAACAAGGACGTCTACGTGCGCATGCTGGAGGCGGGGCTGTCGATTCACGCCCACCGCGTCACCGACGAGCGCGTCTTCTGGGCCGACCTGGGCACCCCGGCGCGCTACGCGGCGGTGCACCGGGCGCTCCTCTTCGGCCAGGTGCCGCTCGAGCCCTTCGGCGACGCGAGCCCCTTCGCGCACACGAAGGCCGGCCCTGGAACGTCGCGCGTGCAGGAGGGCGCCCAGCTCGATGACGTCAAGGTCGCGGGCCCCGCGTTCTTCGCCGGCGGCTGCGTGGTGGGGAAGGGCGTGCGCATCGGCGCGGGCGTGAGCATCGGGCGCGGCGCCAAGGTCGGCGCGGGCGCGCACCTCAATCGGGTGGCGGTGCTCGACGGCGCCGAGGTGCCGGCGGGCGTGCTCTATGAAGACGCGATCGTCGCGCCGGGCGGAGTGGTGCTGCCGGTGGGCGAATCGGAAGCCGCGGCCTGCTGAGCTCCGCGGGGGCGCGGGTGCCCAGGCGGAGTGCTCCTCTTCCCGCTCGTCGCGCGGCCGCTCCGGCGGCACACGATGCGGGAACGGAGCGCGGTCACGCTCCAGCTGCTACTTCTTCTCGAGCGGAAGCTTCTGGACCTCGGCCCAACCCGCCGCCTCGAAGCCCCCGACGAGCCGCGCCGTGCCCTCGGAGACGCCAGTCTGAACCACCTCTCCGTTCGAGACTGCGCCGGAGAGGATGACGGTGTGGACGGGCCAGCACATGTCATAGAGGTTGCAGAAGCCTCCGGTGCCCGCCAGCACCAAGCCTTCGGCGGTCTGTTTCCGGCGCTCGGCAATGAAATGGAACGAATCCTTGCCGAGGTGGCCAGAGAGAACCAATCCCACGGGTGGCATCGGAGGCAGCACGTCGACGACGTCGACGACGCTGTGGTCCAGCGCCCTAAGAAGGAGCCGAACGTACGGTCGCGGCCCTGCGTACGAGGTGAGGGCCACGAACTTCCCGGTGTCGAACTTCGCGGGCCCCGTGCAACGGTGCATCCCAATCGCGTTCAGCGTGAACGTAGCGTCCACCAGGTGATGAACCACCCGCACGCTTCGCCCGCTGGCCAGATACAGGGTGAGGGTGCGAACCGAGCTCGAAACCTGGCGGACGTCCGCCTCGGCGAGCGGCCCTTGGATCGTCAGATCGCCCACGCGCGCCGTCACGATGGCGTGAGCGTCGATTGAGACCGACCAGGTGTCCCCAACGTCGCAGCGGGCAAGCTCCCCCGCCCACTGGGGCGCGGCGGCGAGGATGAGGAGGGCGAGGGACTGGTGCATGGGTCCTCACAACGGAGGGGCGAAGGGGAAAATTCACCAGCGCCCCGAATCGGGCGCCGAGGCTCCAGGCGGGACCCCGGCGCCGTCGCGCTCGCCGCGTGCCCCACTCGTGACGCGAGCCCGCCTGCTACTGCGCCCGGAACCGCGCCAGGATGCAGGTGACGTTGTCGTTGCCGCCGTTGGCGTTGGCGGCGTCGATCATCTGCCCGCACACCTTGTCCAGGTCGGGGCTCGAGTTGAGGATCTCCTGCATCTGCGCGTCGGGCACCATGCCGGACAGGCCGTCGGAGCAGAGGAGGAAGGTGTCGCCGTCCTTCGGCTCGACCCGGTTCACGTCCACCTGCACGGTGTCCTTCATGCCCAGCGCGCGCACGATGACGTTCTTGTGCGGGAAGGCCTCGATCTCCTCGGGCGTGAGCTTCTTCGCCTTGAGGTAGTCGTTGAGCAGCGAGTGGTCTTCGGTGATCTGCTTCAGGACGCCGTTGCGGAAGAAGTACACGCGGCTGTCGCCCACGTGCCCGACGACGACCTCGCTGTCCTTGGCGAAGAACACCGACACGATGGTCGTGCCCATGCCCTTCAGCTTCTGGTCCGTCGACGACTTCTCGAAGATGCGCGAGTTCGCGAGCTTGATGCCGACGGCGAGGCGGTTCTCGTCGTAGTTGCGCGACTTGTCCATCTTGTACGGCCAGGTCACGTCCGAGTCGGCGCCGGTCAGCTTGAAGAACTCCGCCATCTCGTCGATGGCGATCTTCGACGCGACCTCGCCGGAGGCATGGCCTCCCATGCCGTCGGCCACCACGAAGAGACGCTCCTCCGGCAACAGGAGGAAGTTGTCCTCGTTGTGATTCCGCTTCATCCCGACGTGGGTATGTCCCGAGATCTCGATGCGCATGGGGGGCGAAAGCACGTGGAGTTGCGGGAGCTAACCAACTCGCATGGGCAAGGTCAAAGGGTGATCGGCTCCACTGCCAGTTGGTCCCCTGGCGCGGTCTGAGTCGCACGCATCGTGCCGGCAGGCAACTCCAGAACGGAGCGGGCACCGAAATAGACCCGGCTCGTCCGCCAGGCGGGCATGGCGTCGATGGTGTCCACCACCACCAGCCCCCTGGTGAGGAAGAGCACGTCGATGGGGATCTTCATGAAGAAGGTGTGAATCGAGGTGCACGGATCGATGTGCAGGCCCGCGCCCGGGGGGAAGTCGGTGCGCCCCATCAGGCCCTTGAAGCGGGTGGAGAAGGTCTTGGCCTCCTCCATGGCGTCGCACAAGACGGTGTTGCGCGTCAGGTTCCTCACGCGGTAGCGCATCGGGCGTGCAGCCTACCCCGAGCCTGGTCCCGCTTTCGCGCCCTCTCACCGTGGTGCTCGTCTCCCCCCAGATTCCCCCCAACACCGGGAACGTGGCCCGCCTGTGCGCCTGCACCGGGTGCAAGCTGATCCTGGTCGAGCCGCTGGGCTTCTCCATCGCCGACAAGGAGCTCAAGCGCGCCGGCCTGGATTACTGGGACAAGGTCTTCGTGAAGCTCTACCCGTCCTGGCAGGCGTACCTCGAGGGGACCCCCACCGCCCGCCGCTTCCTCTTCACCGCGCGGGAGGGGACCGGGCTGTGGGCCGCCCGCTTCGCCCCGGGAGACCACCTCGTCTTCGGGGCCGAGACCACCGGGCTCCCCAAGGACCTGCTCCACCAAGGGGGAGGGGAGATCGCCACCATCCCCATGCTCGAAGATCGGCGCTCGCTCAATCTTTCGACCGCGGTGGGCATCGCCACATTCGAGGCACTCCGGCAATTGTCGGTCTAGACTCCGGCGCTGAATGCCCAACCCGCAGGTCGCCGAAGCGGTTTTCCGCGCCCATGCCGAGCGCGCCACGGGGTGGGTGGTGTGCCTCGCCAAGGGCAAGGAGTCGCGCCTGGGCTTCAAGTCCGGCGACCTGGTGCGGGTGGAGATGAAGTTCGGCTTCCAGGCGCCGCTGCAGGGGCTGTTGCGGGCGAAGAAGCTCGACGCCAAGAGCCTCGACGCTCTCTGGGCCCGCGGCGAGGCCGGCAAGGCCGACGAGGAGACGCTGGAGGAGCTCGGGCTCTCCAAGGCCGAGATGGCGGTGCAGCGCACGCTCGCCAACGTGCGGCAGCTCGTCTCGCTCTCCGAGGCGGTGCGCTTCGACAGCGGCGACGCGGCGGGCCTGGAGAAGGTGGCGGGCGGGCGGGTGGTGCGCGCGGCCTTCGAGGCGCTCGGCGTCCCCGCCGGCGAGGCGCCGTACTTCAGGGCGCTGAGGCCCGAGGAGATGGCCGCCTGGGCCCAGGGCGACGACGAGAAGAGCTGGCTGGCGGGCTTCGAGGACTTCCGCTCCGCCGACGGGCTCCCCGTGCCCCGCCGCGTGTTGCTCGAGCTCCTCACCAAGAGCGGGCTCTTCGAGTCGATCCCCGTCGAGGAGTGGCGGCGCCGCGAGCAGGCGCGCCTCCAGCGGGAAGAGGCCGAGCGGCTCGAGCAGGAGGAAGAGGCCGCGCGCCTGCGCGAGGAAGAGCGCAAGCGCCGCGAGGTCGAGGAGCTGCGGAGGCGGGAAGAGGAAGAGGTCGCCCACCGGAAGGCCGACCTGGAGGCGAAGCTCCGGGCCGAGGACGAGACGCGGCGGCGCGAGGAAGAAGAGGCCGCGCGGCGCGTCGAGGAGGCGCGGCTGCTCGCCGAGGAGGAGGCGCGCCGGCGAGAGGAAGAGCGGCTCGCGCGGGAGGCTGAGGAGGCGGCGCGGCGAGCGGAAGAGGAGCGCCTGGCGCGCGAGGCCGAGGAGGCGCGGCTGCGGGCCGAGGCGGAGGCCAGGGCACGCGAGGAGGAAGAGGCCAGAGGGCGCGAAGAGGAGGAGCGGGCTCGCCGCGAGCAGGAGCAGGCGCGGCTCGAGGCCGAGGTCGCCGCTCGCAAGCGGGAGGAAGCGGAGCACGCGGCCCGCATCGAGGCCGAGGCGAAGGCGCGCGCGGAGGCAGAGGCTCGGGCCCTTGCCGAGGAAGAGGCTCGGATACGGGCGGAGGAAGAGGCCCGCGCTCGCGCCGAGGAAGAGGCTCGGATTCGCGCGGAGGAAGAGGCCCGCGCCCGCGCCGAGGAAGAGGCTCGGATACGGGCGGAGGAAGAGGCCCGCGCCCGCGCTGAGGAAGAGGCGCGCATCAGGGCGGAGGAAGAGGCCCGCGCCCGCGCCGAGGAAGAAGCTCGGATTCGGGCGGAGGAAGCGGCCCGCGCTCGCGCTGAGGAAGAGGCGCGCATCAAGGCGGAGGAAGAGGCCCGCGCCCGCGCTGAGGAAGAAGCTCGGATTCGGGCGGA
>JBBIOE010000033.1:0-45414 GCA_037443525.1 Archangiaceae bacterium | reverse complement strand
GAGGAGCGCCCGCGGCCCTCGGTCCCCGCGCCCGCTCAGCCGCGCCCCGCCGGGCCCCGCGCGCCGGGCGAGACGGTTTTGAGGATCTCGACGCGGGCCATCGACAAGCTGACCCGGCAGGTCGATCAGCTCCTCCTCCTCCAGGGCGGCGAGGCGCGGCGCACCCAGGAGCTCTCCGGCCTCGCGGTCTCGGCCGCCGAGGCGCTGCGCACGTGCGAGCGGGCCATGCGTGCCCCGGAGGCCGAGCTTCGTGTCGCCGCGGTCGTCCTGGCCGGGCACCTCCGCGAGCTCACGCGCGACGCAGCGCGGGTCTCGCGCGACTCGAAGCGGGCGGCCGAGCGGCTCCAGTTGGTGGGCGGCGTCCTTCGCGAGGAGCTGAGCGACCTGGTGATGAGGCCCGCCTCGCTGCTGCTCGAGCCGCTGGGCCGGGTCGTCCACGACGTCTCGCGGCGGCTCGCGAAGCCGGTGGAGCTCGTCGTCGAGGGCGGTGACGTCCGCCTCGATCGCCGAATCATCGACGATCTCAAGGACCCGCTCCTCCACCTCGTCCGCAACGCCGTCGATCACGGCCTGGAGTCGCCGGCGCGCCGGGCAGCGCGGGGGAAGGCGCCCGTGGGTCGCCTCCTCGTCCGCGTCGAGCCGCGCGGCGCGCGAGTGACGGTCCTGGTCGAGGACGACGGCGGGGGGCTCGAGCTCGCCCGCATCAGGTCCGTCGCGCTGGAGCGGGGAGTCGTCGAGCCGAAGAGTCTGGAGCAGCTCACCGACGACGAGGTCGCCCGCCTCATCTTCAAGCCCGGGTTCTCCACCAGCGCCGAGGTGACGAGCATCTCCGGCCGAGGCATCGGCCTCGATGTCGTCGCGGACACGGTGCGCCGGCTGCACGGGACCGTGGAGCTCCGCTCGCTCCCCGGGCGGGGCACCTCCTTCGTCCTCGATCTCCCGCTCAGCCTGGCGGCGAGGTCGGGCATGCTGGTCTCCGTCTCGGGTGAGGTGTGCGCCTTGCCCATCGACGGCGTCGTCGAGGTGCTGCGGCTGAAGCGCGAGCGGCTCGGGTCGGTCGCGGGCCGCGTGGTGGTGAAGGTCGGCGAGCGCCAGGTGCCCTACGTCCAGCTGGGAGACGTCATCGGCCTCGCGGGTCGCTCCCGCCCGCCCTCGGAGGACGGCGCGCAGCGGGCCCTGCTGCTGGAGAGCGGGACCCAGCAGGTGGTGGTCGCGGTCGACGCCATTCTGGGAGAGCAGGCCCTCGTCGTTCAGCCGCTGGGCCGCCACCTGGAGGAGGTCGCCCACCTCGAGGGGGCGGCGGTGCTGGCCAAGGGGGGCCTGGTGCCGGTGCTCGACGTCGGCGAGGTGGTGCGGCTGGCCCGGCCGGCCGTGCGCACCGAGGCGGGGCCGCGCCGCACCCGCGTGCTGGTCGCCGACGACTCTCTGACGACCCGCTCGGCGATGAAGCTGCTCCTGGAGATCGCCGGCTACCAGGTCGTGCTCGCCTCGAACGGCGGCGAGGCGGTGCGACTCTTGAACGAGACGCCCTGCGATCTCGTCGTCAGCGACGTCGAGATGCCGGTGCTCGATGGCTTCGCCCTGGCGCGGCACATCAAGGCCGACGCGAAGCTGGCCAAGACGCCGGTCGTGCTGGTCACGTCGCTGGCCAGCCCAGAGGACCGCGCCCAGGGGCTTCTGGCCGGAGCCGACGGCTACGTCATCAAGCGCGAGGTGGAGAGCGGGAAGCTCCTGGACCTCGTGCGCCAGCTCCTGCCCGAGGCGCGGAGAGAGGCATGATCCGCTGTCTCATCGTCGACGACTCGCTGGCCTTCCGCGAGGTGCTCAAGCGCCTCCTGACGGCGGATCGGCAGGTGGAGATCGTCGGAGAGGCCGCTGACGGGCAGGAGGCGGTCGCCAAGGCCACCGAGCTGCGCCCCGACGTGGTGACGATGGACGTCCGCATGCCCGGCACGAGCGGCATCGACGCCATTCGAACGATCATGAGGCGGGCGCCGGTCCCCATCGTGGTGCTGAGCGCGTCGGCCGCCGACGCGGAGGTGAGCTTCCGCGCCGTCGAGGCCGGCGCGGCGGCGTTGCTGGAGAAGCCTCGTGGCTACGACCTGACCGTCTTCGCCCAGCAGGCCGAGGAGCTGCGGAGCACGGTGCGCGCGGTGGCGGGCCGGGCGCCGGCAGCCGACGACGCTCCTTCACCGGGGAGCGCGTGGCCGGTACCGGCGCGGAGTCCCCCGGCGCGGCGCTGGCTCGACGACGCGCGGCGTGGAACCTCCTGCCTGGGGATCGTCGCGTCGACGGGGGGCCCCGCGGCGCTCGCCCAGATCCTCTCGAGGCTCCCCTCCACGTTCCCCGTGCCCATCGTGGTGGTGCAGCACATCGCCGACGGGTTCCTCGGGGGGCTGGTGGTGTGGCTGGGCGGCCTGTGCGCCCTCGAGGTGAAGCGGGCCGAGGCCGGCGAGGCGCCACGGCCGGGGACGGTGCTGCTGGCGCCGTGCGGAAGCCATCTCACCATCTCGCTGGGAAGAGCTCGGCTCGACGACGGCCCTCCCGTTCAGGGGTTCCGCCCCGCGGGCACGGTGCTGTTGGCCTCGCTGGCCAAGGAGTACGGCCGCGCCGCCGCCGGGGTGGTGCTGACGGGCATGGGCCGCGATGGCGCCGCTGGGCTCAAGATGATTCACGACGCCGGGGGCTTCACCCTGGCGCAGGGGCCCAAGAGCTCGGTCGTCTACGGAATGCCCAGGGCCGCCGTGGAGTGCGGGGCCGCGGGCCGAGTAGTGGAGCTCGAGCAGATTCCGGCCGAGCTCCTGAGGGCGTGCACCCCGGGGGCGCGGACACCGACTTCGTCACCGTGAGCGCGCCGCAGAACGTGCGGTGGAGCGCATCACGCGTGACGCGGCCTCGTCCCGCGACCCAGTGCTTTCACGACCAGGCCAGCGCCAGCGACGACGCAGATGATCGGTATCAGCGCAACGTCCAGGTTCAGGTGTCATGGCGAAGCGCCTCCGAGTCCGCGGAGAAAGGTCGTCTATCAGGCGGCCTTCTTCTGCTGGCCCCAGGTCTTCAGGCCCTTGGCGAGATCGTCCCGGTTCATCACGGGCCGGAAGTCGACCTCCGCCCTGAGCAGCTGGAAGAATGGCTCGGAGATCTGCGGGATCAGCGACGTGTCGGCCAGGTCGAAGAAGACGAAGCAGCTCCGTCTTCCTCCGTCCGTCGTGAAGTACACGGCTTCGGGGCGAAGCTGGTCGATCAGGGGCTGAATGGTGTTTTGGAAGGTGCCGTCGACCAGGGCCTTGTTCGCGGCATCGACATCCATCGTGGCTTTGAAGAGGGTTCGCATGGGGGTGAGGGGTTCACGCCTCATGCCGAAGACCCTCGATCCTGCTTCCTTCCGGCCAGGCCGTCGAGTTGATGGCGGTCAATCGAAATCGGCCGCGCCTACATTGACGCGACGCATCCCAACGTGGAGATTTCCGCCCTCACCTTTGGAGGGAGCACGTCATGGCGGTTGGGAAGGCAACATCGAACGTCGGGGCAGCGCGCGTCACCACCACGCAGGCTCAGCCGAAGAAGGCGGCCCCCCAGTCCAGCGCCCCTGCTCAGAACAAGGGCTGGGCGCCTGGCGCGAAGTCCAACCCGGCGGCCACGCGCGCGGCGGCGGCCCGAGCTGGTTCCGAAGGCTTCCAGACCGCGCCGGCGCCGAAGAAGAGCCTGCTTTCCGCCATGGCGAACGACCCCGACCTGATGAAGGTCTCGCCCAACGAGCGCCGCGCGGCGGAGTCGGCGGCCAAGGCGCCCGCGTCGGGGAAGCTGCTCAACGCCATCGCCAACGACCCCGACCTGATGAAGCTCTCGCCGAACGAGACGCGCGCCGCGAAGCCCGCGGCCTCCTCGGGTGGGAAGCTGCTCGACGCGATGAAGAACGACCCCGACCTGATGAAGGTCTCGCCCAACGAGCGCCGCGCGGCGGAGTCGGCGGCCAAGGCCCCCGCGTCCGGGAAGCTGCTCGACGCCATCGCCAACGACCCCGACCTGATGACGCTGGGGCCGAACGAGCGGTGAGCGGCCGGACGAGGTGCGCGGGATTCACCTGCGCTCGCTCTCCTCGTTCGACGTGCGGCTCTCCCGGCCCGGCCCGGTGAAGGACACCCAGCCCAATCCGCCTCCCGGTGAGCGGGCGCGCCCGGCGAGCGCCCGCTACGACGGCCTCGACATGGTGCGCGCGGCGGCGATGCTGCTCGGCATCACCGCGCACGCGGCCGTCGCCTACGCCCCCGACATGGGCCGCTGGTACTTCGTCGAAGAGGTCTCCACCGACGCCGGGCTCGAGGCGCTGCAGTGGCTGCTCCACTCGTTCCGCATGCAGGTCTTCTTCGTCCTCTCGGGGCTCTTCGCGCACCTGGTGATGGACAAGCGCGGCCCCGACGCCTTCCTCGCCGATCGATTCCGGCGCTTGGTCTGGCCGCTCTTGGTCGGGCTGCCGCTGGTAGTGCTCTACGACAAGGGCCTGCGGACCTGGTCGCAGGCGCAAGGGACGCTGAGTCCTCTGTACGCGGGCGGCGCGGAGTGGCTCTTCCGGCCCCTGCACCTGTGGTTCTTGGGGTACCTGTTCCTCTACGTCGCGGGGGCGTGGCTGCTCGCGCGCGTGGGGCTTCGCGCCGGGTGGCTCACGCGCGCCTTCGGCCAGGTCCTTCGGTGGCCGGAGCTCTTCCTCGCGCTGGCCGCGCTCACCTTCGCGTCGGTGCACTGGCTGGGAGAGCCGAACCCGGCCATGCGGCTCACGCCCGAGCTCGCCTCGCTCGTCTACTACCTGCCGTTCTTCGTCTTCGGCTGGCTGGTGTGGAGCCACCTCGAGCGCGCCAAGCCCCTGCTGCGGGCGGCCTGGCTGGTGGCGCCCGGCCTCGCGCTGGGCTTCTTCGTCGCCTCGCGCCACCTCCAGTTCCAGGCCAGCGGGCAGGCCCTCAACGCCTTGGTCGCCTGGCTGATGGTGCTGGGGAGCTTGGGGCTCGCGCTCCGGGTCCGTCACGCGCCGCGGCCGGTGCTCCGGGCGACGGTCGAGGCGTCGTATTGGGTCTACCTGGTGCATCACCCCCTGGTGGTCGCCGCGCAGATCGCCCTGGCGACGCTGCCCTGGAATGCCTGGCTCAAGTACGCGGCGGTGGTGATCGCCGTGGCCGCGCTCTCGCTCGCGAGCGCGCCCTGGGTGCTGCGGCGAACGTTCCTCGGCGGGTGGTTGGGGGCCCGGCGCGCGCCCGGCTGAGCGGGCTTCGCGGGTGGGGTCCGGCCAGGCCATGAAGGAAGTGCGGTATCTCGCTTCAGGTGGAGCCTTCGCTGCCGTATGTTTCGCGCTTCACCTTCTCCCCCTACACGCAAGGAGCGCTCATGCGCCTCGCTCTCTTCTCTTCGTTGGTCCTCCTGGTGTTCGCGGCTTGCTCCGGAGCCACCGGACCCCCCGGGCCCGCGGGCCCCGCTGGACCGGGCGGGCCTGCCGGGCCGGCCGGCAGCAGCGGCCCCGAGGGCCCCACCGGGCGCGGCAGCCTGGTGCGCACCGACCCTGAGCCTGCCGGGAGCAACTGCGCCAGCGGGGGCGTGGCGGTGAAGTCTGGGCTCGACACCAACTCAGACGGCACGCTGCAGAACTCCGAGGTCACCTCGACCAGCTACGTCTGCAACGGCGCCGCGGGCCAAGCGGGCGCGACGGGGCCGACCGGACCAGCAGGGACGTCGGGGCTCCAGGCCCTGGTGTCGTTGGTCCCCGAGCCGCCCGGCACCAACTGCCCCACCGGCGGCACCGCGGTGAAGAGCGGCATCGACGCCAACGCCAACGGCATTCTCGAGGCCTCCGAGGTGACGGCGACGCAGTACGTCTGCTCGAGCGCCAACGCGTTCAAGACCGGCTGGGCGGCCTCGGCGCCGGGCTTCGGCTCAAACTACCCCTTCTCGGGCTGGGTGCCGGCGGGGCGCAAGGTCTCCCTCTACAAGACCTCGTCCACCTCGCGGCTCAAGGTCACGGTCAACGACAACTTCCGGGTCGGCTACCCCAACCCGGTCAACCCCAACGTCAACGGCGGGTACGGCTACTACGCGGTGAAGATGAACGGCGGGAACTGGCTGCCCGGCTGCTACCTCCCCGAGTACACGTGGAACAACATCGGCGGCGCGAGCTGGAACAACAACTACCACTTCCCCATCGGCGCGGTGTGCATGACCGACGCCTTGCCCGCCGGCCTCTATGACTTCGAGTCGTGGGTCTACGCGGCCAGTGGCGACGCCTACGTCGGGGCGCAGACCGTCTCCCTGCTGCTGGTGGAGGAGCTCCTCGATCCGTCGACGGTCGCCACCTCGCAGGGTGGGGCCGAGTGGACGATGAACTCGGGGACGTTGGCGCAGGCGCCCGGGCGGACGGTCACCTACACCAAGAAGGCGGCCAACACGCTGATGAAGATCTCCCTCAGCGACGAGCTCCGCGTCGGCTACAACCAGAACGGCGGCTCGGGCACGATCATGATTCGCCAGGACGGCGCCGACACCACCTGCTCCTTCGGGAACTACGACGCGCAGGGCACCGGCGGCGACTTCCACATCCCCATCTCCTCCACCTGCCTCCTGGAGAACGTCGCCGCGGGCAGCCACACCTACACGGTGTGGGCGAGCTCGGGGATACCCGGCGCGGGGTCCACCGGCCAGCTGGAGCTGGGCTGGGGCCGGGCCACCGCGGGCACGCTGCTCACGGTCGAGGAGATCGCCAACACCAAGCTCGCCTACAAGCTGCTCACGGGTGCTGGCGTGACGTCGGGGGAGATCAGCGGCAACGCCTTCACCCCCGTCTCGGGCCGGCAGGTCTCGTACACGCCGAGCGCCGCGGGGAAGACGATGAAGGTGACCTTCTCCGACACCTTCCGGAACAACGCCGGCTGCAACGGGCGCTGGGGCACCATGCAGCTGTACGTCGACGGCGCCGCCACCGGCTGCATCTCGGGCAAGTACACCTGGAACAACTCGGCCAACCAGGACCACCACGAGCCGTTCGTGATGACCTGCGTGGTGCCGAACCTCACCGCGGCACCGCACCTGTTCGAGATCTGGCACACCACCGCGCACTACTGGGAGAGCCCGGTGACGTCCTGCGGCACCAACTACTTTGGTTGGAACCGCGGCCAGTCGCTGCTGCTGGTGGAAGAGCTGCAGTAAGCCATTCCGCTCCGCCGGAGACGGCGGAGGTGTTCTCGATTTGCACATCGGCCAGCCGGCGAGGGTCTTGCCGGCACCATGGCTCGCTGGCGCACTTCGTTGGGACTCCTCCTGCCGCTCCTGGCGGCCTGGCTGACTGGCTGCGGGGGCGGCGCGGACCTGCTGCTCCCTACGCAGGCGCCGGCCGAAGCGCACGTCCACGGGCTGCTCCGCGAACACCCGGTGGGTGAGCTGGTGGAGCACGAGGACGCGCACTTCCGGGCCCTGTTCGACGCCGAGACGGTGCGCGCGCCCGAGTGGAGCGTGTCCAGCGGCGATCTTCGGCCCAATGGGCAGTCGATGCGCTGGCGCCTCCCGGAGGCCGGGCGCCACACCATCACCCTCACCATCTACCTCGTCGATGGCCGCACGGCCGAGGCGTCGTGGACGGTGGACGTGAAGCCGCGGTGACGTCCAGCGCGGCCCCGTTCAAGGCGCCGGGGCCCCGGCGTCCACCGCCGCGCCGCCGCCCATCATCTCCCGCAAGAGCGCGTCGTCCTCGTCCTCCCCCGTCCCCGCGTCGGCGGGGGCGTACTGCGCTCGCTCGGCCTCGGTGCAGGGCAGGGGGTTGAGCGAGTCCTGCTGCACGCACTCCAGGTTCCAGGCCTCGCGCGGAGGCACGCCCAGCCGCGCCGCCTCCTCGCGCGCCGCGCGGAGGTCGGATTCGACGAGCAGCGTGGAGATCACCGGCGCGGCCATCACCAGCGAAAGCGCCAGCGCCAGCAGCCCCACGAAGGGCATCACGCTTCGGTACAGCGACGCCACCGGCCGGCGGAAGCGGAAGGAGGAGATGAAGAGGTTGAGCCCCAGCGGCGGCGTGCAGAAGGCCAGCTCGAGGTTGAGGATCACCATCATCGCCAGGTGGAAGGGGCTCAGGCCGAAGCGGGCGGCGAAGGGCAGCACCAGCGGCACCGCCACCAGGAGCGCCGAGAAGCCGTCCATCACCATGCCCACCACGAGCAGGAAGACGTTGAGCACGATGAGGAACTGCCAGCGCTCGGTGAGCCCCAACGAGAGCAGCCGCTCGAGCAGCCGCGCCGGCCACTGCTGATCGATGACGAAGTTCATCAGCGCGTTGGCCATCATCAGGATGAGCATCACCGCGCCCGCCAGCGCCATCGCCGACCGCAGCACCTTGGGCACGTCGCGCAGGCGCAGGTCCCGGTGCACGAAGAGCGCCACGAAGAGCGCGTAGAGCAGGGCCAGCGCCGCGCTCTCGTCGAGGCTGGTCAGGCTGGTGGCGAGCCCGCCGAGGATCAGCACCGGAATGCCCAGCTCCCACTTCACCAGCGAAAGCGCCGGGCCCACCTTCTTCCACTCGAAGCGATCGCGCTGCACCTTCTCGCGCACCCCCACCCAGGCGGCGTAGGCGCCGAGCAGCGCCATCACCAAAAGGCCCGGCAACAGCCCGGCCTTGAAGGTGGCGTTGAAGTCGAGGCCCGCCACCAGCGCGTACACGAGGATGGGCAGCGACGGCGGCAAGAGCAGGCCGAGCGAGCCTCCGGTGGTGACCAGGCCCAGCGAGAAGCGCTCCGAGTAGCCCTGCTGGCGTAGCGTGGGGAGGAGCAGCCCGCCGATGGCCACGATGGTCACGCCCGAGCCGCCGGTGAGCGTGGTGAAGAAGGCGCTGGCGGCGAGGCACACCAGCGCCAGCCCGCCCGGCAGCCAGCCGAAGAGCACGCGCGAGGCCTCGACGATGCGGCGCGGGGCCTGCGACTCGGCCAGCACGTAGCCGAGCGCGGTGAAGAGCGGAATCGTCACCAGCACCGGAGAGCCCGCGAACTGCTCGTCGAGCACCCGCGGCGCGAGGCGGTTCAGCGGGCTGCCGACGCTCCACCAGGCGAGCGACGCGCCGCCCGCCATCACCGCGAAGAGCGGCACTCCCGCCAGGGCCGCCAGCGTCACCAGGCCCGCGAAGAGGCCGCCCGAGAGGCTCGCCGCCCCGGTCGCCGAGGCCACCGCGCCCAGCGCAACGCCGCGGGCCTTCACGGCGCGCCTCCCGGGGACTCGTGCCCGGCCTCGAGCGGGGCGCCCCGAATCACCCAGAGCAGAAAGCGCAGGGCGAGCATCACCAGCCCGAAGGGGATGACCAGGTTGAGGGTGTGCACCAACAGGCCGCGCGAGGCCTCGCCCGGCACCGAGAGCAGCGGCGCGCGGGTCGACTCCGCGCCTTGCGGCTCGTGCAGGCCGGCCAGCACCTCCGGCGACACCCACCCGGCCCAGTCCCCCGCGTCGAGCCAGGCGTTCCACTCGGTGGCGGTGAGCGAGCGGTCCCACGGCTCGCCCCGCGCCACCTTGCCCAGCATGCGCGCGTCGAGGGCCAGCTGGCGTCGGGCGAAGAAGGCCTGTCGGGCGCAGCCTCGGGCCACGACGG
This sequence comes from Archangiaceae bacterium, assembly GCA_037443525.1. Taxonomy (GTDB): domain Bacteria; phylum Myxococcota; class Myxococcia; order Myxococcales; family Myxococcaceae; genus JBBIOE01. The sequence continues at coordinate 35,816 of JBBIOE010000033.1, read as the reverse complement.
AGAGCCGCTCGCCGGCGCTCGAGGTGGCGGGCGCGTGGAACGAGTCGAGCGCGATGAAGTCGAAGAAGCCCCAGGCGCTGGCCAGGCACACCGCCATGGCCACCACGCCGCCCAGCTGCGCCAGCGGCCGGCGCGCGCCCTCGCCGAGCGCCCGCGTCACCACGTCGATGGAGACGTGCCGGCCTTGCGCAGTGGCGAGCGACGCGCCGAGCAACGCCAGCCACAGGGTCAGCCGGGTGCCCCAGCCGCGCAGGCCTCCCACCAGCGTCAGCGCCGAGCCGTCCTGCAGCCAGGCGAGCGCGTTGCCGAAGTAGGCGAGCCCCACGTCGCGCAAGAGCCACCCCAGGCCCACGCCCAGAAGGCAGGCCACCCAGGTCGCCCGGCTCCGCCGCGCCTCGGGCCACGCGCGGGTGAGCCACCGGGCGGCGAGGCCACCGACCAGCGCCAGGGTGAGCGCGCGGAAGACCGCGCCGGCGACGTAGGTCTCGGTGGTGCGCGCCGAGAGCCCCTTGAGCGCTACCCACGAGAACAGCGAGCCGGAGAGCGCGGCGGTCACCGCGACCACCAGCGCCACCTCGAGCCGCGTCCACGCCGCGTCCAGCCTGGCCAGGGCGCGCGTCATGCCGGGGCCAATCCTTCCCGCGGCGGCGCACAGTCGCGAGCCGGCGCGTCGACCCACCGTTCACCGTGGGAGGAGCGATCGAAACTCTGAACGGACCCGCCGCTCCGACCAGAGCCGCGGTCGTGGGGTGGGTCCCTCGACTCCGCTCGGGACGAACGGCGTGGGTGAGCGTGTGACGAATCACGGGGGCTCAGCCTGAACGGAGTTGGGCTCGATCGATCCAAAGAGATCACCGCGCTCAGGGCGTGAAGCCGCAGCGAGCGAGGCGGGGCGCGCCGAGGAAGCGGGCGGCCTTCCTTCGGGCGACGGTGTTCTCGAGGCGCTGCGCCGGAAGCACGTCGCCGGCCTCGAGCACCTCGCCGAGCAGCGCGCGGTACGCCTTCTCGTCGTGGGCCCGGCACGCCCAGCTCTGCGCGTAGAGCACCTGCACCAAGAGCGCCTTGCGGCCGGTCTGGGCGAGGGCCTGCTCGAAGAGCGACTTGGCCTGGCCCAGCTCGGCGTCGGGCGAGCGCGCGTGGTAGGCGCCGAGCGCCGCGAGCGCGGTGCCGTAGGCGAGGGTGGGGTCGAGCTCGACGCTCTTCTCGAGCAGCGCCACCCCGACGAAGAGCTCGGAGACCAGGTCCGTTCGCTCCGCGGCCACCAGGCCCCGGGAGAGCCAGGCCGCGCCCAGCCACAGCAGCAGCTCGGCGTCGTCCTTCCGGGCGGCCGCGAGGTAGGCCTTGATGGTGTCGGCGTTGCGGGTGGCGGCGGCGAAGCCGGGGAGCCGGCGCTCGAGCAGCGCGGTGCCGTTGGCGATGGCGCGCTCGTAGGCCTCGCGGGCCCGGGTGGCCTGCGCGGTCTCGGCGTCGTCGTCACCCCGATCGACGGCCTGCTCCCACTCGTCCTCGATGAAGGCCTGGGCGTAGCCGGTCCAGGACTTGAGCAACAGGAACCGGGCGTCGGCGTTCTGAGGCGACAGGCGTTGGAGCCCCTCCACCTGCACCAGGGTCGCGCCGGCGCCCGACCTGGCCACCTCGAGATCGGAGAGCGTGTCGAAGGAGAGCGAGGCCTCGCGCGTCGACTGGAGGGTGCCGTCGACGATCATCCGGTCGAGGCAGCCGGTAGCGGCGAGCGCCAGGCCCAGGAGGAAGAGGGGTCTCATGGGGCGTCGACCCTAGCCGCAATCGCCGCGGAGGTCAGTGCGGGCCACGCTTCACGGCTGGGCGAGCTTCTGCGCCTGCTGCAACAGGTCGGCGGGCAGCGCGCCGCGCGCCAGCCGGGCCCGCGCCTCGTCGAAGACCTTCTTCCAAGCCCCCCGCTCCTCCGCCGTGGGCTCGATCACCGTCATGCGCTTCTTGAGCCGCTCGAGCGACTGCTGATCCTCGACGCGAATGCGCGCGCTCAGCGCGCGGGTGGCGACGGCGATGGTGTCGAGGATGACGGCCTTCTGCTCGGGGGGAAGCGCGTCGACGCGGGGCTTGGACACGATGGCGCCGCCGATGTTGGGGGCCACCACCATCATGTTCAGGTGATCGAGCCGGCTCGACCACTGCAGCTGCTCGGCCTCGAGCGCGGAGACGACCAGCGCGTCGATGTTGCCGGTGGCCAGCTCGGGCAGGACCTCGGTGGTGCTGGTCGGCACGGCCACCACGCCCAGCACCTGGTAGAGCGAGGGCATCACCAGGTCCTCGCGCCACACCCACGGCCGCTTCCCCTTCAGCTCCGAAGGCAGGTGCACCGGGTAGCCCTTGCTCATCAGGCGCATCAGGCCGATGTCGCCCCAGCCCACCAGCTCGAAGCCCTTCTCGCGAAACGACGCCTCGAAGCGCGGCTTGAGCACCTCGCGCGTCTTGTCCAGCTCCGCCCACCCGGCGTAGAGGCCCGGCACCTGCAGCACGTTGATGTTGGGGTCGATGAGGCCCAGGCCCACCGCCGAGACGATGGCGCTGTCGAGCTGCCCGGTCTTCACCTTGGAGATCAGCACCGGCTCGTCACCCTGGGTGGCGTTCCAGAAGATCTCGATGGTCACCTCGCCCTTGGTCTTCTCCTTCACCGCCTTCTGCCAGACGCGCAGCACCGTGCCCCAGGGCGACTCGCGCGGCACCAGCGTGCCCACCTTGAAGGTGGTGGCGGCGGAGGCGGCGAACGAGGCGAGGAGCAGCGGCACCAAAAGCAGACGAGACATGGCGGAATCATGCGCACGCGCGGCGACGTTTGTCAGCCGCGTCACGAACGAGCGATCCCGGTCCCTCTCCATTGGGAGGCGATGTTCGTGCATGTCGGAAAACGATACTGAGCCATGCCGGAAAACGATAACGACCCTTGTCGGAAAGCGATAGTGTGCTCGGCAGTCATGGGCCAGAGCACCTATGTCCGAAGGCTGTCCGACGAGCTGATCCGCGACCTGCTGAACGACTTCCCGGCGGTCATGGTGGTCGGGCCTCGCGCCTCGGGAAAGACCACCACGGCCGCTCGGCACGCGAAGACCGTGTTTCGACTCGACCGCCTGGCTGATGCCGCGGTCATGTCGACGGATCCCGACGTGGTCCTCGCCGACGCGGCCTTTCCGGCTCTCATCGACGAGTGGCAGCTCATGCCCGCGGTGCTCGGTGCCGTGAAGCGCGCGGTCGACGCTGATTCCACGCCCGGACGCTTCATTCTCGCGGGTTCGGCCCGCGCCGATCGGCTGGCCTCGAGCTGGCCCGCCACCGGCCGCCTGGTGCGAGTGAGTCAGTGGGGACTGAGCCAGCGGGAGCTGGTGGGGAAAGTCAGCGCTCCATCGTTCTTCGATGTCGCCTTCGCCGGGGAGTTGGGGAGCGTGAGCTCGTCTCCGAAGCCGCTCGACGTCCGCGACTACCTCGAGCTCGCGTCGATCGGTGGCTTCCCCGACGTCGCGCTGCACGGCTCGGCCCAAAGACGAGCTCGATGGCTCAAGAGCTACGTGGAGCAGCTCCTCACGCACGATGCGCCGCTTCTGGGCGAGCATCGCGACCCGAGCCGGCTCCATCGCTACCTGCGCGCCATCGGTGCCAGCTCGGCTGGCGTCGTCGAGCACAAGACGCTCTACGACGCGGCGGGCGTGAGTCGCGTCACGGGCGCCGCCTACGACTCGTTGCTGGAGCTCTTGATGCTCACCGAGCGGGTCGCGCCGTGGAGCTCGAATCAGCTCAGTCGGCTCACTCGAACCCCGAAGCGTTACCTCGTCGACCCCTCGCTCCTGGGCCCGTTGTTGGGCGTGGATCCACGCGCCGTGCTGCGAAACGCGGATCTTCTTGGGCGAGTCATCGACGGGTTCGTCCTGTCGCAGCTCCGGCCCGAGCGGGAGGTCTCGACCGTCGCTCCGACGCTGTACCACCTGCGGCAAGAGCACGGCCGGCGGGAGATCGACCTCTTGGCCGAGGCGCCCGACGGACGTGTCGTCGCGATGGAGATCAAGGCCACTTCGGCTCCGGACGCTCGGGCGGCCGAACATCTCTTCTGGCTTCGCGACCAGCTCGGCGAGGCCTTCGTCGCGGGCATCGTCTTCCACACCGGACCCCGCGCGTTCTCCCTGGGAAAGCGGGTGCACGCGTTGCCGATCTCCGTGCTGTGGGCGAGGCATTGAACGGAGGCAGCACGAGGGCACGAAGGAGCGGAGCGTGCGCTCTACCGCCGAAACGCCGCGTCGATGGCCTTGGCCGCGTCTCGCCCGTCGTCGAGGCGCACGCCCTCTCTCTCCAGCACAGAGAGCCGCCGCTCCAGCACCGGTCGCTCGAGCTCGAAGTCCGGAATGCCGTAGCGGAGCAAGCCGCCCGGTCGATCGTCCCGCTCGAAGACGTGATGTCGTGACCGAGCAGGTTGAGCCGCGACGCCGCGCCGAGTCCGCTCCCCGTACAAGGTGTTTGGCACCGGTGATGGGAAGGGCACCATCGATCACATGTCGCCGGAGCCCTCCCTCCGGGGCCTCGACGGCCGGCGAGGCGCAGAGCGGTCGCCGCCACCTCGAGATCGCCCGTCGTGAGCCGCGCCCTCCTCGCGGCCCAATCCCGGAAGCGGCTCGGCTCAGGCCGGGTCTCGTCATCTTGGGGGTACCTGCGACGACGGCGCCGGCTCGGGCTGCGTGGCGGTCCGCTTCACGCTCGACGGCAGCGCCCCCGGCCCGACGTCCGCGGTGTACTCCGCGCCGCTCAACGTCGCGGCCAACACGACGCTCCGCTTCTTCGCCACCGACGTCGCCGGGAACGCCTCGACGGAGGAGACCGCCACCTACGTCATCGACTCCGTCGCCGGGACGGTGAGCGCGGCGCCGGCGGGTGGCTCGTACACGGGTTCGCAGGTGGTGGCGCTGAGCTGCGACGACGGGAGCGGCTCGGGCTGCGCGTCGATCTACTTCACGACCATTCGAGCGTCGCACTCCACCGACGAGTTCCCGCGCGCTCGGGATGAGCGTTTCCCGCGTACACGGTGTCTGGCACCTGCGCAGGGCACCTGGGCAGGTGCCCCGGGTCGGGGCGGGAGGGAAGGTGCTCGCTCGCCGTGCTCCCGGCCCGCAGCCGCGCGACCCCGGGGCGACGGCAGCGATGGTCGCTCCTTCCGATGCGGGCGGAGAGCGGCGGCGGCTCCGGGCGGGGGGCCGGCGGTGTACTCATTGAGGCTCGATTGGTACTCAACGAGTACCGGAGCAGGCGCGCCCCTGGGCTGCGTTGCGCAACTGTACTCGTTGAGGCTCGTTTGAGACTCATCGAGTACAACGTGGGGAACCAGCCCGGGCCGGCCGCCACAGCTCAGAGATCCCACTCGCCGACCTCACCTTCGAGCGGGACGTCGCGGACGAGCTCATCCTCCGAGCGTCGAGCAGGGAAGGGGAGGCCGCGCGCCACCTCGCAAGCGAACCCAAGACACTGCATCAGCCGGGCGACGTCGAGGTACAGGTGATTGTGCAGTCCGCGCTCGAGCCACCCGAGGCTCCTGACCGCGCGCTCCGTCGCTCGCCTTCCTCGCTCGGTGAGCCCCCAGCCCACGGTGCGGTGCGTGATCACCGAATCGTACCGCGAGACGAGTTCGCGTTTCTCGAGCGACTCCAGCGTGCGCTGAATGTTCTGTCGCGTCCGACCGGTCCGCTCGCTGATGGTCGTGCCCGAGACGCCCGGCCGCTCGAAGAGCCACGCCAGCGCCTCGAGGTCCACCGGACTGAGCCCTGTGTCTCGGAGCTCCCTCCGCACCGCCTCGTCCACGACCCGCAACAACTGCCCCATCGCGATCACGACTCTCATGCGCTCCCCCGAGCTCGAGCAGCATCGCATCGGGGGCTGACACGCAGCTTGCCCACGCGATGCAGGGCGAATGCGCATTCGAACACCATCGACGCGCGAGGCACCTCGCGACATCTCTCGAGGCCGTCTAAGACCTCTCCAAGGGCAAGGTCACCTCGGATCCGGCCAGGCACACCGGCCTTGGGCTCTTCTTCAGCGCTCGAGCGCCTGAGCGTCGAGAGCGGAGAGCTGCGCTGGACCATCGACAGCGAGCTCGACGACACGGCCTTGGGTCAGATCGCACCTCGGCAAGGGACGCGGGTGGTGTTCGAGCTGGCGCTGGACACGCCTCGAGCGCTCAAGGACGTCTTCGACGCCTACAGCGGCGACGACTTCGGGTTCTCGAAGACGAAGACCTGGGTACGACTCTTCGAGACGGGTCACCACTTCGTGTCTCGCTCCGAGGCGAAGCGCTGAGGCAGACGCGCGGCCTACCGGCGAACGGCCGCGGCTGCCCATCGCAGGTTGCCGTGCCGACGGAGCGAGCCGTCGGATGAGCGCCGGTACGAAGTGCGTGGCACCTGTTTCGGGCGGCGAAAAGGGCTCCGCCTCGGCCCCACTTCACCGTCGACATCAACACCGCGGTGGCGAGCTTCGTCACGAGGATTCCTTGGATTGCGCCTCGGTCAATCTTCTGTCAGCCCCTCAAGGAACGCCTCGAAGGACGGGGAAACGACCTCGAGTTGGCCGATTTCGGACTCCTGGAACACGACTGAAGGAACCGTGCCGGCTCTGTAGTCGAGGCCCAGCCACTCATGAGCGCCTCCTGCAATGGCTATGATTCCGTCGGGTGTACCGAACTCCGTTAGCCTCCGATCGGCGACAACAAGCTCCTCCACGGAGAAGAATGAAGGAACGGGCACGCTGAATGAGCCACGCTGATAACTTGAGAAATTCGACACGCCGCCATTCCGAAGCGTCAGCGCTTTGAAGAATTCACTCGGCAGCTGCCTGCCAAGCGCAGCCTCCGCCTTCCTGATTTCTGTCTCGGAGGCACCAGGTACTCGTCGGTCAAACCAGAAATCAAACGGCAGATCTTCCAGTCTCATTGACCCTCTCTAAGGTCCGATGCTCCGCCGAGGTGAGGAACTCCAGCTCGGAGTCTTGTTCGGCCGTGCAAGCCATGCCCAAGTGGTTGCACGCGAGAGCCTCCCGCGTGGTGTGCCACGAGCCCAATGGAATCGACTCGCCGGGAGGAAGGTCGAAGGATACGAACTCCAACCCGGCTCCCTGAAAACGAGCGGTCGAGCCGAGAGCGGCAAGCACGGGCGGAGCGAGGGGAGGAGCGAGCGACACGAGGCCGAGAGCGTACCGTGAACGCGGACCTCCGCGGAGCCGGGGCGGTTGACACGCCCGAAACCACCGGGCGCTTCGTCGCTTTGAGCCGGACCCGCGCCCCGCGCCCCGCGCCGGGCGCTCGCCGAGCCCCTACCCCCGCAGCGCCGCGTCGATGGCCTTGGCCGCGTCGCGCCCGTCGGCGATGGCCCACACCACCAGGCTGGCGCCCTTGCGCGCGTCGCCCACCGCCCACACGCCGGGCACCGAGGTGGCGAAGCGGCCGTCCACCTTCACGTTGCCGCGACCGTCGAGGGTCACGCCGAGCTGGCCCGTCAGCGCCGACGCGTCCGGCCCCACGAAGCCCATGGCGAGGATGAGCAGGTCGACCGGCAGCCGCTGGGCGCTCCCGGTCACCTCTACCATCCGAGCGTCGTCGAGGCGCACGCCCACCGACTCCAGCGCCGCGAGCCGCCCGCCCTCTCCCACCAGCGCCGTCGTCTTCCGGCCGAAGAGGCGGGTGCCGCCCTCCTCGTGGCTGGTCGAGGTGCGCATCACCATCGGCCACTCGGGCCAGGGGTTGGTCGCGCCGCGCGCGCGAGGCGGCGCGGGCAACAGCTCCACCTGCGTCACGCTCGCCGCGCCCTGCCGGAGCGCCGTGCCCAGGCAGTCGGAGCCGGTGTCGCCGCCCCCCAGCACCACCACCTGCAGGTTCTTCGCCGACACCCTCGGCGCCTCGCCGGTGGCCACCGCGCGGTTCGACGCCTCGAGGTAGTCGAGCGCCCGCACCACGCCTTGAAGCTCGCGGCCCGGCACCTCCAGCTCGCGCGGCCTCCGCGAGCCGATGGCCACCACCACCGCGTCGTGGGTGGCCTTGAGCTCGGTCCACGTCGGCGCGCGCCCCACGTCGACGCCGCAGCGGAAGCGCACGCCCTCTCTCTCCAGCACCGCGAGCCGCCGCTCCAGCACCTGGCGCTCGAGCTTGAAGTCCGGAATGCCGTAGCGGAGCAGGCCGCCCGGTCGATCGTCCCGCTCGAAGACGGTGACGTCGTGACCGAGCAGGTTGAGCCGCGACGCCGCGCCGAGCCCGCCGGGGCCGCTCCCCACCACCGCCACCTTCTTGCCGCTGCGCGCCGCCGTCGCCCGCGGCTGCACCCAGCCCTCGGCGAAGGCCCGCTCGGCGATGCCCTTCTCCAGGGCCTCGATGGTCACCGCGTCACGGTTGAGCGCCAACACGCACGACGCCTCGCAGGGCGCCGGGCAGATGCGCCCGGTGAACTCGGGGAAGTCGTTGGTGAGCGAGAGCGCCTGCCACGCGTCCTTCCAGCGCCCCTTGTAGACGGCGTGGTTGAAGTCGGGGATGAGGTTCCCGAGCGGGCAGCCCTGGTGGCAGAACGGCACGCCGCAGTCCATGCAGCGCCCCGCCTGCTGCGACTGCTCCATCGGCTCGACCGCGAGCTCGATCTCCCTGGAGTCCTTGAGGCGCTCCGACTTCGGGCGCTTCTCGGGCGCGCGCCGATCCCAATCGATGAAGCCGCTCGGCTTACCCACGGTCAGTCCCTCCGGTGGTGCCGGTCGCCGCCAGCCGCGCCGACGGAGGCCTCAGGGTCGCCCGCCGCGCGGTCAGCACGCGCTTGAAGTCGGTGGGCATCACCTTCACGAACTGCCCCACCAGGTGCTCCCAGTTGTCGAGGATGCGCTTGGCCAGCGCGGAGTTGGTGTGGCGCAGGTGGCTCTCCACCAGGCCGTAGACGAGCCAGATCTCCGACTCGTCGACCAGCGACTCGAGCTCCACCATCTCCGGGTTCACCAGCTTCTTGAACTTGCGCTGCCGGTCGAAGACGTAGGCCACGCCGCCCGACATGCCCGCGGCGAAGTTCCTGCCCGTGGGGCCGAGCACCACCACCACGCCGCCGGTCATGTACTCGCAGCCGTGGTCGCCGACGCCCTCCACCACCGCGGTGGCGCCCGAGTTGCGCACCGCGAAGCGCTCGCCCGCGAGCCCCGAGAAGAAGGCCTCGCCGGCGGTGGCGCCGTAGAGCGCCACGTTCCCCAAGATGACGTTCTCCTCGGCGGCGTAGCGTGCGCCCACAGGCGGCTTGAGCACCAGCCGCCCGCCCGACAGCCCCTTGCCCACCGAGTCGTTGGCGTCGCCCTCCAGCTCGAGCGTCACGCCCTTGGCGAGGAAGGCGCCGAAGCCCTGGCCGGCGGTGCCGCGCAGCTGCACCCGGATGGAGTCGTCGGGGAGCCCCGTGCCGCCGAAGCGCCGCGCCACCTCGCCCGAGAGCATCGCGCCCACGGTGCGGTTGGCGTTGTTCACCGGCAGACAGATGGTCACCGGCCCGCCGCCGGAGAGCGGCCCCGCGGCGCGGCGGATGAGCTCGTGGTCCAGGTGATCGGACACGTCCTTCTTCTGCGGCGTGGTGCAGCGCAAGCCCGTGCCCTCGGCGCCGCGCGGCGTGGCGAGCAGCCCGGACAGGTCGATCTTCTTTGCCTTCCAGTGCGCGACGTCGGTGCGCGCCACCAGCCGCTGCACCTGGCCCACCGCCTCGTCCAGGCTCCGGTAGCCCAGGGCCGCCAGGTGCCGGCGCACGCCCTCGGCGAGCTGGAGGAAGAAGGCCACCACCTGCTCCGGCGTGCCGGTGAAGGACTTGCGCAGCCGCGGGTCCTGCGTGGCGATGCCGGTGGAGCAGGTGTTCTGGTGGCACTTCCTCAACATCACGCAGCCGGTCGACACCAGGGCCGCGGTGGCCACGCCGAACTCGTCGGCGCCGAAGAGCGCGGCGGTCACCACGTCGCGCGAGGTGCGCAGGCCGCCGTCGACCTGCAGCCGCACCCGATCGCGCAGGCCGTTCTGCACCAGCACCTGCTGGGCCTCGGCGAGCCCCAGCTCCCAGGGGAGCCCGGCGTGCTTGATGGAGGAGAGCGGCGAGGCGCCGGTGCCGCCCTCGTAGCCGGAGACGGTGACGCCGCCGGCGCCGGCCTTGGCCACGCCCGCGGCGATGGTGCCGATGCCGACCTCGCTCACCAGCTTCACCGACACCCGCGCGGTGGGGTGCACCGACTGCAGGTCGTAGATGAGCTGGGCGAGGTCCTCGATGGAGTAGATGTCGTGGTGCGGCGGCGGGGAGATGAGCGTCACCCCCGGCGTGCTCCAGCGCACCTTGGCGATGCGGTCGTCCACCTTGTGGCCGGGGAGCTGGCCGCCCTCGCCGGGCTTGGCGCCCTGGGCGATCTTGATCTGCAGCTCGTCGGCGTTGACCAGGTACTCGCAGGTGACGCCGAAGCGCGCCGAGGCCACCTGCTTGATGGCGCTGCGCCTTAAGTCGCCGTTCTCGTCAGGGACGAAGCGCCGGGGCTCCTCGCCGCCCTCGCCGGAGTTGGAGCGCGCCCCGAGCCGGTTCATCGCGATGGCCAAGGTCTCGTGGGCCTCGGCGCTGATGGAGCCGAAGGACATCGCCCCGGTGGCGAAGCGCTTCGCCAGCACGGAGGCGGGCTCGACCTCGGTCAGGGGAACCGGCGCGCGGGAGGCGAGCTCGAAGTCGAGCAGCCCGCGCAGGGTGCCGAGCTCTCGCGACTCCTGGTCGGCGAGGGCCTCGTACTCGGCGAAGCGCCTGGCGTCGTCGCGCCGGGTCGCGTCCTGCAGCGCGGCCAGGGTGCCGGGGTTCCACGCGTGCCGCTCGCCCTCGCGCCGCCACAGGTAGACGCCGCCCACCACCGGCACGTCGAGCTCCGCGGCGCGCCGGACGCCGAAGCCGCGCGCGTGGCGCTCCTTCGCCTCGCGGTCCAGCTCGTCGAGGCCGATGCCGCCCACGCGCGAGGGCGTGCCGGCGAAGTGCCGGTCGACCAGCGCGCGGGAGAGCCCGACCGCCTCGAAGATCTGCGCCCCGCGGTACGACTGCACCGTGGAGATGCCCATCTTGGACATCACCTTGAGCAGCCCCTCGTTGATGGCGTGGACGAGGTTGACCTCGGCGGTCTCGGTGTCGACCTGCACCAGGCCGCTCTGGGAGAGGGCCTGCACCGAGTCGAGCGCGAGCCAGGGGTTCACCGCGGCGGCGCCGTAGCCGATGAGCGCGGCGAAGTGGTGCACCTCGCGGGCCTCGGCGGTCTCCATCACCAGGCCGGTGTGGCGGCGAATGCCGTCGCGCACCAGCCGCTGGTGCACGGCGGAGAGCGCCAGGAGCGCGGGCATCGGGGCCCTCTTCTCGCCGGTGGCGCGGTCGGAGAGCACGAGGACGTCGGCGCCCTGGTCCACGGCCTCGACGGCGAGGTCGCAGAGGCGGTCCACCGCGCGCTCCAGGGCGTGGGGGCCTTGAGGCTCGTAGACGGTGTCGAGGACGCGCGGCTCGAAGAGGCCCTGGTTCTTCATGCCGAGCACGCGGGCGAGCTGGGCGTTGGTGAGGATGGGGCCGGGGAGGGTGAGCTGGTGGCACTGCTCCGGCGTCTCCTCGAAGGTGTTGCCGTCGGGGCCGAGCGAGGTGCCGAGCGACATCACCAAGGACTCGCGCAACGAGTCGATGGGCGGGTTCGTCACCTGGGCGAAGAGCTGGTGGAAGTAGTCGAACAGGCTCGGCGCGCGATCGGAGAGCACCGCCAGGGGCGCGTCGTTGCCCATCGAGCCGACCGGCTCCTTGCCGGTGTCGGCCATGGGCGTGAGGAGCAGGCGCAGGTCTTCGTCGGTCCACCCGAAGGCGCGCTGGGCGCGGGAGAGCGCCTCGCCCTCGAGCGGCGGCGGCGCGGGGACGTCGGCGAGCTCGTCGAAGGTGGAGACGTTGCGCTCGAGCCACTTCTGGTACGGCCAGCGGCGGGCGATCTCGTCCTTCACCTCGTCGTCCTCGAGGAGGCGGCCTTCCTGGGTGTCGACGAGGAACATGCGGCCGGGCTGGAGGCGGCCCTTCTTCTTCACCTGCGCGGGGGGCACGTCGAGCACGCCGGACTCGGAGGCGAGGATGACGCGATCGTCCTCGGTGACGACGTAGCGCGCGGGCCTCAGGCCGTTGCGGTCCAAGGTGGCGCCCACCAGGCTGCCGTCGGTGAAGACGATGGCGGCGGGGCCGTCCCACGGCTCCATCAGCGAGGAGGAGTAGCGGTAGAAGGCGCGCCGCTGCTCGTCCATCTGCGCGACGTTCCACGCCTCGGGGATCATCATCATCATCGCGTGGGGGAGGCTGCGCCCGCCGAGCACCAGCAGCTCGAGCATGTTGTCGAACTGGGCGGAGTCGCTCCCGCCGGGCACGATGAAGGGCTGCAGGCGATCGAGGGAGCCGAAGAACTTGGCCGACTGGAGCAGGCTGCGCCGGGAGCTCATCCAGTTCCGGTTGCCCTGCAGGGTGTTGATCTCGCCGTTGTGCGCGATGTACCGGAAGGGCTGCGCGAGATCCCAGGTGGGGAAGGTGTTGGTGGAGAAGCGCGAGTGGACCACCGCGATGGCGCTGACGAGATCGGGGTCGGAGAGATCGGGGTAGAAGCCGACGAGCTGCTTGGGGAGCAGCAGGCCTTTGTAGACGATGGTCTCCGCCGAGCAGGAGGCGACGTGGAAGCGGCCGGAGGGATCGAGCCCCTTCTCGCGGATGCGGTTCTCGGCGACCTTGCGGATGACGAAGAGCTTCCGCTCGAAGGCGCTGGGGACGACGCGGCGGCGCGCGATGAGGAGCTGCCGCATCACGGGCAGGGTGGTGCGCGCGACGGTGCCGATGGCGGACGCGTCGACCGGGACGTCACGCCAGCCGAGGACGCGCTGGCCCTCTTCCTCCACCACGGCCTCGAGCAGGCTCTGGCACGCCTTTCGGGCGCCCTCGTCGGCGGGGAGGAAGCACTGGGCCACGCCGTAGTGGCGGCGGCGCGGCATCTCCAGGCCGAGGCGCTGGCCCTCGCGCTTGAAGAAGCGGTGCGGGACCTGGAGGAGAATGCCCGCGCCGTCGCCGGTCTCGGGATCGGCTCCGGCCGCTCCGCGGTGCTTCATGCGGTGGAGGACCTCGAGGGCCTGCTCGACGATGGCGCGCGACTTCTCGCCGCGCAGGTGGGCGACGAACCCCGTGCCGCACGCGTCGTGCTCGGTGGAGGGCTCGTAGAGACCGTGGCGCGGAGGGAAGCTCATGAAATGACTCGGGCGGTGGCGCGGGTGTGACGCAATGCGCCACGGTAACGCCCGGGGGGAGGGCGGGGCAACGGACGATTGAGGGAAGGAGCGTTCCGTGGAGCGAACTCCAAATTTGTATTACTTTCCTGGAGTGTACTCCAGGGATCTCCAGTTCCCCTCGCGAGGCAGCTCGTTCCTGTTCGGGCCGCGGCAGGTGGGCAAGAGCACGCTGGTCCATTCCTGGATGAGCGAGCAGGACTTCTATTTGAACCTCCTCCCGGAGCGGACGTACTTCGCTCACGCGCGCGACCCGGGGCTGTTCCGGCAGGAAGTCCTGGCGCACGTGGCCGCGCACCCTCAGGCGCTGATCGTCGTCGACGAGGTGCAACGGATTCCCGGGCTGCTCAACGAGGCGCACGACCTCATCGAGGCGAAGGGGTTGAGGTTCCTCCTGACCGGATCGAGTGGGCGCAAGCTCCGGCGCGGTGGCGCCAACTTGTTGGGTGGTCGGGCGCGGATGCGCCACCTCTTCCCCCTGCTCGCATCGGAGCTCGGCTCGAGCTTCGACCTCGAACGTGCGCTGCGCGTCGGGGTGTTGCCATACCTGTGGGCGAACGAGCTCACGGTCGCCGAGGAGCGAGAGTTCCTCGCGAGCTATGTCGACACGTACCTTCGCGAGGAGATCCAGGCCGAGGGAGTCGTGCGCGCCATCGCGCCGTTCACCCGGTTCCTCGACATCGCCGCGGCGGATGACGGCGCGATCGTGAACTTCAGCACCGTCGCGCGGGAGTGCGGTGTGTCGGTGAAGACCGCGCAGAGCTACTACGAGATCCTCGAAGACACCTTCGTGGCCCTGCGAGTGGATCCGTATCTGAAGAGCGCCCGGCGGCGGCTGGTGGCGCACCCGCGGTACTACCTCTTCGATCCCGGAGTGACGAACGCCCTCGCCGGGCAGCTTCACGGCTCCCTCGGACCCGAGACGAGAGGGCGGCGCTTCGAGCAGTTCATCGTGACGCAGCTCCAGGCGAGCCTGAGCTACCTCTGCGCCGGCGTCGACCTTCGCTTCTGGAGAACCCATCTCGGGGCGGAGGTCGATCTGCTGCTGTGCAGGGGCTCCTCAATCCTCGCGGCGGTGGAGATCAAGTCGTCGGAGCGAGAGCTGCGCGACCTGCGCGGACTCCGGCTGTTTCTCGAGGATCACCCGCGCGTGCCCGCGTTCGCGGTCGGGCCCATCGAGCGGGCGCGGCAGCTCGACTCGGTGTCGGTGGTCCCCTGGAGGGAGCTCTTCGAGCGGCTGCCGAAGTTGGTGGAGTGAAGGGCGCCTTGCTCGGCCACGCACGAGAGCTACGCAGAAGTCCCGAGCTGCCAAGCTCTGATCTTCCCCTACACCCGACGGGTGGCTGAGGTGTTCTCATCGTGATGCGCTCTGTTCTCGTCTCCGTGGCTCTCTTGGCTCTCGTCGGCTGCACCTCGCAGAGCCCGGTGAAGGAAGGTCCCCCCGGCCCCGCCGGTCCCGCGGGAGCTGACGGCGCGACGGGCGCGACGGGCGAACGCGGACCCCAGGGGGCGGTGGGCGGGACGCTGACGATCGCGCCGCTGGCGCCGAACGCGGAGTGCCCGGGCGGAGGGGTGATCGTCTCGGTGTCCGACGGCGGCTCGCAGGCGATCTGCAACGGCGCGCCGGGGCCGATGGGCGCGGTGGGCCCGACGGGCGCCACCGGTCCGAACGGAGTGCCCGGCGCTTCCGTGCAGTTGTCGAAGCTCGACGGCGGGATCGTCTGCCCCTCCGGCGGGGTGACGGTGTCGCTGCCCGGCGGCCAGCCGCTCTACGTCTGCAACGGCATCCCCGGACCGGCCGGCGCGGCGGGTCCCGCGGGCGCGACCGGGGCTACCGGCCCGATGGGCGCCACCGGTGCGGTCGGACCGGCCGGTCCCACAGGGCCCACGGGTGCGGCGGGAACTCAGGGGCTTCAGGGGCTTCAGGGGCTCGCGGGTCCGGCGGGGCCGACGGGGGCAGCAGGGCCGCAGGGACCTGCAGGCGCGATTGGAGCCGCCGGTCCCCAGGGCGCGCCGGGAGTGTCCGTCGTCGCCACGATTCTTCCCGCCGGCAGCGGCGCCTGTCCCTACGGCGGGACGAAGCTCGACGTCGGGACGGTGACCTCCTACGCGTGCAATGGCGCGCCGGGCGCGGTGGGCCCTCCGGGGGCGCCGGTCTCCGGTGGCGGTGGCGCGCTTCCACTCTCGTGGGAGGACGGGTTCACCTTCGCCGGCTACACCGCCGGCACCTACGCCGGGAATCTCGGCGGCCTGGTGGGTGCGAACGCGAAGTGCCACACCGAGTTCGCCGGCTCGCACCTGTGCACCGAGCGCGAGTTCCAGTACGCGGGCGTGGCGACGCCGCCTCCTGGCACCGGCGCCTGGGCCGACGACACGCTCTTCCCCTCGGGCTCGTCCGCCGGGGTGAGCCCGCGCGACCACGACTACCTCGGACAACACTGCTCGAACTGGACGTATGGCCTGGCGGGTGGAACGGCCAGATTCATCAGCACCACCGGAAGCGTCACCACCGCCGCCGACTGCGCCGTCGCTCACTCCATCGCCTGCTGCCGGTCGAACGCGGCCATCTTCCGCGGCTACACGGCGCTCACCTCGACCGGCAACCTCGGGGGACTGGTGGGTGCCAACATGAAGTGCACCGCCGAGTTTCCCGGCTCACACCTCTGCAGCGAACGCGAGTACCAGTTCGCGGGGGTGCCCACTCCGCCGCCGGTGGACCTGGCGTGGGTCGACGACACCGTGTTCCCGTCCGGCACGAGCCTCGGGATCAACCCGCGCGACCACGACTACCTGGGACAACACTGCTCCAACTGGACCTATGGCCTGGCGGGTGGATCGGGCCGGTCCATCAGCGCCACCGGAAGCATCACCACCACCAACGACTGCGCCATTGTCCGTTCGCTCGCGTGCTGCGGGGCGCCTTGACCTGAGGTGAGAAGGGCCGAGGGAGTTTCGGCGGCGGGCCGAGCGGGTGGGGGCTATGGGAGCGGCGTAGCCGAACGAGGCAACCCTTCCCGAAACGAGGCCCAGTCATGAGGAACGAGCGAGCGGCGGGAGACGACACGGCGGTGCGGGTCGCGCTGTGGCGAGCGATGCACGCTCAGGTCGATCCGCTCCCGCACGTGCTCGAAGACGAGCTTGGCTTGCGGCTGGTGGCCCCGGGCGAGGAGTGGCGCCGCCGGCCGGACATGGACCCGGGCGCCACGCGCCGGTCGCGGGCCTCGATCGTGGCGCGGGCGCGCTTCATCGAGGACCTGGTCGCGGCGCGGGCAGCGCAGGGGGTTCACCAGTACGTGATTCTCGGCGCAGGCCTGGACACCTTCGCCCAGCGCAGGGCCAACGACGCGTCGGGCCTGCGGGTGTTCGAGGTGGATCGGCCTGGTCCCCAGGCGTGGAAGCGGCAGCGCCTGCTCGAGCTCGGCTTCAGCATTCCCCCCTGGTTGCGGCTCGTGCCGGTCGACTTCCAGGACGGCTCCTGGTGGGACGAGTTGGTGAACGCCGGGTTCGACGAGGGGCAGCCGGCGGTGGTTGCCTCGATGGGCCTGAGCATGTACCTGACCCACGATGCGAACGAGGCGGCGCTGTACCGGCTCGCGTACCTCGTCCCGGGCTCCGCGGTGGCGATGACCTTCATGCTGCCGCTGGAGCTCGTCGACGCGGAGGAGCAGCCCTCCCTCGAGGCGACGGAGCGGCACGCGCGCGCCGCCGGCACGCCCTTCATCAGCCTCTACGCGCCGCAGGAGCTCATCGCGCTGGCCCGGGAAGCCGGCTTTCGAGAGGTCCAGCACGTGTCCTCGGCCCAGCTGGCGGAGCGGTACTTCGCAGGAAGGACGGATGGCCTGCGGCCGTCCAGCGCGGAGGAGTTGTTGGTGGCGACGACGTGATGGCGCTGCTCGATGACCTGCCGGAGATGGAGATGGCTCTCCGCCCGCTCCTCACGGCACGTGACACACGCCGCCGTTCACCGGGCACGTCCCGCTGCTCGGGCACAGCGCCACCCCGCACTCGAAGCTGAACGGCGTGCAGGCCGCGCCGGGCGCCTTGAACGCGGTGCACTTGTGCGTCGCCGAGTCGCAATAGCCATCGAGGCAATCGACGCCATCGGTGTTCGCGTTCCCCTCGCTGCACGTCGAGCCGAGCTGCCCCTGCTCCACGCACGTCCCTCCGCTACACGCGAGCCCGAGCTGGCACTCGCGCTGCCCATCCACGCACGCCTCGCCCTTCTTCTTCCGCGCCACGCAGGCCTTCGGCGAGCCGGCGCAGCGATACGCCGGAGCGCACTCCGCCTCCGACCCACACGCGCCCGACGTCTTCAGCGCGCTGCACTTCCCGTCGGCCGCGCAGAAGAGCGGCAAGGCGCACTCCTTTCCCGTCGACCCGCGGCAGGCTTCGCCCAGGCCCGCCTGCGCCACGCAGACCAGCGGGCTCTTCGTCGTGTCGCAGCTCAGCCCCGCCGCGCACAGCGTGGTGCCCGAGCAGTCCTGCCCGAGCATCGCCATCGCCCGGCACTGCCCGGGGCACGGACTCCCGAACACCGAGTCGCACGTCATCGCGGTGCCGCACTCGAAGGTCGCGTGGCAGGGCGCGCCCACCGCTCCGGCGCCGAGGAACGCTTCCTTGCACTCGATGGGCGTCGCGGAGGTGCTCTCGCACGCTCCCTTGTCCAGCGCGTCGAGGCAGGCCTTCGCCTTCGTCGCGTCGAACAGCGCCGTCTTGGCGGCGATCGCCCGCTGGTAGTCGCCGCAGGTGTCGAGGCGCTTGAAGAGGGGCTGGTACAGGTGCGCCGCGCCGCCCGCGCACCGATACGAGCGCGCGTCGAGCGCGTCGACGTAGCTCGCGCAGAACGAGTCCGCCGTCACGCCACAGCCAGCGAGGGCAAGCAGCGCCGTCGCCAACAACCAGCTTGGGGGCACTGCATCCAGCGCGGACTCGTGGGCTCGGTCGTTCACGGGCCGGAACCTCCCCCAGCCGGGCACCGTTGTCGAACGGCGCGCTCCTCGGCCCCATCGGCGGTCCCACCACGGGGTTCGACCTCGCGCTCGAGCGCCGCCGAATGTGTCGACCGGAGAAACCGACTTCTTCTCCCCGCGACGTGTTCAGCAGAGCGCCGTGAGGGTCCCTTTGGAGCATGAAGATCGGCAGCAAGGGTCCCGCCTCCGCGCGTCCTCTCCGGGAAGCGCCTGCTCACCACACCAGCCCCGCCACCACCGCGATCCAGTCCGGGTGGACGCCGAAGGCACGCCGCACCGCTCCCGCGACCACGCTCCGGCCTCAGGCCGCCGCGGCGCCGAAGCCGGCCGCGCCCAAGTCGCCGCTGTGGGTGCCGCCCACCACCGGCCAGTGGACCGTCGACGCCCACGGCGTGCGCTCGGATCCGGTCAACATCTACGCCCACGGCTCCCTCGAGCAGCTCAAGGCGGCGCTCTCCAAGGCGGGCTGGACCGAGGCCGCGCAGAACAACAAGCAGAACAACGCCGCCTTCGTGGAGGCGGTGCCGGTGCACGAGGCGGTCGTCGCCGCCAACGCCCTGTTGGACGGCGTCGAGGGCGCCTGGGACAAGCTCACCGGCCAGCACGTCAACCACGACATCGCCGACCCGACCACGCAGACTATCGCCTCGATGCCGGTCTCGAGGCAGACCCTCGACGGCCAGCCGAACCTGGCGTCCTTCGAGATGAACAACAACCCGCTGGGCGGGCGCGACCACCTGCGCATCTTCGACACCGGCAAGGTCGACGCGCAGGGGCAGCACGTCTGGGCCATCGCCGCGAGCCGCGACACCGGCATCAAGCTCGACCCGAACCGGCCGGAGCAGGGCTTCCTCAACCACGCGGTCGAGGCCAACACCGACGGCGAGCGGAACACCGTGGTGAAGACGCTCGAGTCGACGTCGCTCCTCCGCCAGGTGCGCGAGCTCAAGCTCGCCTACGGCACCCAGGCGGCGCCGGCGACCGGTGCGATGCCGGCCGACCAGCAGGCCTACGACCTCGTCTTGAAGCCCTGAGCGGGAAGGCATCGGGCCGCGGTAGTCTGGCGCCATGCGCCTTCTCCCCGAGCTGCACCTGCACCTCGACGGCTCCCTGCGCTCCTCCACGGTGACGGAGCTCGCCGCGAAGCTCGGCCTCGCCGTCCCGTCCGCTCTCCCGTTCACCCCCGGCATGGGCCTCGCCGCGGCGCTCGAGCGCTTCGACTTCACGCTGTCTCTCTTGCAGACCCCCGACGCCGTCGCCCGCGTCGCCAGCGAGATCTGCGAAGACGCTCACGCGAGCGGCGTCTCCACCCTGGAGATCCGCTTCGCGCCGCAGCTCCATCGGGGCGCGCCCCTCGCCTCCATCGTCGACGCCGCCCTCGAAGGCGCCGCTGGTCGCGCCGGGATCATCCTCTGCGGGCTCTACGGAGAGTCCCCCGACGTGCTCGACGCGCTGGTGGACCTCGCCCTCCCGCGCCGGGGCGTGGTGGGCCTCGATCTCGCCGGCGGGCCCACTCCCGCGCACGCCTTCCGCCTCGCCGACTACCAGCGCCCCTTCGCCCGCGCCGCGCGCGCAGGTCTCGGCCGCACCGTCCACGCCGCCGAGGGCCGCGCGCCCGAGGAGATCCGCGTCGCCATCGAGATCCTCGGCGCCCAGCGCATCGGCCACGGCACCACGCTCCTCGAAGATTCGTCCGTCCTCGACCTCGTCCTCCGCCGCGACGTGGTCGTCGAGGCCTGCCCCACCTCGAACGTTCATACCGGCGTCATCTCCACCTTCGACGCCCACCCGCTGCCACGCTGGCTCCAGGCCGGAGTGCGCGCCACCCTCTGCGCCGACAACACGCTGCTCTCCGCGGTCACCACCCGGCAAGAATGGGAGCGCGCGACGAAGCTGCCGGGCCTGACGCCCGAGCTCCTCGCGCGCGCCGCCGAGCACGGACACGCCGCCGCCTTCCACCGCGCCTGATCGACGCCTCGTCCCCCGCGAGAATTTCGGGATCGCCAAGCCCACGAGCTCAGACCGAGCGGGTGGTTCTCCGAGCGCGGCCACCGACTTCAGTCGCTCGCGAGCGCTGCGCCCCGATGAGCATCAGGACGATGCCTCCCAGGATGATGAAGGGGGCGACCAGCATCGCCGTCATCTGGTCGCCCAGGTGCGCCTCCTCGGGCTCGCCCGGGGGGAAGCGCACCGAGGAGGTCGTCTCGGTGGGGCACTCTCCGAACTGGAGCTCGCGGCGCACCCGCACCTTTCGCCCCTCGGCCGTCTTCACCAGGTACTCGAGCGCGTGGGTCGACCCGCGCTGGCTGGTCGAGTCCGTCTTGCACCAGAGGACGGTGGCCTCGCCCTGCTCCCAGGTGGCCACGACGTAGCTCGAGCGCGCGAGCATCACCCCGCCGGCGACCATGATGATGACGCCGAACACCCCGAGCCAGCGGTCGGAGACGACGATGGCGTCGGGTCTCACCTCCATGGGCGAACGTTCTACCCCAACCCGGTGCGTCCCTCCCGGCTCAGTCGCCGCGGAGCGAGGGCGTCAGGAGCTGAAAGTCGACCAGCCCCTCCTCGCCTCTGACCTGGTGGAAGAAGGCGCACTCGACGCAGTGCCCGGGCCCGCCTCCATTGGGCTGCGCGGTGCAGGCGGTGCAATTCACGGCCGCGACCGCCCAGCAGATGCGCCCGCCGTTGTGTCCGCCGTTGAGGCCATCGGCGGCGTGAGCGGCGCTCACGGGGCAAGCGCCCAGCTCGACCACGCGCGCGCCCCCGGGGCCCCGGCCGCACCCGACGGCGTCCCAGCAGTTCGGCCGCGGCCTGAGCTCTGGGCGCCTGGGTGGAGACGGCCGGTCAAAGTCGCTGGTGCGCGCGACGTAATCGGCGATCTGCACGTCCTCGCGGGTGGGCACCAGGACCGGCGCCCCCGCCACCGGCCGCGTGGCGAGCGCGTCGATCATCGCCTGCACCACGGTGGGATCGAACTGGAGACAGCGCTCCGTCGACCGCGGCACCCGCGCCGGATCGAAGGCCAGGCCGGAGCAGCGCTTCAGCTCCTCCAGCGCGACGGGGAGGGGGAGCCCCTTGCGGTACGGGCGATCGGAGGTCATCGCGTCCATCGCGTCGGCGGCGATGAGGATGCGCAGGGACAGCGAGAGCTGCTCCCCAGCGAGGCCGTCGGGGTAGCCGGAGCCGTCGCTGCGCTCGTGGTGGTGCCGCACCAGATAGGCGACCTCCTTGAACTGGGCGATGGGCGCGACGATGCGCGCGCTGTACACCGGGTGGAGCTTCACCAGCTCCAGCTCCTCCCCGGTCAGCGGCCCCGGCTTGTTGAGGATGCGCCCGGGGATGTGAATCTTGCCCACGTCGTGGAGGAACGCGGCGTGCTCGAGCGTGCGCAGCTCCCCGTTCGCGAGGCCCAGGTGCGTCGCCACCCGCTCGGCGAACTCCCACACCCGGAAGCAGTGGCCGCGGGTGTACGGGTCCTTGGCCTCGATGGCCTGGGAGAGCGCCAGCACCGTCTGGGTGTACGCCTCGGCGAGCTGGCTCGAGCGCGCCGACACCTCGCTGTCCAGCACCCGAATGGTGCGCGCGGTCAGCTCGTGCTTGTCGTGGCGCACCGTGCCCAGCGCGCCGAACACGATCGCGAACAGCACCGGCGGCAGGAGGATGAGCGCGCCCACGTCGGCCCGGAAGAGATCAGGCCACGAGAGGTGCGCGTGGAAGGGGTGCGCCTCCTCCCAGAGGTGAAAGGCCACCAGGGCCACCGGCAGGCAGGTGCCCCAGCCGAGCCCGAAGAGGAAGTACGGGTTCTCCAGCGGGCTGAAGGTGTGCTTCCGGCGCAGGGCGCTCCAGAACTCGCCCACCACGTCCCACCAGTGCGCGTGGCGCGACGCCGCCCCGCGGGGAGAGAGAGTCCGAACGCCTCCCCCCACGAGAGTCGCCATGGCCGTGAAGTACCGCAGGGCCACGAGGCGGAGAAGTAGTTTCGAAGCTCCGGTCTGGCCGAATCAGCAGGTGGTCTGATGAACGATGAAACCGTGCCCGCGCGGGCCCTGACCGCCGGGGCCGCGTCGCCTTCTCGGTGCGATGGCGCTACACCCGGCGTTCATGCGACGAGCGCTCCTCCTCCTGACCGCCACGCTGCTTGCCTCGACGTCCGCGCGCGCGGCGCCGGTCCTCTGGTCCCTCGCCAGCTCGACCGGCCGCGTCGTCACCCTCGACGTCACGCGCACGCCGACCGGCTACTCGGGCGTCCTGCACGAGCCCACCGACCTGTGGGCCAACTACCGGCGCGCGGTGCCCTGCCCGGGGCCGGCCGTGCTGCCCGCGGGCTCGCCGTTCCTCACGATGACGCGGCGTCCCGACGGCACCTTCGACCTCACCCTCAACACCCGCGAGTACCCCATCGGCCCGGCCGGGCTGGGGTCGGCGCCGGCGAGCGACTGCCCGTTCCAGCCGGTGCACCATCACGGCTACTTCGCGGACCGCGCCGCGGCCGTCGCCGCCGATCGCGCCCAGGTCGGGCTCCTGCCGCCGGAGGGGGACACGTTCCTCATCCTCGAGCCGACGCGCGAGCCCTGCCCGGTGCCGGAGGACGCGACGCACACCTGCGCGGGCGTCTTTCCCCGCGTGCCGCTCCTCTTCGCGCCGATGGTGGACACGGACGACGACGGGCTCTTCGACGAGTGGGAGCTCGGGGGCTTGCGCGCCGGCGGGCAGGTGCTCGACCTCCCGGCGATGGGCGCCAACCCCGACCACAAGGACCTCTTCGTGCAGATCGACGCGACGGCCGAGACGGCCTACACCACCGAGGAGCTGAGCGCGTTCATGGTGGCCCTGGCCGACCTCCCCGTCTCGAACCCCGACGGCCACCCTGGCATCGCGCTGCACCTCGACGCCGGCCCCAACTCGAAGCTGGACCTCCGCTCCGGCCGTACCTGGGGCGCGCTCGCCCGCGGCGACCCGGCGCACGCGTCGCTGCCGGAGCACTTCAGCGCCTATCCCGGCACCGCGGGGTGCCCGCCCGATACCTCCGACGTCGACCTGGAGCCCGCGCCGTTCCGCGAGCTGATGGCGCGGCGCCTCGACCCGATCCGCGCGCGGGTGTTCCGCTACGTCGCGGTGGTGAAGTACCTCGGCGCCTCGGACGACTGCTTCACCGGGCAGAACTGGGGCGTCTACACCAGCGGCTTCGTCGTCTCCGACTTCGTGTCGGGCACCGCCTCTTCGAGCCCCCACCGCCTGGGCACCTTCCTCCACGAGCTCGGCCACAGCCTCGGCCTGCTCCACGGCGGCGACGTGCGCGACAACTACAAGCCGAACTACCTCTCGGTGATGAACTACCTGTACCAGCTCGCCGGCTTGCGGAGGGCCGGGGACCTGCAGGCGCGCTACACGTATTCGGCGACGGAGCCGACGCCCACGAACTCCGTCGACGAGGCGCACCTCGACGAGGCCGTGGGGGTGCGGCTCGTGATGCCCGTCGAGCCGCTCCTCAAGCACTACTGCAGCAGCGACTCGACGCCGTGGTTCCGGCTGAATCGGCCCGAGGATCTCGACTGCAGCGGCTTGCCAGTCGTTCCCGGAGTCCGCGCCATCGATCTCACCCCCGACAATCACCGGGGCGCGACGGTGCTGCGGACCTTCAACGACGTCGCGCACCTGAAGCTCCCGGTGCCGCCCGCGAGCGGCGCGGGCGGCGGGGCTCGCGGCGCGGCGACCGAGTCGCTGCGCTGGGGGGACGCGCTCCACAGGCTCGCGACGGACGTGAACGACCGGACGCCGCCCACGGTGCGACTCGCCGTGCGCCCTGGCTCCGGCGGCCGCGTCGCGACGGTGACGACCCACGACGACGTGGGCCTGGGCTCGTTGGTGGTGACCTCGGGCGGCCAGGAGAAGGTCGTCAGGCTCTCGCCGCCCACCGGAGACGCGCGGCGCGACTCCACCTCGACCGTCGACGTCCCCGCGGCCGGGCCGGTCAGCGTCGTGGTGAGCGATCTCGTCGGGCACACGGCCCGCGCGTCGGCGCCGTAGCGTCGCGACCGCAAGAGCTGCGCGGGGGGACGGGGCGCGCCCTGGGTACGTGGCGGCTCGCTTGCAACTGGAAGCACCGAGTCGGGTCCAGCCATGCGCACCTCGATCCTCAGCCTCGTCTCGATGCTGCTCCTCTCCGCGCCGGCCATCGCCGACGAAGGGCGGTGCAAGGTCACCATCTCCGGCGCCTTCAAGGGCTCGGTGCCCTGCAGGGTGACGTTCGCGGCCGTCGGCGACGAGTACCACCTGGGCATCGGCGCCGGCGCCACCGGGAAGCCGGTCACCGCCAACCTCTTGGCCGACTTCCGAGAGGCGCCCAGGCCCGGCGCGTACGGGTTCGACGCCTTGGCCCGCGTCAGCGGGAGCGCCTCGGCGCAGGAGCGCCAGGGCCTCGTCTGGGCGCTGGCGAAGGGCGGGCCCTCCAGAATTGCGGGGACCCCGCCGGTGCTGCGCCAGGGCAAGGTGGTGCTGAAGCTGACCGCGACCGGGAGGCGCCCGGGGGACTTCCACGGCCGCGCGATCTTGACGCTCGTGCCGACCAACGCCGTGGGCAAGGCCGACGCGGTGCCGGTGAGGGTGGAGATCGAGTTCTAAAGCGTCGCGTCACGCCGTTCGGGGAGCTTCGCGCGCGACAGCGCTGGGCGCGGCTGCTACAGCGGCGCCCTCACTATCTCCCCGAGCGTTTCATGAGCGAGCTCCCTCCCTGCCCGAAGTGCAAGTCGACCCTCACCTACGAAGACGGCGCGCTCCTGGTGTGCCCCGAGTGCGCGCACGAGTGGTCGCCCTCGCAGGCGCAGGCCGCCGAGGCGGTCGAGGAGGAGGGGCTGGTGGTGAAGGACGCCCACGGCACCAGGCTCGCGGACGGCGACTCGGTGGTCATCGTCAAGGACTTGAAGGTCAAGGGCGCCACGTCGGCCCTCAAGGTCGGCACGCGGGTGAAGAACATCAAGCTCGTGGAGGGCGATCACAACATCGACTGCCGCATCGACGGCTTCGGCGCGATGCAGCTCAAGTCGGAGTTCGTGAAGAAGGCGTAGGGTGCCGGTCCCGCCGGGGCTCGAGCGGCGAGGCACTGCGATGTTCGATTCGCTCAAGAGTCACCTCCTGCACTGGTCGCTGGACTTCGCCGGCGCCGTCTGGGTCGACCGCTTCCGCGCCTCGCTCGCCGACGCGCCCGATCTCAACGAGGCCTTGCTCGCGCGCATCCTCGAGGAGAACCGGGACACCGTGTACGGCCAGCGCCACCGCTTCGGCGCCATTCACGACCCGGCGGAGTACGCGCGGCGGGTGCCGCTCACCGACTTCGAGAGCTACCGCGACCTCGTCGACCGCATCGCCGACGGCGAGCAGAACGTGCTGACCCGTGAGCCGGTGAAGTACCTCGGCGTCACCTCGGGCACCACCGGGCGCGGGAAGCTGGTGCCGGTCACCAAGAGCGCCCAGAGCGCGATCATCGCCCACATGATGCTCACGCCCGCGGGCGTCCTGGCCCAGCGCTTCCCCGCGCGGGAGGCCGGCCCGGCGGTGCTGATGCTCTCCTCGACGCTGCCCCAGGTGTCCAAGGGCGGCATTCCCATCGGCACCGCGACCGCCGCCGGCATGGACCGCATGAAGGGCGTGGCCGAGCTGTTCTGGTCCTCACCCCTGCCGGTGACGCGGGTCCGGCACCAGCCGCTCGCCGTGCACCTCCACGTGCTCTACGCGCTGGCGCGCCGGAACCTGGCGGGCCTCACCGCGCCGTTCCTCTCCTCGGTGCTCGACTTCTTCCAGACGCTGGAGGCCGACTGGCCGCTGCTGTGCGACGAGCTCGAGCGGGGAAGGGTGGCGAAGCACCCCGAGCTCGACGAGGCGCTCTCCGCCCAGCTCTCCTTGCGCCCCGATCGGGCCCGGGCCGCCGAGGTGCGCGCCGCCTGCGAGGCCGGCCTCGAGGGCATCGCCAGAAGGCTGTGGCCGAACCTGAAGATGATCGTCGGCGTCATGGGCGGCAGCTTCCGCGTCTACGAGCCCGCCACCCGGCGCTACCTCGGCGGGCTGCCCATTCACTCGCCGATCTACGCGTGCACCGAGGCGCTCCTGGGGGTGAGCCTCGAGCCGGAGAGCACGCGCTACGCCCTGGTGCCCGAGAGCTGCTACTTCGAGCTCATCCCCCTCGAGGAGGCCGAGGCCGACGAGCCCTCGACGCTGACCCTGCGGCAGGCCGAGGTGGGCGGCGCCTACGAGCTGGTGCTCACCACCAGGAGCGGCCTCTACCGCTACCGCCTCGGCGACGTGGTGCGGGTGGTGGGGCGCCAGGGGCGCGCGCCGGTGGTGGAGTTCTCGCACCGCCGCGGCCAGCTCCTCGACGTGGCGAGCGAGAAGACCTCCGAGCGGGCGATGGGCGAGGCCGTGCTGGAGACCGCCCGGCAGCTCGGCGTCGAGCTGCTCGACTTCTCCACCCGGGCCGATCTCGAGTCCCGGCCGAACCGCTACGAGGTCTTCGTCGAGCTGACCCCAGAAGCGCCGCAAAGCGCGCGGCGCGACGCGCAGCGCATCCTCGACGAGGCGTTGGGGGCCGAGA
Organism: Archangiaceae bacterium; assembly: GCA_037443525.1. Taxonomy (GTDB): domain Bacteria; phylum Myxococcota; class Myxococcia; order Myxococcales; family Myxococcaceae; genus JBBIOE01. Next base: position 8,956 of record JBBIOE010000033.1, on the reverse strand, counting down.
ACCCTGGCTACGCCATCCTCCGCCGCTCGCAGCGCCTCGGGCCCCCGGCGCTGCACCTGGTGCGGCGGGGCACGTTCGCCGAGGTGCGCGCGCTGTTGGTGGCCCAGGGCGCCTCGCCTGCCCAGGTGAAGGTGCCGAGGGTGCTGGCGCGGGAGGACCTGCGCGAGCTGGTGCGGGCCCGGGTGACGGCGACGCTCGACTGAGCGCCCCGAAGCGGCCCCGCGGTTCCGGTTCACCTCCGGCTGCCGGGTGGCTACATTTCAAAGCCATGCGCGCTGCTCCCCTGACGCTCCTCGCCGTGCTGGTCGTCTCCTCCACCGCCGTCGCCGCCGAGACGACGTGCAAGGTCACCATCTCCGGCGCCTTCGAGGGGACGGTGCCCTGCAAGGTGACGTTCGCGGCGATGGGCGGCGAGTTCCAGCTCGGCGTCGGCGCCGGGCCCACGCCCAAGCCGGTCACGGCGCAGCTCCTGGCCTCGTTCAAGGAGGCCCCCAAGCCCGGCGCCTACGGTTTCGACACCCTGGCCACCACCAGCGCGAGCGCCTCGGCGCAGGAGCGAAAGGGCGTGGTCTGGAACATGGCGAAGGGCGGCCCGTCCCAGATTCCGGGGGCCCCGCCGGCCCAGCGCAAGGGAGAGGTGGCGCTCACGCTGACCGCGACGGGGAAGCACCCGGCCGACTTCCACGGCCGCGCCACGCTGACGCTGGTGCCCACCAACTTCGTCGGCAAGCCCGAGACGGCGCCGGTGAAGGTGGAGATCGAGTTCTAGCTGCGCTCGGTCGGTCAGTCCTCGTCGGCGGCGCCGCGGCGCCCGAGCCAGTACCCGGCGGCGAAGCACAAGAGCGAGCCGGCGAGGAGCAAGGCGGGCACGGCGCGCGAGCCGTCGGCGGCCTGCTGCTCGCGGAGGCGCTCGAGCTCGGCGCTCGTCGCCAGGTAGGTCTCGGGCGGCAGGTAGGCGCCCCCATGGACGTCGTGGGTCGTGCCGTCGAAGGAGTGCAGGACTCCCGATTCCACCTCGAGGACGCTGGGGTGCATGCGCCGCCCACACTGGCACAGGTGCCACGCGCTTCGGAACGGTCATGGAGCGGCGCCGCGCACTTGGTGTCCGTGGCGCGTGCGTGGCGCACGCGGGGCGCGCGTCGACCCACTTCGCAGGCTCGGCACCGAGATGGACACGCCCAGATCGCTCTGAGACTGTCCGCCGATGCGACTTGGACCCGCGGCAGTGGTGTTGCCGGTGGCGGTGTCGTGCACCTCGGGGGAAGGAGAAGGAACGGGCGGCGTCGTGGAGCGGCGTCGTCCTCGGGGCGGTGGGCGACGGCGCCGAGGGGCTCTCGCTGGTCGAGGCGCAGGGCACGCTGGTGCTGGCGTTGAACAACAGCTCGAAGGTCCTCACCCGCGCCTGCAAGCAGAACTGCTTCGTCGAGGCCAGCTGGCACGCCGCGGAGATCGACACCACCGACGCCTTGAGCGCCGCGTACGACCCCTACGCCTTCGCCAAGTGCGGCATCGCGCGGCCCGCCATCGCGGCCTGGTACTACGAGGGCGGGGCGGTGGCGGTTCGCCCCGACGGCTCCGCGGCCTTCGCGCACGCCAGCCACATCTTGAAGACGTGCGCCGGGGCGACGTCGATTCAGTACTCGCCGGGCTTCGGGCGGGTGGTGTTCGTGCCGTGAGCTGAGGGCGCCCTCACTCGACCCGGCAGGCGCGGACGTCCTTCAGCACCTCCGCCGCGATCTTCTTGCCCAAAGGCTCGCCCCCGACGGAGATGGCCACGTCGAGGGTGCCGCCGTCCTCACTGACCAGGTGCAGCCCGTCGTCGAGCACCAGGCGGCTGCCCTGCACGGTGGCGCCGGGAGCGACGCGGGCCCTGCCGCCCAGGGCGACCACGCTGCCTCGAACCATCGCGCCGGCCTCGATCGTGACGGTGCCGCGCACGACCACCGCGCTCTTCACCGAGGCGCCGCGTCGCACCACGAGATCGCCCTCGAGGACGATCGCGTCCTTGATGACCTCGCCGGCCCTCACCTCGAGGCTCTTCCCCTTCGAGATGCGGTCGTCGGGATCGCCCTTGAGCGAGCACTCGAGCTTCGTCTCGCCGGCGAAGGCCAGCCCGGCGTTCAGCACCCACAGCAGAGGAATCCAGCGCATGCGCGTCTCCGGCGAAGGAAGGCGAACCCGAGGGCTCGAATCGGCCCGCGGAGTACGCCCTTCCTCGACGTCGATTGCGCCGCGCCGCCGGCCGCCCGCTACAGGCAGCCGCCGTCCACCACCTGGTTGCAGACCTGGAACGAGACGCTGGCGCTGCCGGTCTGCGTCGGGGTGCGCGCCGTCACCACCAGCGTGTGGGGACCGACGGAGGTGGGGTAGCTCGTGGTGAAGCGCCCGAGCGGGTCGGTGAGCCCCATGGGCCCGGGCATCCCGTCGAGGGTCAGCTGCACCTGGGCGCCGGGCGCCGTCTGCACGGCGATCTGCAGCGGGCCCTGCGGGAGCACCGCGCCGCTCACCGGCTGCATGATGGCCACCGAGAGCGGCAGCGCCACAGTCACCGTCGCGCTCACGCTCGCGTCCGCCGAGTCGACGAGCCGGAGTTGATCGACGCCCGCGGCGCCTCCGGCCGAGTAGAGGCCGCCGGGCGCCACCGTGCCGCCCGAGGTGCCGCCCAGCGAGGACCAGGAGTAGGGCGGGGTGCCGCCGGTCGCGTAGAGCTGCACGCTCTGGCCGGTGGTCAGGCTGGGAGCCGTTGGCCACGAGCTCAGCGGGCCAGGCATGCCACCCACCACCGTCACCAGCACGCGCGCCGACTCCGGGCTCCGGTTGCCGGCGAGATCCGTCGCCTGCGCGCTGAAGAGGTGCTGGCCGGTGGAGACGGACTGGAGCGGGCCGCTGAAGGCCCCGCCGTCGTCGGCGCTGACCGTCACCCGCTGGCTGAACGGCTGCTCGAGCACGTCGACCGCCACTCCGGGCTCGGTGCTCCCGGTGACCACCACCACCGGGCCATTCACCGTCGCGCCTGGCGTCGGCGAGGAGATCAGCGGCGCCAGGGGCGGCGTGGTGTCGTAGACGTACGTCGCCGTGGCGGTGCCGGTGCGGCCGCCGGCGCAGGTCGCCGTGCCCACCAGGGTGTGCGTGCCCTGCATCGGAGGCCCGGTCTGAATGGTGCCGGTGCCCAGCGTGCCGTTCGTCACCATCACGCTCTGGCCGTCCCACGTCGCCGTCACCGTGCAGTGCACCGCGGTGGTGAAGGAGATCATCGGCACCATCTGCATCACCCCGCCCGAGGGCGTGAAGAGCACCGGCGGCACGGCGTCGACCTGCGCGGTGGCTTGGGCGGTGCCGCCGTCGGCGTCGGTGGCGCGGAGGACGTCGCTGCCCGCGTCGGCGCCCGCGGTGTAGACCCCGCCCGCGCCCACGTTGCCGCCGCTGTTCGACTGCAGCAGCGAGAAGGTCGCCGGGGCCACGCCGCCGGTGGCGCTGAAGACGAAGGTGTCGCCGGTGAGGACGTGGATGAAGCCCGGCATCACCGCCAGCGGGCAGCCGTCGTCGACCAGGCCGTTGCAGTTGTCGTCGAGGCCGTTGCCGCACACGTCGACGGCCATCGGGCCCACCTGGCCCCCGCAGAAGGGGTCCCACTGGTAGGACGGCATGCACATCTGCTGGCCGTCGTGGCACGCGCCGACGTTCCGCGTGGTGGCGGGCCCGGTGTAGCAGGCCTGGCTCTGGCCGGGGGTGCAGACGCCGCCATCCGGAGGAGGCGCCTGGCAGATTCCGGCCTGGCAGACGCCCGAGGCGCACGCGCCGCCCGCGCAGCACGGCTGGCCGGGGTTGCCGCAGGCCGTGGCGGCCTGGCAGACGCCGCCCAGACACGACGCGCCGGCCGCGCAGCTGTTCCCCGCGCAGCAGACCTGGCCCACGTTGCCGCACATCACCGCGCCGCCGTCGGTGGCGCCGCCGGTCGGCTTGCAGAAGCCGCCGAAGCACGCCTCGTTGGCGGCGCAGGCCGTGCCGCAGGCGCCGCAGTTGGTCCCGTCGCTCTGCGTGCTGGTGCAGGTGGGCCCGGTCGGGCCGGCGCACGCCGTGGTGGAGGTGGGGCAGGAGATGGCGCCGCCGTCGCTCGGCGCGGCGCAGAAGCCGCCGGTGCAGGCGAAGCCCGCCGGGCACGGGTAGCCGCAGCTGCCGCAGTTGAGGACGTCGGTGGTGACGTTGGCGCAGGCCGGGCCCGCGGGCGTCTGGCAGAGCAGCGAGGGCGCCGCGCAGGTGCCGCCGTCCGGCAGACCGCTGGCCTGGCAGACGCCGGCCACGCAGGCGCCGCTGGCGCACGCGTTCCCCGCGCAGCAGACCTGGCCCAGGCTCCCGCAGCCGCCGGCCGGCTTGCAGACGCCGCCGATGCAGGCCTCGGTCGCCATGCACTGCTTGCCGCAGCCGCCGCAGTTGAAGGTGTCCCGGCTCGGATCCACGCACCCGGTGGCGCAGGCCAAAAGCGGAGCCGCGCAGCTCAGGCCGCCGTCGCCGCTGGGCCCGGACTGGCAGACGCCGCCCAGGCAGACGCCGGACGCGCACCCTCCGCCCGCGCAGCAGGGCTGCCCGAGGTTCCCGCACGCGGCGGGCTGGCAGACGCCGCCCAGGCACGACGCGCCGGGCGCGCAGGAGCTCCCCGCGCAGCAGACCTGGCCGAGGTTGCCGCACATCACGGCGCCGCCGTCACTCGCGCCGCCCGTCGGCTTGCAGACGCCGCCGAAGCACGCCTCGGTCGCCGCGCAGGCGGTGCCGCAGGCGCCGCAGTTGGCGGAGTCCTTCTGGGTGTCGGTGCACATCGGCCCCGCCGCGCCGCCCGGGCAGACGGTGGTGGAGGGAGGACAGGCGAGCACGCCGCCGTCGCCGGCCGGCGCGCAGAAGCCGCCGGTGCAGGCGAAGCCCGAGGGGCAGGCGTAGCCGCAGCTCCCGCAGTCGAGGACGTCGGTGGTGACGTTGGCGCAGGCCGGGCCCGTGGCCGTCTGGCAGAGCATCGAGGGCGCCGCGCAGGTGCCGCCGTCGGGGAGCGTGGGGGTGGTCTGGCAGAGGCCGCCGAGGCAGGCGCCCGAGGTGCACGCGCCGCCCGCGCAGCAGGGCTGGCCGAGGGCGCCGCAGGCGGGGCCTGGCTGGCAGATGTTGCCGAGGCAGGCGCCCGAGGCGCATGCGCCGCCCGCGCAGCAGGGCTGGCCGAGGTTGCCGCAGGTGCCCGACGACTGGCAGAGGCCGCCCAGGCACGACGCGCCGGCCGCGCAGCTGTTCCCCGCGCAGCAGACCTGGCCCAGGTTTCCGCACGCCGCGGCGCCGCCGTCACTCGTGCCGCCGGTCGGCTTGCAGAAGCCGCCGAAGCAGGCCTCGGTCGCCTGGCACTGCTTGCCGCAGCCGCCGCAGTTCGCGGGGTCGCTGCTCGGGTCGACGCACCCGCTCGGGCACGCCAGGCGCGGAGCCGCGCAGCTCGTGCCGCCGTCTCCGCCGCCGGGCCCGCTCTGGCAGACGCCGCCGAAGCAGATCCCGCCCGCCGCGCACCCTCCGCCCGCGCAGCAGAACTGGCCGAGGTTGCCGCAGGTGCCCGACGACTGGCAGAGGCCGCCCAGGCACGACGCGCCGGCCGCGCAGCTGTTCCCCGCGCAGCAGACCTGGCCCGGGTTCCCGCACACCACCACCCCGCCGTCCGAGCCGCCGCCGCTCTTCGGCTGGCAGGCTCCCGCCATGCAGGCCTCGGTGGCCAGGCACTGCCGGCCGCAGCTGCCGCAGTTGAGCTGGTCGGTGGTGACGTCGCTGCAGGCCGGACCCACGGGGCCACCGCAGCTCACCAGCGGCGGGGGGCACGAGGTGCCGCCGCCGCAGAGGCCCATCAGGCAGGCCTGGCCAGGAGCGCACGCCATGGCGCAGCTCCCGCAGTGGAAGGAGTCCTTCTGGAGGTCGGTGCACACCGGGCCCAGGGGCCCCTGGCACAGGGTCATCAGCCCGCCGCAGGAGACGCCGCCGTCGGTGGAGCCCGAGCCCGAGCCGCCGTCGGCCGCCGGGGCGAGGCAGGTGCCGCCCGCGCAGGCCACGCCGGGCGCGCACTTCTGGCCGCAGCCGCCGCAGTTCATCGGGTCGGCGTCGAGCCTCAGGCAGGCCGGCCCGGAGGGAGACGGGCACACGCCCAAGGGCGGCGCGCACACGAGGCCTCCGTCGGCGCCGCCGCTCCCTCCCGTGCAGGCGCCGTTGGTGCAGGACTGGCCGGCGCCGCAGCTCCGCCCGCAGGCGCCGCAGTTGGCGACGTCGCTGCCGAGCGCGAAGCCCTCGTCGGTGAGCCCGTTGCAGTCGTCGTCGACGCCGTCGCAGATCTCGGCCGAGGGCAGCCGCTCCGGCAGCACCACCACCAGCGCGCCGCTGACGCAGGCGCTCTGGCCCCGCGCGCAGGCGCCCACGCCCGCCGTGCCCGACGGCCCGGTGTAGAAGGCGGTGCCGGTGCCCTCGTCGACCAGCCCGTTGCAGTCGTCGTCGAGGCCGTTGCAGACCTCGGCGCCCTTCACCTGGCACTCGCAGCCGTTCGAGGCGTTCTTGTCGACGTCGACGAAGCCCGCCGCGCACGAGTAGCCGCAGCCGCCCGCGGTGCAGGCCGCCGCCGCGTTGGCCGGGGCCGCGCAGGTCACGCCGCACGAGCCGCACGCGCTCACCGTCCCCACCGCCGAGGTGGAGACGTCGTCCACCGCGCCGTTGCAGTCGTCGTCGATGCCGTTGCAGGTCTCGGCCTTGGGCGCGGAGGGGACCGCGCCGCACGCCGTGCCGGTGCGGGTGGCGTTGCAGGCCAGATTTCCGGTCGCGGCGCAGGCGCCGGTGCCCGCGGTGCAGGCGCCGCCCACCGCGAAGGTCTCGTCGACGGCGCCGTTGCAGTTGTTGTCCACGCCGTCGCAGCGCTCGGGCTGCCCCGGGTTCCGCGCCGGGTCGGTGTCGTCGCAGTCACCCTGCCGCGGCGTGACGCGATCGAGGTCGGCGTCGCAGTCGAGGGGGCTGGTGTCCTGGCCGTCGCAGTTCTGGTCGACGCCGTCGCCGCACACCTCGGGCGCGCCCGGGTGCACCGAGGCCTTGGTGTCGTCGCAGTCGAGGCCGGCGGGGTAGCCGTCCTGGTCGGCGTCGACGGGCGTGGCCGGCGGGGGCGGCGCCACCAGCACCTTGGCCGCGGTGGGCGCGCCCGAGAGGCCGTGCGAGTCGACGGCGGTGACGAGCACCGCGTAGACGCCGTCCATGAAGGCCTCGAGCGTGGCCGAGGCGCCGACGACGGTGAGCCTGGCGCCGGGCGGGTTCTGCGGATCGGGCAGGAAGGTGTAGGTGACGGGGTCGCCATCGGGGTCCACCGCGCTGGCGGTCAGCGTCACCGTGGCCGACGCGCCCACGCGGGACACCGACGCCGACAGCGGTGTCACCAGCGGCGCGGGCGGCGGGCGGTTGGCGTTCTGCGCCAGCACCGAGACGGTGAGGAAGGCGGGGGCGGAGCTGAGCTGCCCGTCGCTCGCGGTGGCGCTGACGAGCACGTCGCCCGGGGCCGCGGCCACGAAGGAGACGGTGCTGCCGGTGCCGGTGAGGGCGACCGGGGCGCTCCACGTCCAGGTGAGGGCCGCGCCCTCGGGGTCCAGGCCCTGCGCGGAGAGCACCACGACGTCGCCCACGCGCACCACGTTGCCCGCCGGTGCCCAGAGCTTGGCCAGGGGCGGCTGGTTCACCGCGGTGGGCGAGTCGACGACCACCTGCCAGGACGCCGTCGACGACGCGCCGCTCACCGTGGCCGTGGCGGTGACGCCGTAGAAGCCGGCGGTGCTGGACATGATGGTGGCCGATCGCCCGTCGGCGGCGGGGGTGACGGCGAGCGACGGCGACGACGCGGCCCAGGCCACGGTCGCGCCCGCGGGCGCGGTCACCAAGAGCACCATCGGCGCGCCGGTGGGCACGTGCACCAGGCCCGAGGGGGTGGCGACGAGCGCGGGCGGCGGTGTCCCGGCCGGCTGGGCGTCGTAGGCGTCGGGGGCGCCGTCGCAGTCCTGGTCGGGGAGGGTGGGCGCGCCGAGCGCGGCCACCACGAGGGTCTCGGTCTGGCCGAGGGTGTTGGTGGCCGCGGGCACGAAGCCCGGCGGCGCGCCGACGGGGAGCAGGGACACCGAGGCCGAGGCCGTCACCGAGGCCCCGAGGGTGGCGTCGAGCGTGCCGAGCACCAGCGCCACGCGGCTCCCGTCGAGCCAGGCGGCGACGTCGGGCTGCGGCACGTCGATGGGCACCGCGAGCGGCACCGGGCCCTGGCTCGTCCAGGCCGAGACGGCGAAGCCTCCGCTGGGCAGCTTGACGGCCTGGGTGCTGAGCATCACCGGAACCGCGCCGCTGCCGTCGGCGTGCGCCACCGAGAGCTGGGTGGTGACGGCGAGCCCCTGCCCGACGGCCAGGCCGGCGAGAACGTCGCCGAGGGTGGGGGCCGTGCCGGCGTAGCCGTTGACCGCCGAGGCGGGCAGGGTGGGCAGGCTCCAGGCCAGGGGGGCGCGCACCACCACTGACCGGGCGCAGGCCGTGGCCGGGCCGCCGGTGGAGGCGGCGAGGGCGAAGACGGGCGACGAGGGCACCGTGGCGTACACCGAGAAGTGGCTCACCTGGGCGGCCACCACCTTGTTGGCGCGATCCACCGAGGTCACCGGCACGCGCACCCAGGCGCCCGCGGCGAAGTCGAAGGTCTGGAGCTCGACGTCGCCCGCGGCCAGCACCGCGTCGGAGACGGGGACCACCACGGTGACGGGCTGCTGGAAGGTGAGGCCGGAGGGCCCGAAGTCGACCACCTTCACGTCGCCGTCGGCGACCCCGGCGTGCGCGGCGGCCAGCGGCACCGGCGCGTGGGCGACGGCCGACACGCTCATCGTCACCGCGGCCTGTCCGGCGAGGGCGCCCGGCGGCACCACCACGCCGCTGCCGCGGATGGGCG
>JBBIOE010000032.1:0-45776 GCA_037443525.1 Archangiaceae bacterium | reverse complement strand
GCCGCGCGATGCAGCGCCGTGCCGCGCCCACGACGCGCCGCCCGCGGTCGAGCCCGCGCTCACCGCGCGCTGAAGCTTCGACGCCAACGCCGCCGTGGGGGTGGTCCCCTCCGGCGGCGCCCGCTTCCGGGTGTCCAGCGAGGCGGCCAGCGCGGCCAGCCCCTTCGCCTTCTTGGGCGTCGAGCGGGCCACGGTCGTCCTCGACTCAGGCCGCGCGGGACTTCGAGGGACCCACCGCCTCGCGGAGCGCGTCCTTCTTGTCCGTCTTCTCCCAGCTGAACTCCGACCGGCCGAAGTGCCCGTAGGCGGCCGTGCGCTGGTAGATGGGCTTGAGCAGGTCCAGGTGCTCGATGATCTGCTTGGGCTTGAGGCCGAACACCTCGCGCACCGCGCGCGCGATGCGCTCCTCGGACACCTTCGACGTGCCGAAGGTCTCCACCATCACGCTCACCGGGTCCGCCACGCCGATGGCGTAGCTGACCTGCACCTCGCAGCGCTCCGCCAGGCCCGCCGCCACTACGTTCTTCGCGATGTAGCGGCCCATGTACGCGGCCGAGCGATCGACCTTCGAGGGGTCCTTGCCCGAGAACGCGCCGCCGCCGTGACGGCCCATGCCGCCGTAGGTGTCGACGATGATCTTCCGGCCGGTGACGCCCGAGTCGCCCATGGGGCCGCCGATGACGAAGCGCCCGGTGGGGTTGATGTAGAACTTGGTCTTCTTGTCGATGAGCTTCGCGGGGAGCGCCGCCTTGATGACGTCCTCCATCACCGCGTCGCGGATCTTCTTGTTCGACACGTCGTCCGCGTGCTGCGTCGACACCACCACCGCGTCGATGCGCACCGGCTTGCCGTCCTTGTACTCCACCGTCACCTGCGACTTGCCGTCGGGGCGCATCCAGCCGTGCTTCTTGCGCCGCTGATCGGCGAGCCGGCGGGTGAGCGCGTTGGCGTAGCTGATCGGCGCCGGCATCAGCTCCGGCGTCTCGTTGCACGCGTAGCCGAACATCATGCCCTGGTCGCCGGCGCCCTGCTCCTTGTCGCTCTTCTCGTCGACGCCGCGGGCGATGTCCTGCGACTGGCCCTCGATGGCCACCATCACGCCGCAGGTGTTGCCGTCGTAGCCCATCGCCGACTCGGTGTAGCCGATGCGACAGATGGTGCTGCGCACGATCTTGGGAATGTCGATCCACGCGTTGGTGGTCACCTCGCCGGCCACGATCGCGATGCCCGTCTTCACCAGGGTCTCCACCGCCACGCGAGCGTGCGGGTCCTTGGCGATGAGCGCGTCGACGACGCCATCGGAGATCTGATCGCAGATCTTGTCCGGGTGCCCCTCGGTGACCGACTCCGACGTGAAGAGATAGTCCTTCGGCATGTTGTTCCTCGGTGAAGTTCCAGCGTGGGTGGGCGCGCGTCTAACCCAAAGGTGTGGAAGCTTCAAACGCTGCCGACAGCCTTGTGGGTGGGCCTTCGATTGGGCAGGTTGCGCCGCGGTGTGTGGCCCGTGAATTCACAACCCACCTCGAACGTTTGGAGCCTCATGACGCGCACTCTCTCCCTCGCCTTCCTCGTGGTGTCCTCGCTGGCCTTCGCCGGCCCCAAGGAGGAGCTCACCAAGCCCCTCAACATCGTGGTGAAGGGCATCCGCTACGAGAAGTACAAGGACGCCCTCAAGCCCTTCGCCGGCGAGGAGCAGGGCAAGTTCCTCACCGGCGACTCCTGGGCCAAGGCCACCGACGCCCAGAAGAAGGAGTTCGTGGACCTCTTCCACCAGCTGTTCGGGAAGATCGCCTTCCCCAAGATCCACAAGAACTTCGAGAACCTCGACACCATCCTCTACGACGAGCCCACGGTGAACGGTGAGTCGGCGGAGATTCCGTCCACGATCCTGATCAACCACCCGATGAAGAAGCAGGAGCTCAAGGTGAAGTACAAGCTCATCAAGCTCGCGGGCGGCTGGAAGGTGGTCGACGTCTCGGTGCTCGGCGACTCCATGCTCAAGGGCATCCGCGACGACCAGGTGCAGCCGCTGCTCGCCGAGGGCGGCTGGGACAAGCTCCTCAAGGCGATGAAGGACAAGAACGCCGAGCTCAAGGATGTGGTGCTCAAGTAGCTGCCCGAATGAGCACTTCGTGGAGCGACCGAGCGTTTTCAACTAAGGTGCGGCGCCACTCGTTCTGGGGAGGCCAAGATGGTGTTCGTGCTCCTGGCGGTGTTGGCGGCAGGCGATGACTCCTTCTACAAGGCCGGCGTCCCGCCCACGCCCCTGAACGCTCCGCCGGTCCCTTCGTCGGCGCCCTCGACGTTCTCGTGCTCGGTGGAGACGCTCCGCACCAGCCAGACCTGCGTCTTCGACGGCCGCCCCGCGGAGTCGTCCGATCCCAAGGCGCAGGCCGCGGCGAACATGGCGTTCGTCGTCCAGGTCACCACCAGCCTCTGCAAGTCTCGCCTCGACGAGTCGACGCTCGAGCCCGCCGAGAAGGACGTGCGAACCAAGGCCTGCATGGACCGGGTGAAGAAGGTGTCGGCGCAGTGCTCCGCTGGCGGGAAGACGGGCATCGTCGACGCCGAGGGGCGGTTCGCACCCGGCGCCAAGGGATGCTACGTGTCCCTCGCCGAAGCCATCCAGCGGTTGGATCTTCCGAGAATGGCCTCGGAGAAGAAGAAGTCCGCGGAGACTCCGTGACCGCGGACAATCGAGGGGCGGGAAGGCACGGCATGCGCGAGAGGAGTTCGGTCATCATGAAGGGCTGTTGGCTGGCATTGGGGCTCGTGGCGGCGGGGTGCGCGGCGTCCCGCGTTGAGAAGATCAAGGCCGATGAGGCCTTCGGCAAGCCGATCGCGCCGGGGCCTGCCGGTCCCGCCCTCGAGGCCGGCGACACGCTGAACTTCAACACCACCTCGTCGCCCGAGCGCTTTGCCCGACAGTTCAAGCGGCCGCTGGACTGCGAGCAGGCGGCGCGCGGGGTGCAACGTACGGCGCCGGAGAAGGCCTGGGCGTACCTGCGTGCGTGTGTGAACCGCGGCGGCTTCACGCAGCTCAACTCCATCCTCGACAACTGGGCAGGCGACCTCAAGTCCCGGCCAGACGCCTCCGTGCTACTCGCCACGATCATCGCGGCGCGAGGTGGCCATGTGAAGAGCGACCTCCAGCTCGTCCACAGCAAGCGGTTGCCGCTCTTCGACCTTACCAGCGCGGTACAACAGGAAGCCGCCCACAAGGGCCGTTACGTCGTCTTCGTCGCGCGCGTGGCCGCGGCCAAGGAGCACAAGGGCAAGGTCGAAGTGACGCTGTACGACGTGCAGATCGGCACGCAGGCCGTCGACAAGACCATCGGCGCCCAGGTCGAGTCGACGGGCCTGTACGGCGGCAATACCCGTGTCCATCAAGAGACGTTCCAGGAGACGTTCACCGAGTCGGGCTTGCAGATCTACGGCAAGCTCGCCAACCCCGATCCCTTCCTGGCGGTGGACAAGCAGTTCCTCTTCCTGGCGAAGTTCGACGGCGCCAAGCTCGGCGACGTCACCGCTGACGAGGAGTCCGCGAGCGAAGACCCGCAGAAGGTCGCGCTGGTGTCCCTCGTCAGCTACCACGACATCGGCAGCCAATACACTTGGGGCGGCGCCCAGTAGGCCTCCACCACTACGGGTTCATCGGGGCTGACCCTGTCCCATGGATCGGGTTTTCGCTTGCCGGCAACTCACGTTCTGACGACGATGCGCCGGCTTTGAAGGGGCGGGTCGGGCCCCGAGAAGGTTCACTGGAGGAGCACACATGAATCGAGTTCTGGTCGTGGCAGCGGTGAGCATGCTGGGGTTGGTGGCCTGCGGTCCCGGCGCGAAGATCGGCGGCGGCAAGCAGGGCGCGGCCGAGGCCCTCTTCGGCGCCTCCAAGGCGACCGGCGCGCCGGCGAGCAAGCAGGCGGGCGGCATCGACCTCTCCGGCGGCGTGAAGTTCTCCTGCCCCGAGGGCGGCAACGCCGAGATGACCGGCTTCAGCGTGGCCATCGACACCACCGGCGGCGCCAACGTGAAGCAGTCCTTCACCGTGAAGTACAACGACTGCGGCGCGGCCAAGAGCGACCAGGGCGTGGCCAAGTTCAACGGCTCGTGGACCGTCACCCAGTCGGTCATCGTCAACGGCACCGCCGTCAAGGTCGACCAGAAGTTCGTCGGCAAGGTGCTGGTGCAGGGCGCCTTCGACGACTTCATCGACGCCAACATCTCGCAGCAGGTGAACGTCAGCGACCTCTCCACCTCCGGCGCCAGCGTCTCGATGACCCTCAACGGCACCATCACCGACAGCTCCGGCAAGTACGAGTTCAACGAGGCCGTGAACGTCAACGGCGGCAGCCTCACCGCCGACCTCTCCAAGAAGTAGCTCGCGGCTCGTTCGCGCTGTCCCACGCCCCGCCGGGTCTTCCCGGTGGGGCGTTGTATTTTCGCGTGGAATTCCAACGACTTCGACGCCTCACCCGAACGCTCGTTGTGAATTTGCGCATGGACGCATAAACAGGCCTCGTGAGCGTGAGCACGCGAGCCTCGACGGTCGAGCCGGCCCACCGGGTCTCTGCTCGCGTGGAGCTGTTCCGCCTCTTCGCCGAGCCCGCCCGCCTGCAGGTGCTGGCGTTGTGCACCGAGGAGGAGCTCTCGGTGGGCGAGCTCTCGCAGCTGCTCGACGACAGCCAGCCGCAGATGAGCCGGAAGGTGTCGCCCCTGCGCGAGGCCGGGCTCCTCATCGCGCGCAAAGACGGCACCCGCACCTACCTCCACGCCGCACAGGGCGCGCTCGAGGCCGACGCGGTGGTGAAGGACGCGGTCGCCGAAGGCCGCCGCCTCTGCCTCGCCGACGGGAGCCTGGCGCGCGTGCCCTCGGTCATCGCCGCCCGCGAGCACGACGGCCGCGCCCACTTCGAGGCGGCGCCCATCGCCCGCGCCACCGAGCCCACCTCGCCGGCGCACCTCGCGCACCTGGCCGCCCTGGCGCCGCTGCTCCCCGGCCAGCGCCTCGCCGTCGACGTCGGCACCGGCGACGGCCTCTCCCTCGACGTGCTCGCCCCGCTCTACGCGCGCGTCATCGCCGTCGACCGCAGCCAGGCCCAGCTCGCCCGCGTGGCCGAGCGCGTCGCCGCCCGCGGCTTCCACCAGGTCAGCCTCTTCCCCGGCAGCTACGAAGACGCCGCGCTGGTGGAGCGCGTCGACTCTCTGGGCGGCGCCGACCTGGTCTTCGCCAGCCGCACCCTCCACCACGCCTCGCGCCCCGCCCAGGCCGTGCACGCCTTCGCCCGCCTGCTGAGGAAGGGCGGCCACCTGGTGGTGCTCGACTACCTGCCCCACCACGACGACGCCCTGCGCACCCAGAGCGGCGACGCCTGGCTCGGCTTCTCCGAGGACGAGGTGCGCCGCCTCGCCCACGAGGCGGGCCTCTCTTTCCAGGGCGCCGTCGCCATTCCCCCCGCCTTTCACCCCGACGGGCCGGACGCCCGCCTCGCCTGGCACGCCTGGGCCTTCCTCAAACCTGTCACCCCCTCCGGCCGCTGAAGGCCGGTTCCACTCGCAGTCCACACCCGAAGGAGCAGCCCATGAACCAGAAGACCGAATTCCCCGCTTACAAGGTGGCCGACATCTCTCTCGCGGAGTGGGGCCGCAAGGAGATCTCCATCGCCGAGAAGGAGATGCCCGGCCTGATGGCCCTGCGGGCCCAGTACAAGGGCAAGCACCCGCTCAAGGGCGCCCGCGTCGCCGGCTGCCTCCACATGACCATCGAGACCGCGGTGCTCATCGAGACCCTGGTCGAGCTCGGCGCCGAGGTGACCTGGACGAGCTGCAACATCTTCTCCACCCAGGACCACGCCGCCGCCGCCATCGCCAAGGCCGGCGTGCCGGTCTTCGCCTGGAAGGGCGAGAGCCTGGAGGAGTACGACTGGTGCCTCGAGCAGCAGCTCACCGCGTTCAAGGGCGGCAAGGGCCCCAACATGCTGCTCGACGACGGCGGCGACCTGACCCTGTGGGTGCACCAGAAGTACCCGCAGCTGTTCGAGGGCAAGGACGGCATCAAGGGCCTCTCCGAGGAGACCACCACCGGCGTCCACCGCCTCTACGAGATGTCGCGCGAGGGCAAGCTCAAGTGCCCCGCCATCAACGTGAACGACTCCGTCACCAAGTCGAAGTTCGACAACCTCTACGGCTGCCGGGAGAGCTTCCTCGACGGCATCAAGCGCGCCACCGACGTGATGATCGCCGGCAAGGTCGTGGTGGTCGCCGGCTACGGCGACGTGGGCAAGGGCTGCGCGCAGTCGGCCCGCGGCATGGGCGCCCGCGTGCTCATCACCGAGATCGACCCCATCAACGCGCTCCAGGCCGCCATGGAGGGCTACCAGGTCGTCACCATGGAGGAGGCCGCGCCCATGGGCGACGTGTTCTGCACCGCCACCGGCTGCGTCGACGTCATCACCGGCGAGCACATGAAGGTGATGAAGGACGGCGCCATCCTCGCCAACATCGGTCACTTCGACTCCGAGATCGAGGTCTCGTGGCTGGAGAAGAACCCCGAGGTGCGCGAGGAGAACGTGAAGCCGCAGGTCGACCAGTTCGTCTTCCAGAACGGCAAGCGCCTCACCCTGCTCGCCCGCGGCCGCCTGGTGAACCTGGGCTGCGCGTCGGGTCACCCGAGCTTCGTGATGTCGAACAGCTTCACCAACCAGACCCTCGCGCAGCTCGCGCTCTGGGGCGCGCTCGACACGGGCCTCACCTTCGAGAAGGGCAAGGTCTACACGCTGCCCAAGAAGCTCGACGAGATGGTGGCGCGGCTTCACCTCGCCAAGGTGGGCGTCAAGCTCTCCACCCTCACCGCGGCCCAGGCCAAGTACCTCGGGGTGAAGGTCGAGGGCCCCTACAAGCCCGAGCTGTACCGCTACTAGGCTGTTGCGCGCCGTCGCTCGGGTGGGAGGCCGCGCACCTCCTCCCACCCGCGGCACCTCGCAACGATTGCAAGGCTGCAAAGAGTCGGGGGGCTGATCGCGAGCTGGAGCGGGGAGGCGGCGGATCAGGCTCCGCCATTCCGCCCGGTTGCACGCCCAGCGCCAATCGCGCAAATGGTACGCGCGTTGCTCAGCGCCTCTGTCGGTTCATGGACCGGTGAGGCGAATCGGAAGATGGTGCGCATCATGATCAGCACAGCGAGGCAACGGCGGCGGGGCTTCACCATGGTCGAGGTGATGATGGCCTTGGCCATCCTCCTCGTCGCCGCGGTGGGGGCGCTGGGCGGCCTCTTGGCCGCGTCGAAGGACCTCAAGACGGGACAGCTGCACCTGTATCAATCGGTGCTGGTCGAGGCGACGGTGCAGCGCATGCGGCTCACCGACAAGAAGGTGCTGCTCGACTACGCCTACGGCCAGGGGACCTACCCGGTCGCGAACGGCACCAACAACCCGGCCGCGGCGGTGAATTGGTCGATGGCCACGGACCCGGCGGCGCAGGCGGTCGACGCTGCCCCCTGGGGCGCCGACCCTTGGACCGCCACCACCACCGACGCCCTCGACCTGAGCACGGGGAAGTTCTTCCACATCAATCCCGACGGGGAGATCTCCTCCATTCCGGTGGCGACCCTGCCGGTGACGACCCCGTGCAACGACGCGACCGTCTTGGACGGCACGTTCTGCCGGGAGGTCGCCATCATCCCGAGCTCGCCGTCGGCCGCGCCGGGACCCATCACCACCGCCGGCTTCCGCACCGCGACCGTCTGGATTCGAGTGAGCCAGAAAGGCACCAGCCTGACTCGGGCCATCGTCGCTCGAGAGGTGGTCGCGCAATGACTCGCCGTATCGCGAAGGGCATGACGCTGGTCGAAGTGATCATGGCGCTGGGCATCACCATCGTGGCGGTGGCCATCGCCTCGTCCCTGGTCTTGCAGGGCGCCTACATGACCCGGCAGGGCGAGGAGACCGCCAACAACAACGACGCCTCGCGCTTCGCCGGCGACCTGCTCGCCTCGTCGTTGATGAGCGCCGGCCTGGGCGCGCCCGACGGACTCTTCGTGGCCCTCCAATCGGGCCTCTCGTCGCACCGCGTCTTGCCGGTCATGGCCGTCAACAACCCGGCCTGCACGCAGCCCGCCGCGGGCGTCTGCCCCGACGAGCTGTGGGTGGTGGTTCCGCACCGCAACGCGCTCCGGAACCCCTGCGTCGACACCGGTGGCGGCGTGATGGTGCAGAAGGTCTTCGGCGGCGCCTTGGAGCTCCGCTGTGGCCCCAGCTTCACCGGGTTCTCGGTGCTGATGGCGACCAACATGGTGAGGGGCGCGCTCCTGTCGAATCCCACCATCGACTTGACCGGCACCTGGCCCAGAATCAGCGCCTACGACGAGCTGGGCAACGGCTACTCCAACGCGCCCGATCGCGGCGGCTTCCAGGTGGGCGACGTCGTCTTCCCGGTGACGCTGGTGCACTACTACGTCGCCAACATCGACAACGGTGTGCCCGGCGATCTGGTGGGCGATGCCGCCAAACTCCACACGCCGGCGAATCCCGCGCCGAGCGCCCTCTGGTCCCGCCAAGGCAAGGTCGCCGCTGCCTTCGCCGCGGGGGCGGTGCCTTTCACCGACGTGGCGGCCAGCCAGCGCCTCGTGCAGTCCGACATCGAGGACCTCCAGTTGGCCTTCGGCTTCGACAGCAAGGGACAGAGCGACCCCAACGACATCGTGTACGGGGGGTGGGATAAGGTGTGGTCGGACGCCTTCCGCCCGAACCTGCGCTCAGTGCGCGTCAACGTGGTGTCGAAGAGCGTGCGGCGCGTGCTGAACAGTTCAGGCGAGGTGAACACCAGCACGCTGTACAAGCCAGTCGTCGTCGAAGACCACGCGCCGTCCACCACGCCTGACGGATACTCCCGAAACTTCTACAGGCGGCGGGTGGATCTCCCCAACATGGCCCCGGGCAACATATGAGCGCTCGTTCAACCCGAGCTCGGCGTGGTGCCGCGCTCTTGACGGCGATGGTGCTGATGATGGTGCTGGCGATGATGATCGCCATGCTGATGCTCTACGTCAGCAAGCAGCGCGATCGCGCCACCGCCACCACCAGGGTCATGCAGCGCGCCACCTGCGCCGAGGCGGGGCTTCAGTACGCGCGCGGCTTCTTCGGCCGCAACACGACCAACTGGGACCGGTACCTCGCCCGGCCCACGACCTACGATTCGACCCACCCGCACCCGTTCAACCCCGTCTACTCCGATGCCGGCAACACCTTCCCCGCCGATGTCCTCACCGACGCTGGAGTCGCCTACGTCAGTCAGTACACGGCCACGTCGGTGAGCGGCGCCAACTCGTTCGTGGACCTCGACGGCGACAAGTACCCGGACGTGTACATCTACATGCGAGACAACGACGACGAGATCGTCCCCGCCGCGGCCAACTGGGAGCGCGACAACGATCAAAACGTCATCATCGGCGCGATGTGCATCTCGAGCACCATGGTGCCCCGGCGTGAAGGCGGGCTCGACCAAGATCCGCTCATGGTGGAGTCGATCCTCTCCAACAACACCACCAGCGCCGGCTACGCGGGCCAGTCGGGCGGCGGTAATTCGGGCACCGGCAACCTCAACAACTGAGGGTGCTCAGCGCCGGGGCTGCTTGCCGGCCAGCGCCGCCTCGACGTAGGCCACGCCGCGCGGAGTGATGGCCGGGCCCTTCTTCGAGCGGGTGGAGTGGCCCTTGTGCTCGCGCAGCGCCTTGGCCGCGTTGGGGGCCGCGAAGCGCACGCCGTGCTGCGCCCAGAACTTCGAGGTGGCGCCCGAGGAGACCTCCAGGTCCGTGCCGCGGGCGAGGTAGAGCGGCACCAGGGAGCGCAGGAGCTGATCCTTCTTCTTGCCGGCCTTGGCCAGCGCCTGTCCCCTGGCGTGCGCCTCGAGGGCGCTCTGGAGCTGCCCGGCGACGTCCTTCGGCGCCTCGGCCGAGGAGGCCTTCTTGGCCTTCTTCGCCGGGCGCTCGAGCCCGAGCGCTCGCTTCAGCTCCGAGAACTTCTTCTCGATGAAGGCCTCGAGCCCGTGCACCTCGAGCCCACCGTTCTTCCCCTGACGCGCGCTGAATGACATGCCGACCTCCCGTCGAAGCGCGCACGTTAACCACACCGCCAAACGCACGGGAAGCCGGAAAACCGGCCTCCGCCGCGTCGAGGCGGACTCGCGCCGACGGCCTCCGGGGCGGCGCGACGGCCGCGCTCCGGCCGGATCAGGCCACCGAACGCGCAGGGGGCCGTCTCCTCGAGCGCCCCGTGGGGTAGCGTGCGCGGGCCGCGATGCTCGCCCTCGCCCTCGCCACCGCCCTGGCCGCCACGCCGCCGCGCGCCCTGCCGGAGGCGGAGCTCGTCACCAGCGTGCCCCGCCTCGACGCCCTCTCCAAGCTCTTGCCCTTCTTCAGCCGCGCCGGGGCCAAGGCGCCGCTGGTGCGGCCTTCGGCCTGGCGCGAGGCCGCGCACCCCGTCTTGCGCTTCGACGTCACCAGCGAAGAGTCGCTCTTCGCCGACGGCGTCGACCCCAAGGGCCCGCTCACCCTCTCCCGAAGGGCCGAGCTCGAGGTGAGCTGCGTGCGCGTGGTGGACGAGAAGCGCTTCGACGAGGCGACCCGCGCGCACCTGGTGAAGTACGGCGACGTGTTCACCTCGAGCGACGGCGGGGTGACGCTGCTGGGGGCGAAGGACGCGCTCGGGCGGGTGCAGGCCGTGGTGGCGCGCAAGGGCCCGGAGTCCTGCGCCGCCACCGCGGGGGGCTTGAGCGTCGGCAAGCACGTGCCGGCGCTGGTGAGCCTGGTGGAGCGGCCGCCCAAGCCCCTCTTCACGCCGAGCGTGGGCGAGCTCATTGGGCCGGTGCTGTTCGCCTCGCCCTCGGGGCCGAGCCCTTTGGGGCTCTCGCTCACCGCGCAGGCCGACGCCCTCACCGCCGAGGCGCGCGCCAAGAGCCTCCCCCTCGTCGCGCTCGCCGGCGGGGGGAGCTCGCCCTTCGCCCGCTTCGCGCCGCCCGGGCTCTTGGTGCTGCGCCTGAAGGTCGCCCGCGAGCAGGTGCCTCAGGCGCTCCAGGCGCTGGCGCCGCGGGTGCCCGGCGGCGCGGCGCTCTTGACCCAGGCCATCAAGCTCGCTCCCTTCCTCACCGGCAACCTGGCCTTCGTGGCCCACGCGGTGAAGGTGACGTCGGGCCTGCGCACCGCTCCGGCCCGCTTCTTCGCCGTGCGCTTCGCGCTGTTGGCCGAGACCGTCGACGAGGCGAAGGTGAAGGCGGTGCTCGACGCCGTCGACCCCAAGGCGCTGGAGAGCCGCGAGGGGAAGCTCACGGCCGGTCTCGAGGGCAAGGTGCTCTGGGTGAGCAACGACGACCGGGCGCGGGCCGCGGCGCTGGAGGCGCTCCCGGCGGCGGGGAAACAGGCGCACGGCGCCGAGCTGGAGCTCAGACCCCGCCTGGTGGCGCGGGCGCTCGGCCAGGTGCCGCTCTTCGAGGCGGTGCAGAGCCCGGAGCTTTCGCCCCTGGTCGCCGTCTCCACCGAGCTGGGTCCCCTGCTCCTGGCCTCGGACGTGGTGACCGGCTGGCTCGACACCCAGGGCAAGGACGCCCACGGCCAGCTCACCTGGACCCTCTCTCCGGAGCTCACCGACGCGGGCACGCCGTAGCCGACAAGCGCTCAACACGAAAAAGCCCTCGTGCTATGGCCGCGCCTCATGAGCGAGCCCTTGGAACGAGACCCGTTGCGCCAGCGCCTCTCGAAGCTGGAGGCGGTCGCCGAGCTCGGCGGTGGCCAGGAGCGCATCGACAAGCAGCACAAGGACGGCAAGCTCACCGCCCGCGAGCGCATCGACCTGCTGCTCGACCCGGGCAGCTTCAGCGAGCTCGACAAGTTCGTCACCCACCGCGCCACCGACTTCGGCATGGCGGACAAGAAGATTCCCGGCGACGGCGTGGTGACCGGCTACGGCACCATCGACGGCCGGCAGGTCTTCGTCTTCGCCCAGGACTTCACCGTGTTCGGCGGCTCGCTCTCCGGCGCCTACGCCCAGAAGATCTGCAAGGTGATGGACCTCGCCACCCGCGTGGGGGCGCCAATCGTCGGCTTGAACGACTCCGGCGGCGCGCGCATTCAGGAAGGAGTGGAGTCGCTCGCCGGCTACGCCGACATCTTCCTGAGGAACACCCTCAGCTCGGGCGTGGTGCCGCAGATCTCCCTCATCTTGGGGCCGTGCGCGGGCGGGGCGGTGTACTCGCCGGCCATCACCGACTTCATCGTGATGACCAAGAACAGCTCGTACATGTTCATCACCGGCCCCGACGTCATCAAGACGGTGACGCACGAGGAGGTCTCCAAGGAAGCCCTGGGCGGCGCGCTCGCCCACAACCAGAAGTCGGGCGTGGCGCACTTCGCGGCGGAGAGCGAGCAAGCGGCGATTCTCATCACCCGCGAGCTGCTCTCGTACCTGCCGTCGAACAACGCCGAGGACCCGCCCCACGCGGCCACCAACGACGACCCGGGCCGCGTGGAGCCCGCCCTGGCCACGCTGGTGCCGCAGAACCCCAACAAGCCCTACGACATTCGGGAGATCGTCCGGCTGGTCGTCGACGAGAAGCACTTCTTCGAGGTGCAGGAGCACTACGCGAAGAACATCGTGGTCGGCTTCGCGCGCATCAACGGCCGAGCGGTGGGCATCGTGGGCAACAACCCGGCGGTGCTCGCCGGCTGCCTCGACATCGACGCCTCGGTGAAGGCCGCGCGCTTCGTGCGCTTCTGCGACTGCTTCAACATTCCCCTGGTCACCTTCGTCGACGTGCCGGGCTTCTTGCCGGGCACCAACCAGGAGTGGAGCGGCATCATCAAGCACGGCGCCAAGCTGTTGTACGCGTACGCGGAAGCCACGGTGCCCAAGGTGACGGTCATCACCCGCAAGGCCTACGGCGGCGCCTACGACGTGATGGCGTCGAAGCACATTCGGGCCGACGTGAACTACGCCTACCCCACGGCGGAGATCGCGGTGATGGGCCCCGACGGCGCGGTGAACATCATCTTCCGCAAGGAGCTCGACGGCGCGAGCGACGCGGCGGCGGAGAAGGCGCGGCTGGTGGCCGACTACCGCGAGAAGTTCGCCAACCCCTTCAAGGCGGCGGAGCTCGGCTACATCGACGAGGTCATCCGCCCCGAGGAGACGCGGCTGAAGCTGGTGAAGGCCCTGGAGATGCTTAAGGACAAGCGGCAGGAGAACCTGCCGCGCAAGCACGGCAACATCCCCCTGTAGACGCCGTCCCTCCAGGAGGCTCCATGGACCTGTTCCTCGTTCGCCACGCCGTCGCCGAGGACGGGGAGGACGACTTCGCGCGGCCTTTGTCCAAGAAGGGAGCGAAGAAGTTCACCCAGGTAGCGCGGGGCCTCTTCGCCCTCGAGCTGCCGGTGACGAAGGTGCTGCACTCGCCGAGGTTGCGCGCGGTGCAGACGGCCGAGCTGTTGGCGGCGCCCTTCGGCGCGCCGCTCGAGGTGGTGGAGGGGCTCGACGGTCCGCCGCGCGAGGCCCTCTTCGACGCGCTCCACGGCGACGGGGTGGCGCTGGTGGGCCATGAGCCCCACCTGTCGTCGCTCTTGGCGTGGCTCGTCACCGGCGACCCGAAGCTCGGCAGCGCGTTCGAGCTCAAGAAGGGCGCGGTGGCGTGGGTCTCGGGTCAGCCCCGGCCGGGCCGGATGTGCCTGCGCGCGCTCTTGCCGCCGGCCACGTCGCGAGCGGCGCGATGAGCCTGGTCGGCCCGCGGAAGGTGAGCGATCGCCTCGAGCGGTCGCTCGCCGTCGCGCGCCGCGGGAAGGACCCAGAGGGCGTGCACCAGGCGCGGGTGGCGTGCCGGCGCCTGCGGGTGTGGCTGTCGCTTTCGGGCCACGAGGCCCTCGACGCGGATCTCACCTGGCTGGCGAAAGGTCTGGGGCCGCTGCGAGACCTCGACGTGTTGTGCGAGGGTCCGCTGGCCGAGGACGGCCCGTTCTCCGCGTTCCTCGAGGCGGAGCGCGCCGCGGCCCAGCGGCAGGCCAAGGTCGTCTGGGAGGCGCCGCGCGTGAGGGCGCTCGTCAAAGCCCTCGAGGCGCTCCCACCGGCGTCCTCGCGAGCCGCGAAGCGTGAGCGCGCCCGGCTGGAGAAGAAGGTGCGGCGCGGGGTGAGGCGGCTCGGCGCCGCACGGAAGCGGCCGGTGGGGGAGCAGGTGGAGCGCGCGCACGAGCTCAGGCGCGATCTCCGCCGGCTCCGCTACGCCCGGGAGTGGCTCGGCGAAGACGTGAAGGGCTTCTCCGAGGTGCAGGACGCGCTGGGCGCGCTCTGCGACGTCGCCGCGCTCGAGCGCCACGTGCAGCGCTACGGGGCACAGGGTCACCCCGACGCGGCGGCCATGCGGAGAAGACTGGAGCGCGCCCTCGGGGAGCTGCTCGCGCTGCTCCACCAAGGGCTCGGCGCGGCGGTTCGCCGCTGTCAGTAGGTGATGCGGCCGGGCGCGCCGTTGCTGCCCGTCTCCGAGTGGCAGGTGTTGCAGTCGCCATCGGTCTGCGGGGTGTTCATGGTCGAAACCACCTGGCCGTTGACCTTCACCCGCGCCCGGTAGGGCGAGGGGCTGGTCGTCCAGGTGTTGCTCATGAAGTTGCCCGAGAGGCGGCGCACGGTGAGGTTCAGCGGCGGGTTCAGCGCGTTGCCGTTGGCGTCGAGGATCTCCACCACCGCGTTGGCCGGCGCCAAACCGTTGCACTGATCGAGCTCGTGGAGCGTCGGGTACGCCGTGCCCATGAAGCCGTAGTTGCGGAAGGGCTCCTGGACGGCGTGGCAGGCCTTGCAGGGCCGGCCCGGGTTCATGTCCTTGCTCTCGCCGGTGGTGCCGTTGGTGCCGCTGGTGCAGATGGGGGTGACGACGCCCGCGTCGAACGCCTGGCTGCAGGTCGAGTCGCGAAGGCCGGCGTTGATCCAGTTCTGCAGCGCCGCCTGATCCGCCGCGGGGACCGGGCCACCGGAGGTCGGCATGGTGCCGTCCTGCATGCGGACCAGCGCACGGGCGGCGTAGCTCGCGCCGCTGGGCGAGGCCGCCAAGAGGTCATTGCGCGTCACCAGCGCGGGAATGCCCATGGTGTTGTTGGTCGAGTGGCAGGACACGCAGTAGGTCGACAAGAGCGTCGCCACGTCGCAGGGCACGCCGACGAAGGCGTTCGCGCCGCCACCGCCCGTGCCCGCGCTGCCGCCGCTCCCGCCGGTGCCACCGGAGGCGCCGGGGAAGAGCACGCCGCCGTCGTCGGGGCCGTCACCACCGATGAAGTTGCCGCCCACTCCGATGGGCGCACCACACGCCATCGCCAGCGTGATGAGTGAGCCAGAGACGATACGAACAGTGTTGCTCATCGATGAACTCCTCAACCGACAGGCCCCCTTGAGACCCTCAGCCAGAGGACCCTCGTAGACCGAAAGGGCCACCCTTCGCCAGGGGTGCGACTTTGACCCGCTCGCCGATCACCGCCCGGCTGCACTGAACCTGGCCGTGCTTGATGTGCATCAAGCGCGCCCGGCTGATCATGGGGCAGAACTCCTCCAAGACCGTGTACGGGTGACGTGGGGTACGGCCGCCGCGCATCGTTGACGCGCGGTTCCGCCGAGGCTAGGCGCCACCGTTCTCCGCTCGATGATTCGCTCCCCCGCTCTCCTCCTCGCGCTGGTCGGCGCCTTCGCCTGCACCCGCTCCACGCCAGCGGTCGACGCGGGGGCTCCCCGCGCGCCGGGGCCGGCGCCGGTGGCAGTGCCGGGCGATGCCGCGCGCTGGGCCAAGGCCTCGGCGTGGGAAGGCCAGGCCGCCGACGGGGGCGCCTCGGACCGCGTGGTGCGCTTCGTCGCGCTCGGGGACACGGGCAAGGCGAACGAGGGCCAGCGGCGCGTGGGCGAGGCGATGGGCAAGCTGTGCCGCGAGCAGGGCTGCGACTTCGTGGTGCTGCTCGGGGACAACTTCTACCCCACCGGCGTGACCTCGACCGCGGACCCGCAGTGGCAGGGCACCTTCGTCGCGCCCTACGCCCCGGTCGACGCGCCCTTCTTCGCCGTGCTCGGCAACCACGACTACGGCGGCAACGGGCGCGGCAACGAGTTCGACAAGCCCGAGCACGAGCTGGCCTACGCCAAGGTGAACCCCAAGTGGCACCTGCCGGCGCGGCACTACCGCTTCGGGCTCGGCCCGGTGGACTTCGTGGTGGCCGACACCAACCGCGCCATGTACGGCCAGGCTGAAGACGAGCGGGCGGACCTGGCCTCGTGGCTCGCAGGCTCGCGCGCGCGCTGGCGCATCGCCTTCGGTCACCACCCGGCGATGTCCAACGGGCCGCACGGCAACGCGGGCGAGTACGACGGCTTGGGCCTGGTGCCCATCGTCTCCGGCCAGGGAGTGAAGGACCTCCTCGAGGCCGCGGTGTGCGGCAAGGCCGACCTGTACATCGCCGGGCACGACCACTCGCGGCAGTGGCTCGAGCCCACCTGCCAGGGCACCGAGCTCGTCGTCAGCGGCAACGGCTCGTCGCCCACCGGGCTCACCCAGAAGAACCGCGCCCGCTTTCAGTCGCTCGGGCTCGGCTTCCTCTACGTCGTCGCCGACGAGAAGACCCTCACCGGCACCTTCTACGACGACACCGGCGCGGCGGACTTCACCCGCACCCTGACCAAGTGAGATGAGCCGCAAGACGCCCGCCACCGCCTTCCTCGACGAGCGCCAGGTCACCTACACGGTGCACGAGTACGAGTACGAAGAGCACGGCGGCACCAAGGTGTCCTCGGCGAAGCTCGGCGTCGACGAGCACGAGGTGGTGAAGACGCTGGTGTTCGAGGACGAGGCCAGGCGGCCGCTGTTGGTGCTCATGCACGGCGATCAGAAGGTCTCCACCAAGGCGCTGGCCCGGCAGCTCTCGAAGAAGTCGGTGCAGCCCTGCGCGCCGGAGGTGGCCCAACGGCACACCGGCTACCTCGTCGGCGGCACCTCGCCCTTCGGCACCAAGAAGGCGCTGCCGGTCGCCTGCGAGCGGAGCATCACCACCCTGCCCCGCCTCTTCATCAACGGCGGAGGCCGCGGCTTCCTGGTGTCGATGGCGCCCTCGGAGCTGGTGCGCGTCCTGTCGCCGACCCTGGTCGACTGCGCCGCCCGCGACGCCTGATTCACCCGCCCCGGGCGCTTGGCGCGGGTACACTGCCCGCCGATGAAGTGGACGGACGACGTGGCACCGGCCGTCGCCGGCGACGACGACGCGCGGGCGCGACTCGGGGAGTACCTCGAGCCCTTCGTCCACGGCGTCTTGCTCGCCCACGCGCCGCACCACCTCGCCAACCGCGCGCTGCCGAAGCTCGTGGAGAGCATCCTCGAGTCGCTCGACGCGGTGCCGGTGGAGTCGCTCGGGCCCCGGGCGCTGGCGCTCGCCCGCCGGCAGGGGCAGAAGCTCGCGGCGCTCGACGAGAGCGAGCTGCACTCCAGGCGGCAGGACGTCTCGGTGGCGCGGCAGCACCTCTTGCGGCTCCGGGTCCTCTTGGAGTCGACGCGCGAGCGCCTGGTGCTGCGCCTGGTGGAGGGCCTCTCCGGACCGGAGATCGCTCAGGTCTCGGGAGCGAGCGCCCACGAGGTGCGGGCCGATCTGGAGCGCGGGGCCACCGAGGCCTTGCGGCTGCTCGGGTTGCCCCCGGGCGGCGTGGGTTACGTCTGGAACTTCGAGGGCGCTCCGTCGCCGGCCCTGGCCCGGTTGGAGACC
This sequence comes from Archangiaceae bacterium, assembly GCA_037443525.1. Classification (GTDB taxonomy): domain Bacteria; phylum Myxococcota; class Myxococcia; order Myxococcales; family Myxococcaceae; genus JBBIOE01. The sequence goes on along the minus strand of JBBIOE010000032.1, from coordinate 28,021 downwards.
CAGCTCACGTCCTTGCGCTTCGATCCCGACGAGGTGATGCAGCTGCCCTTCGAGTCGGGCTCGGGCTCGACCTGGCAGGACCTCTCGCAGGTGGGCGCGCGCTCGCCGCTCGACGTGGCGGACACCTCGAGCCCCACCGCCACGGCGCTGATGCCGAACGAGCCCACGGAGCACACGGTGCCGTCGGGGCCCGAGCTCCAGCCCGCGCTGGCGCCGCCGAAGTCCGCCGTGGCCGGCCCGACCATCGAGACCATCGACTTTCCCGTGGCGGCCCTGGCACCGGGCGCGGACGAGACGCGGGAGGGCCAGCGCACCGCGGAGGCGCCGATGGGGCCGGAGGGGAGCGCCGAGGCGGTGGTGACGGGCGAAGCGCCGCTGAGCGGCGAGCTTATGGAGCCCGCGGGCGAGACGGCGCTGTTGGCGCGCTCCTCGGAGAGCTTCGAGGGCACGCCCACCGACCCGCCGGAGCGGACGGCGCGGCCGGCGCCGCGACGCGTCTTCACCGAGCGGGAGGTGCGCACCTTCGCGGCGCGACCGGAGTGGAGGCGCTGGACCCTGCCGGTCGCCGTGGCGCTCTTGGCGCTCGCGGTGGTGAGCATCGCGGCGACCAGAGCGGCGTTCGCGCCGGCGCCCGGCGTGGACGTGCTGGTGGCGGCGCGCGACGTGCCCGAGGGAGACGCGCTCGACGCCGACGCCTTCGCCAGCTCGAAGGTGCTGCCGGAGGCGGTGACCGCCGAGCTGCTCAAGCCCTTGGACGCCGCGAGCCTGGTGGGGGCGCGCGCGCCGGTGCCGCTGCAGCAAGGCGATCCGCTCCTGGGCAGCCTCTCGCGGACGGTGCCGCTGCGCTCGCGCGGGCGGCTCAAGGCGGTGCGCCTGTTCGCGCCGGCGTCGCTGGACGTGCGCTCGGGCGATCGCGTCGACGTGCGCGTGACGCGCGGCTTGGCGTCGGCGGGGAAGACGCGGCTGGAGGTGGTGGCGACGAACGTGCCGGTCTTGGTGACCCCGCCAGAGGGAGGAACGCGGAGGCCGCGGGCCCCCACCCTGGCCTTGCTGGTGAGCCCTCGAGCCGCGGCGCGGGTGGAGCTGGCGCAGCGGGTCGGCCGGCTCGAGCTGGTGACGGCGGCGCCGGGCGAGAAGGCGGGCGTCGAGCCGGGCGCGACGGACTTCCTCGCCGCGGCGGAGGCACGCGAGCTGGCGGCGCGGCGGAACGCGAGCCTGCGGGCGATTCGCAGGGACAGGTAGGTCGGCCCCCTTCGACGAGCTCCGGGTGAACGGCGGCTCACCCGAACAGCGGCGGCGCGGAGAGCGCCCGGTAGCGCACCAGCGCCTCGACCTCGTCGACCTCGTGCTCGAAGCCGGTGGCCCGGCGGAAGGCGGAGCCGTCGACCACGATGGGGTACTTGAGGTGCTCCAGGGCGCCCTTGGGGAGGTTGGGGAAGCCGAAGCGTCCGAAGAGCTGGCGCAGCAGAGGCTCCGGGAGCGGCACCACGGTGCGCCCCGTCTCGCGCGCGATGGTCGACAGCGGCACGGGGTTCGGCCCGGCGACGTTGAAGATGCCCTTGGGGCGCTTCTCTACGGCGAGGGTCACGGCGCGCACGGCGTCCTCTTCCTCCAGGAACTGGAAGAGTGGATCGAAGCCCAAGACCAGCGGCACCCGCTTGCCGCGGAGGAAGCTCGCCAGCGTGCCCTGCTGGGTGGGCCCGAGCGTGTAGACGAAGCGCAGCACGCTGGTGGTGAGCTTCGGCTCGCGCCAGAGCGTGTTGGCGGCGAAGAGGTCGGCGGCGATGAGATCGCCCAACTCGGGGAAGAGGCCCTGGCCCTGCGGGGGCTCGTCCTCGGTGTGGTAGAGGGGCGAGTCGGGCGTGGCGCCGTAGTAGGTGTGCCGGCCGACGAAGATGACGTGCTTCACGCCGTGTTTGACCGCGTTCTCGAAGACGGCGCGGGTGCCGCCGACGTTGGTGCGGGCGCGCTCCTCGGCGCTGCCGGCCAGCGCGTTGACGGTGGCCATGTGCACCACGCAGTCGGGGCGGCGGGTGCGGAAGACGTCCTCCGCGGCGCGCTTGCGCAGGTCGGCCTGCACCACGGTGATGTCCTTGGGGGCGTCGTGCCAGGGGCGGCGGTCGAGGCCGATGACCTCGTGGCCGTCTTCCTTGAGCTTGAGCGCGACCTGCCGCTGGAGCGAGCCGGCGACGCCGACGACGAGGACCTTCACGCGCCACCCCCTTCCTTCGCCTTGCGCGCTCGCCGGGCGACGCGGGCCTCCTCGAGGAGCGCGGCCACGCGGGCCTTCACCTGGTCGACGTAGCCCTTGATGACCACGTCGTCCTCGTTGCCGTTGCCCTCGAAGCGCATCGGAAGGCCGTAGTGCACCTGGCAGGGGGCGGGCAGCGGCAGGGCCACGCCCCACGGCGTCACCGGGATGTAGGGCACCCCGAGCAGCTTGGCGAAGCGGGTCTCGTTGTAGACGGTGGGCACGGCGTCGGCGCCGCCCACGAAGCCGAGCGGCACGATGGGCGTCTTGGTCTTGAGCGCCAGCCGCATGAAGCCGGTGCCGAACTCCACCAGCGAGTAGCGCTCCTTGAAGAGCTTGGCGGTGCCGCGCGCGCCCTCGGGGAAGACCATCAGCAGGCGATCGTCCTCGAGCAGACGCACCGCGTGCTCGGGCAAGCCGGTGAACTGCCCGGTGCGGTTCGACCAGGAGGAGCCCAAGGGGAGGGCGTTGATGAACCGCTCCGCCATGCCCTGGGCGAGGCGCGGCGGCTCCTTCTCCAGCAACATCGAGGCGAGCACCATGGCGCCGTCGATGGCGTAGCCGCCGGAGTGGTTGCCGACCAGCATCGCCCGGCCGCGCGCGGGCACGTGCTCGGCGCCCACCGCCTTCACGCGAAAGTAGCTCCGGTACAGGAAGCCGAGCGCCGAGAAGGCGACCACCAGGTGCTTCTTGCTGATGCCGTAGGGGTCGATGCCGAGCTTGTTGAACGGCAGCTCGAGGCGGTTCACCAGGTCCGAGATGCGGTCGTCGCGCGCCATGGGCACGGGACTGTAGCCGTGGCCCAGGGGGCCGGCGTGTTTTTCACCTCAGGCGCGGTGCGGCTCGGAGGAGGCGCCGGCCTTCTGCACGAAGTCCTCGCACTGGCCCGCGCGGGCGGACGCGGCGAGCAGCGTGGGGAAGCGGCCCAGGGGCAGATCCTCGGGGCCGGAGAGCGTCAGCATCCACAGCGAGAGCTCGTAGCCTCTGGGGGCCTTGGAGAAGGGCCAGGAGCGCACGCGGAGCTCGACGCGGGCGAGCTCGAGGGGCTCTCCGTCGAGGAGGAGGCGGCCCTGGGAGCGCACCAGGGTGGTGGTGCGCGGGCGCACGGCGCGCGCCCCGAAGACGGCGAGCACCGGGAGGAGCACGGCGGAGACGACGGTGAGCAGGAGCGACCAGCCCTCGAAGGGGCGGGCGAGCCAGAAGGCACCGCCGAGGCCGAGGCTCACCAGCGCGAAGGGCAGCAGCGCCGACCACTGGGCGCTGCGCTCGATAATCAAGCAGTCGGAGCGCGGTTGGGTGATGGTGACTCGGGCCATCTCGAGACTCACTGTAGCCAGCCTCGGGCCAACGCGCTCGGCGCCCGGCGGCCGTGGCCCCTCTTGCCGGTGAAAATGGCGCTCCCCCGCCGCGCCCCGACGAATTCGCGCAATCGCTGCACGGGACCGGTACACTCGCGCGACGAGGAGTGACATGAGCGAGAGCGACGACAGCGACGATCGGCGGAAACACGCGCGGACGCCCCTCTCGATCCTGGTGCAGTTCCGCTTCAACAGCTTCGAGGACTTCCTCGCGGAGTACACGGTGAACCTGTCGCCGGGCGGCATCTTCATCAAGACGGACGCGCCGGCCGAAGAGGGCTCGATCATCTACCTGCAGTTCTCGCTCAAGGACGGCTCGCGGCTCATCGAGGGCATGGGGCGGGTGGTGCGGGTGAACCCGGTGGGCGTGCAGAACCGGGTGCCGGGCATGGGCATCGAGTTCTTGAACTTCGACGAGGAGTCGATGCAGCTCATCGAGGAGATCCTCGCCGCTCGCACGTCGCACAAGAACTGAGCCATGCGCCCGACGGGCCTGCGCGCGCGACTGCTCGCGGTGTTCCTGGGGCCGGCGCTCGTCATCCTCTCGGTGGGCGGCTTCCTCCTCTACCGCGAGGTGCGCTCGGTGCTGGAGGACGAGCTCGGCGCGTCGCTCTCGGCGGTGGCGGCGACCATCTCCTCGCAGGTGAAGGCCGATCGCGTGCTGTCGCTCTCCGCCGGCGACGCGCAGGGCGAGGGCTCGCGCACCTTCCGCGGCCTCACCGCGCAGCTCACCGAGGCGAAGGCGGCGGCGGGCGTGCGGCGGGTGCTGGTGTTCGACGCCGAGAAGCGGGCGCGGGTGGACGTCGGCGGAGGGTTGCCTCCGATGGCCGAGGTGCCGGAGCTGTTGCGCGACTCGGTGGAGCTGGAGCGCGTCTTCCTGGGCCAGCGCGCGGCGTCGCAGGTGCTGTTCCAGGGCACCGACGGCCTCTTCTACAAGACGGGCTACGCCCCCCTCCTGCAGGACGGCGCGGTGGTCGGCGCGGTGGCGGTGGAGGGGAACGCCGCGTTCTTCGGGCCGCTCAAGGCGCTGGGGAACGCCTTCGCGACGCTCCTGGTGCTGACGGCGCTGGCGCTGGCGACGGCGGCGGTGTTCTCGGCGCGCGCCCTCTCGCGGCCCCTGGAGCGGTTGGTGGAGGGCGCCCTGCGCATCGGGCGGGGCGACCTGTCGACGCCGCTGCCCGTGGAGCCGACGGTGGAGATCGGCATCCTCTCGCGCGAGCTGGAGGCGATGCGAAGGGCGCTGGAGAGCCGCGACCGGCAGCTCAAGCTGATGCTGGGCGGCGTGGCACACGAGGTGAAGAACCCGCTCGGCGGCATCGAGCTGTTCTCGGGGCTGCTCGACGAAGAGCTGGCGGGCGCGAAGCCGGAAATCGCGGAGGCGCGCAGCCACGTGGCGAAGATTCGGCGCGAGCTCGATTACCTCAAGCGCATCGTGGAGGACTTCCTCGCCTTCGCGCGCGAGCAGAAGCTGGCGTCGGCGCGCTTCGACGCGAAGGCGCTGGTCGGCGGAGCGTCGGGGCACCTGTCGGGAGAGGCCCAGGGCAAGGGCGTGGCGCTGAGCTGCGAGGCGGAGTCGGCCTCGCTCGACGGCGACGAGAGCCTGCTCACCAGCGCGCTGGTGAACCTGGTGAAGAACGCGGTGCAGGCCTCGGCGACCGGGCAGGCGGTGTTGGTGTCCGGGCGAGCGGAGGGCGCGCGCTACGTCATCGAGGTGAGCGACACCGGGCCGGGCATTCCCTTGGACGCACAGGAGCGCATCTTCGAGCCCTTCTTCACCACCCGGGAGAAGGGCACCGGGCTCGGGCTGCCGCTGGCGCGGAAGCTGGTGGAGGCCCACCGGGGCACGCTGTCGATGCGGTCGCAGCCGGGGGCGACGACCTTCCGCGTCGAGCTGCCGCTGGCGAAGCGGTGAGCGCGTAGGTGAACCCTCGCGCCGGGCCGGGGGCTCCATCGGGCACGGCGTAGGTGCCGGGCGCGTGTTACTCCAACGCCCTTACCCTCGAGGAGACGACGATGACGACCTTCGGCTTGACCCGGCAGTTCAGCGAGAGCTTCGACCAGGTGGCGGCGAAGCTGCCGGAGGCTCTCAAGACCGAGGGCTTCGGCATCCTCACCACCATCGACATGCAGAAGACGCTGAAGGAGAAGATCGGCGCGAGCTTCCGGCGCTACACCATCTTCGGGGCCTGCAACCCGAACATCGCGAACCAGGCGCTCGGGAAGCACCTCGAGTTCGGGCTGATGATGCCCTGCAACGTGCTGCTCTACGAAGACGACGGCGGCAAGACGTTCCTGCGGGCGATCGATCCCGAGCAGACGTTCGCGCCGCAGATGGGGCCCGACGGCGTGGAGCTCGCGAGGATGGTGCGTGAGAAGCTCTTGAAGGCCATCGATCGAATCTGAACGGTCGGCACGCTTCGACGAGCTCAGCGTGAACCGGGGGACGGGCTCCGTTCGGGCCCAGCTCGTCGAAGCCCGTCCTCGCAGACCTGGCGCGCCTTCTCGAGCATGCGCCTGAGCGGCGCCTCGTCGGCCCGCCCGAGCGCTTCCTCCCACCCGAGCCACTGCGCGCCGTGCGACTCGTTCGGGTCGTGGGCCAGCGCCTCGGGGTTCTTCGCCACCACCAAGAACCGTACGTCCAGGTGCCGGTGCTCGGGCTCGTCCTTGCGCGCGGGGATGACGTGCACGTCGACGTCGAGCGGCCGCGGCGCGAGCGGGTGGAGCGAAACCTCGAGCCCGGTCTCCTCGCGGGCCTCGCGGAGCGCCGTCTCGGCCATGTCGCCGCCATCGGCCGGGTCGGCGTGCCCGCCGGGCTGCAGCCACCGGCCGAGCTTCTTGTGCAGCACCAGGCACACCCGCGCGCCCGCCAAGTCCACCACCACCGCGCTGCCGGTGAAGTGCCCGGGCCATTGCCTCCGCGAGAACGGCGCCTCGAGCGACGCGGCGAAATCGCGCATCTGCTCGAGGTCCGCCCGCTCCTTCTCGTCGGCCGACCCGTGGGCCGCCAGGAGCGCTGTGAGCTTCTCGCGCATCAGTCGACCGCGTCGGGCTCCATGAAGCTGAAGGCGACCTCGGGGACCTTCTGCTTCAGCTCCCGCTCGTAGGCGTTGAGCTCGTCGACGACCTGCGCGGCGGTGAGCGCTTCGTTGAGCTTGAGCTTGGCGGCGACCATCACCTGCCCCGGGCCCTGCTGCACGGTGATGACGCGCAGCACCGCGTGAATGTTGGGGCGCGTCGCGGCGAGCGCCCGCACCGCCTCCTCCACCGACGGGTCGGCCCGCTCTCCGACCAGCAGGCTCTTCACCTCGACGGCGAGGAACACCGCGACGCCGATGAGCACCAGGCCGACCAGGACGCTGCCGGCGGCGTCCCAGCGGCCGTCGCCGGTCTGCCACGACACCGCCACCGCGCCGAGCGCGAAGACGAGCCCGAGCACCGCGGCCGAGTTCTCCCCGAACACCACGATGAGGTCCGAGTCCTTGGTGTCCTGCAGGTAGCGCACGACGGTCATCGAGCCCTTGCGCTTGCGAATCTCCTTCAGGTTCCCGAGGGTCGCCCAGCCCTCGAGGCAGAGGCTGAAGAAGAGAATCCCCACCGCCCAGAGCGGGTTCTCCACCGGCTCGGGGTGCTCGAGCTTGTGCACGCCCTCGTACACGCTGAACACGCCGCCGCCGGTGAAGAGGAGCAGCGCCACCAGGAAGCTCCAGAAGTACACCGCGCGGCCGTGGCCGAGCGGGTGCCGGTCGTCGGGCGGCTTGGCGGCCTGCTTCACGCCGATGAGCAACAACAGCTGGTTCGCGCAGTCGCTCCAGGAGTGGATGGCCTCGGCGAGCATGGCGCCGGAGCCGGTGAAGACGGCGGCGGCGGTCTTGGCGCCGGCGATGGTCGCGTTGACGGCGAGCGACTGAAAGATGTGCGAGGTGTCGGACATGGTTCGAGCCGCGCACTCTCGCACACCCCGCGGTCGATGTGGCTACACTGCGCCGCATGGCACGCATCCTCGTGGTCGACGACAACGACACCATGCGCGAGGGCATGGCGGTGACGCTGAAGAAGGCCGGCCATGACGTGCTCGCCTTCCGCAACGGGCTCGAGGGCGTGGCGGCGTTCCAGGCGAAGGGCGCGGACCTCGTGGTCACCGACCTGAAGATGGAGGCCATGGACGGCCTCGAGGTGGTGAAGCGCCTCAAGGCGCACGAGCCGTCGGTGGTGGCCATCGTGGTCACCGCCTTCGGCACCATCGAGACGGCGGTGGAGGCGATGCGGCAGGGGGCGCACGACTTCCTCACCAAGCCGTTCTCCCCCGACGTCCTGCGCGCGAAGGTCGAGTCCGCGCTCGAGCTCTCCAAGAGCCGCGCCCGCGTGCAGAAGCTGGAGGCCGCCAACGAGGCCCTGGCGAAGGACTCCTCGGACCGGGTGGGGCGCACGCTGGTGGGCGACTCCGGCGTGATGCAGAAGCTCGCCCAGCAGCTGAACCGCGCGGCGGCCACCGACGCGACCGTGCTGGTGCTCGGCGAGTCGGGGACGGGCAAGGAGCTGGTCGCGCGCATGCTCCACGAGCTGTCGCCCCGCGCCAAGGGGCCCTTCGTCACCACCCACTGCGCGGCGCTGGCGGAGACCCTGCTGGAGAGCGAGCTCTTCGGCCACGAGCGCGGGTCCTTCACCGGCGCGGTGAAGCGGAAGCTCGGGCGCTTCGAGCTCGCCGACGGCGGCACCATCTTCCTCGACGAGATCGGCGAGCTCTCGGCGGCGGTGCAGACCAAGCTGCTGCGCGTGCTGCAGGAGCGCGAGGTGCAGCGCGTCGGCGGCGAGGAGACCTTGAAGGTCGACGTGCGCGTGGTGTGCGCCACCCACCGGGACCTGAAGGCCGAGGTGGCTTCGGGCCGCTTCCGCGAGGACCTCTACTACCGCCTCAACGTGGTGCCGCTCGTGGTGCCGCCCTTGCGCGAGCGCCCGGAGGACGTCGGCCCCCTCGCCCGCCACTTCGTCGCCAAGCACGCGCCGCGCATCAACCCCAAGGTGAAGGCGCTCGCCCCGGAGGCGGTGTCGGCGCTGGCGCGCTACGCGTGGCCGGGCAACGTGCGCGAGCTGGAGAACGCGGTCGAGCAGGCGCTGGTGTTCGCCGACGGGACGGAGCTGTTCGAGAAGGACCTGCCGGCCTTCGTGCAGGGGCCCAGGGTGCGGGCCGCCGACGCCGCCGGCGCCTTGCCCACGCCCCACGGCGACCGGCCGCTGCCCGACATCCTCGAGGACCTGGAGCGCCAGCTCATCGACCGCGCCTACCAGCAGGCGAAGGGCGTGAAGACCGAGACCGCGCGGCTATTGGGCATCAAGACCAGCGCGCTCTATTACAAGCTGGAGAAGTACGGGTTCATCCAGAAGGGCGAGAAGCCGCCCGAGGAGTGACGGGCGCGGGCGCGCGGCGGACCGCCCCTTCGGGGAGCGCCGAAGCGGCAGGCCCGAATCGGTCGGAAGAACCCAGGCCGCGCGGGCCCGAGGGGTGCCCGGTAGGGTTTCCTCGACGGACCCACCATGGCCACACCCTCGCCTTCACCGCGGCTCAGCGGTCTGGTCCTCCTGGTCGAGGACGACGACCGCTTCCGGGGCGCGTGCCGGGGGCTGCTGGAGCGCTCGGGGCTCGCCGTCGACGCGGCGGCCTCGCTGCCCGAAGCGCTCTCGCTCGCCCGCGCGAAGCGCTACGACGCGGTGGTCTCCGACATCCTCATGCCCGGCGGCGACGGGGTCGCGCTGTTGAAGGCCGTGCGGGGCCTCGACGCCACGGTGCCCTTCGTCCTCATGACCGGCGCGCCCACGCTGGAGAGCGCGGTGGACGCGGTGGAGCACGGCGCGCTGCGCTACCTGCAGAAGCCCTTCGACACCGCGCAGCTGCTCTCGGTGGTGGCGGAGGCGATCGGCAAGCGCACCAGCTCCGTCGATCTGGCCAGCCTGAACCGCCGGCTCGATCGCGCGCTGCAGGGCCTGTGGATGGCCTACCAGCCCATCGTGCGTTGGAGCGCGCGCGGCATCGCGGCCTATGAGGCGCTGTCGCGCTGCGAGACGCCGGAGATTCGCGGGCCCGTGGACCTGCTCGAGCTCGCGGAGGCGACGCTGCGACTCCCCGAACTCGGGCGGCTGGCGCGGAGCAAGGTCGCGGCCGACGCGGCGGCGCTCGACCCGAAGGTCCTGCTCTTCGTGAACCTGCACCCGAGCGACCTGGACGACGAGGAGCTCTACTCGCCCGCCGCGCCGCTCTCCGCGCTCGCCCCCCGGGTGGTGCTGGAGATCACCGAGCGCGCCTCCGTCGCGCACCGGGAACACCTGCACCTCGACACCGCGCGGCTCCGGGCCTTGGGGTTCCGCGTCGCGGTGGACGACCTGGGCGCGGGCTACTCGGGGCTGACGACGTTCACCAAGGTGAGGCCCGAGTTCGTGAAGCTCGACGCCTCGCTGGTGCGACACATCGACACCTCGGCGACTCAGCAGCTGGTGGTGTCGACGGTGCTCGGGCTCTCCCGCGAGCTGGACATCGAGGTGGTGGCCGAGGCCATCGAGTCGCCGGCCGAGCGCCGAGCGCTCACCACGCTGGGCGTGGAGCTCCTGCAGGGCGATCTCTTCGCGCGCCCCGCGCCGCCCTTCGTGGGGCTGCGGTCGGCTTCGCTGGTGGAGACCGCGGCGGCGTGAGCGGGAGGCTCACAGCCCGCCGGGAAGCTCCGTCTTCAGGGTCCACCCGCCGTCGCGCGGCTCCAGGAGCGCCACCAGGCGTCCCAGGTGCTGCGCGCGGACGAGCCCCGTCGGCGCGGGGAAGCCGCCAGGCAACGCCCACGTCGGCGGGACGAGCCTCCCGGAAGGAATCGTCTGCCCAGCGCGCGCCTTGCCCCACTCGTCGTCGGTGAGCACCCGGGTCGGCCACCACGGCGTGAGCGCCTCGCCGTGCACCACCGTCTCCTCGCTCGGCGGCGGATCAACCCACGGGCCGATGCGCGTGCGGGCGAGCGCCTCGACGTGCGCGGCGCTGCCGATGCGCCGCGCGAGGTCGCGCACCAGGCTGCGCACGTAGAAGCCGCCGCGGCAGGTGAGCTCGAGCTCGGTGGGGAGCGAGCCGCTCGGGCTGCCCGGCGCCCACGTCGCCTCGTGCAGGTAGACCCGCGACGGCGGCAGAACGACGTCCTCGCCGCGGTGAGCGCGGACGTAGGCACGCTCTCCCTCCACCCGCTTGTTGCTCGTCGCCGGCGGCACCTGCTCCGTCCACCCTCGAAACGACGCCAGCGCGGCCTCGACGGCCCCTGGGCTCGGCGGCGGCGCCTCGCGCACCACCCGGCCCAGCGGATCGAGCGTGTCGGTCTCCCGCCCCCACGCCACGCGGACGCGGTAGACCTTGGGCACCTCGTGGAGCCACTCGAACAGCCTCGTCGCCGGCCCCACCAGCACGAGGAGCAGCCCCTCGGCGAAGGGATCGAGCGCGCCGCCGTGGCAGACCTTGAGCGCGCGCCCGGGCGTCTGCGCGAGGCGCTCCTGAAAGCGCCGCACCACCTGGAAGCTCGTCTCCCCGACGCCCTTGTGCACGCACACGAGCCCCGCCGCCGGCCTCGCCTGGCTCACGCGCCCTCCCTCGGAAAACTGTGGATCGCCTGGTTTTCCACCGGGCACCACTGTCCCACACCCACAAAAGCCCATGAAATTCCTTCGCTTTGGAGGGCCGCATCTGGCATCGGGGTTGCTCAGCTCCCGTCCGTCATGAAGCTTCGTCACCTCCTCCTCGCCGCCTGCCTCCTCCTCGGTGGGGGCGTGTGGGCTGCCGGCTCTCTCGACGCCCAGCGGGCCGCGGTGAGGGCGAGCCGCGAGCAGGTGAGCGCGCTTCGCGCCGACCAGCTCTCGAAGCGCACGGAGCTGTCGAAGCTGTCGAGCCGCATCGAGGCGCTCAAGGCCTCGCAGAAGGGCGCGCTGCTCCCGGGCTCGGAGCTCGACGCGGCGCTCAAGACCTCGCAGGAGCTCTCCAGCTCGCTCACCGGCCTCGCCCAGCAGCTCTCCGCCCGCGACTCGGAGCTCGAGGCGGCCCAGCTCGCGCTGCTCGACGGGCTCTCCCAGGAGCTCGCGCGGCTGCGCGCGGAGTTCGACCGGCAGAGCGACCGCGCCGCCCGCAAGGCGACCATCGAGCAGATGAAGTCGGTGCGCCAGGAGCGCGAGGCGATTCGCGCCGCGCTGCCCGCCACCAAGCTGCCGGCGATGGACGCGCTCCGGCCCTCCGACGATCCCGAGGTGCTCCTGGAGCAGGCCGACCTGCTCCGCGACCGCGAGGAGAAGCTCGAGAAGGAGCTCAAGGCGGTGGAGCAGCGGCTCGCCGAGAAGCGTGAAGAGGTCGAGCTCGACCGCCGCGTGCAGCGCTTCATGGGCGAGGAGTCCCTCTTCGACGACCAGGATCGCCGCCTGCGCCTGCAGCGCGTGACCGAGTCGTCGGGCGAGGCGCGCACCGTGCCGCAGGCGCCGACGGCGGCGGCCGAGGCGGCCAAGACCGGCGCGGCCAGCGACACCTCGGCCCCCACCACCGGCAGCGTGGGTGGCTCGGCGCCCAGCGGCACCAACAGCTTCGGCGGCGGCAACCCGAGCGCGCCCCCGGCCACGCCCGGCGTCGCCGGCAGCGCCGACCCGGGCGCGGTGAAGGTGACCACTCGCTCCGAGACGCGGCCCTTCTTCGGCGGCGGCGGCGCCATCGCCACCGGCGACGAGGACGAGACCAACGATCTCGAGGTGCAGCGCGCCCGCCTGAAGGGCCTCGCCGACGAGCTGAAGAAGAAGGCGAGCGAGCTGGAGAAGAAGGCCGCGCAGCTGAAGTGAGCATCCGGGGCGGGCTTCGACGAGCTCAGCCCCGGCGGCGTTCGGCGTTCACCCCGCGCGAAGTCGAAGGGCGCCGAACACCAAGACACTTCGAGCGACATCGACCACTCCGGGGGCTACAGTCGCCCGCGACGTGCGCCGCGCCCTCGTCCTCCTCGCGTGCCTCGCCTCCTCGCCGGCGCTGGCGGTCGACCTCTCCGGCCAGGGGCGCGTGTGGGCGGGCGTGGGCATCGACACCAACCCGGGCCGCGACGTCGTCCCCGCGGGCACCGCCACCAACCCCGACGGCTTCGGCTTCGTGAACGCGAGCCTCGAGGGCGCGGCGGTCGACGAGCGGGTGCGCTCGTGGGCGACCTACGACCTGGCCGGGCGCAAGTTCGCGTCGCGCCCGGCGTCCGCCGAGGACACGCTCATCCAGAACCTCTCCGCGGAGGCGCTTGCGCCGGTGCTCCGAACGCTCTCCGCCGGGCTCACCGGGCGCATCCGCGATCGCCGAGGCGCCGATCGCGAGTACTCCGACCTCTTGGGCCTCTTGGTGTTCGACCTGACGCCCGACGCGCGGCTCGGCGTGCGCCTCGAGGGCGGCGCGCACCGCTTCCTCTTCCGCGACGGGCCGTACAGCTTCTCCGCTCCGTCGGCGACGCTCACCGTCCGCGCGCGCCTGGCGCGACGTCACCAGCTCTCGGTCTTCGGCAACTTCGAGCCACGCACCTTCAACGCCAACACCAACCCCAACCCCGCCGACCCGGAGCCGCCGCCGCCGACGACCCGCCGGGACTCCTTCTTCACGGTGGGCGCCGCCTACTCGTACAAGGGGCCGTTCGTGCTCACCGCCGGCTACGCATACGTCGACTCCTCGTCGAACAGCTTCGGCGAGACGGTGCGCCTCCATCGACTGACGGCCACGGCCGGCGTGCGGCTGCCCTGGAAGCTCACGCTGCTCGCCAGCGGGACGCTGCGGCTCGCCACCTACCCGGAGGGCATCTACTACCCGTCGCTGCAGGTTCAGCTCGCCGAGGACGACGAGAACGCCAGCTCGCTGATGCTCAAGCTGGTGCGTCCCATCGACGCTCGCCTGGAGGTGGACCTGCGCTACGCGATCTACGGCAACAACTTCCCCACGGTGGATTTCGTCTACCGCCGGCAGGTGGCGTCGGTGGGGCTGACGTTCTCGTTCTGATGCGCCTCAGGCGTCGGCGACCGCCTTCACCTTGCGCCCGGTGAAGGGGTGCACCACCCACTTCGAGCGCCGCGGGTCGGCCGGCGCGCCGGGGCGCCCCACCAGCCCGTCGAAGCGCGCGTGAATGCGCTGGTCGATGGCCTTGAAGGCCGGCGCGTGCTCGACCGCGGCGAGGCCCTGGTGGGCGAGGGTGGCGAAGGTGGCGGTGCCCTTCTCCACGGTGACTTGCTCGCCGAAGCGAATGCCCTGGTAGCCGGTGAAGGTGAGCTGGCCGTGGCCGCCGAAGGCCGCGGCCGAGGCGAACAACTGCGCCACCACCTGGGCGGCGTCGCGCCAGGCGTCGTCGGAGACGAAGGCGCGCACCACCACCTGCCCCTCCACCTGCGTCACCTCGAGGAACTCGTGGGGCGCGAGCGAGAGCTCGGTCAGGTAGGCGAGGAAGGCCTCCGGCGTCTGGAGCGGCACCTCGGTGCCCCCGACCTCCTCCAGCCAGGGGAAGGACTCGGGGTCGCTCGGCGTGGTGAGCCACTCCTCGAGGTTGCGCTCGGGCACGTTCAGGGTTCCGAACATCACGACGTCAAAGGCCATGCGTCCTCCGGGCAGCGACAGCGTGCTCCCGGAGTGTGGCAAGGCCGGGGCGGCCGGCAATTTTTCGGCGGAGCTTCGACGAGCCCGGTGTGGTTCGGCCCGGGGCTCTGTGGAAGGTTCGCCCGTGCTCGGCGACACGGGGAGGTTTCGTGCTCAACCTGATGGTGATGGTCGTCGTGGCGGGGGCGCCCGAGCGTGCTCCGCTCGACGTGCTGGTGGTCGATGAGACGGGCCGGCCCGTGTCCGGAGCGCGGGTCGGCACGGACGGGCCTCCGGTCCCGACGGGACCCGACGGACACGCGCGGGTCCGCTGCTCCGTCGGCCGGGTCGAGCTCTCGGCCTTCGCCGACGGTTTCGTCCCGACGAGCGCCGTGGTCGGGGCCGAGGCCACCACGGCAACCATCCGCCTCCCTCGGGGACCGGTCTTCCACGGCGTGGTCCACGACTCCGAGGGCAAACCCGTCGCTGGCGTGGAGGTGATGGCGGGGAGCGCGACCACCCTGACGGCGCCGGACGGGTCCTGGCGCGCGGTCAGCCAGCTCGTCGGCAAGCAGACCCTCTCCTGCCGCGATCGAAGCCGGGAGCGGAGCTGGGAGTGTCTCCCGCGCGAAGTCGACGCGCCCGCCGGGAGCGAGCACCGCGTGGACTTCGCGGCTCACCGGCTCGACGCGACGCTGCTGGTGACGGTGGTGGGCGGGAGCCCTTCGGACATCGACGTGACGATCGAACGCGACGGCAAGGCGCTCCCCACCTTCGCGTCGACCGCGGGTCCGAGATACGACGTCAGCTTCCCGTCGGGGCGGGTGACGGTGACGGTGCGGCGCGCGTCGACCCGGACCCCGCGCCTTGCGGAGACCCTGGTCGTCAAGCCGAACGAGCGCCTCGAGCGCTCGGTGCGCCGCTGAGCCCAGCCGACCGCGCGCCGGCCGGGCACGCGTGCCGGCTCAGGCGGTGGGCGTGCCGTCGGCCGGCGGCGCCGGCTGCGGCGGAGGCGTCCCACCACCCTCCGGCTCGGCCGGACCCGCGCCGCCCTCGGGCTCCTCGCCCTCCACGCCCTTCACCTCGGGCAGGCGCGACAGGCCCGACACCTTCTCCTGCTCGGAGTCCAAGGTGATGAGCCGTACGCCCTGCGTGTTGCGCCCGATGACGGAGATCTCCTTCACCTTCATGCGGATGAGCACGCCGGAGTTGGTGATGATCATCACCTCGTCGTCGTCCTTGGCCTGCACCGCGCCGATGACGCGGCCGTTCCGCTCGGTGGTCTTGATGTCGATGATGCCCTTCCCGCCGCGACCTTGCGTGCGGTACTCGGCCTCCTCGGTGCGCTTGCCGTAGCCGTTCTCGGTGACGGTGAGGAGCGTGGTGGCCTTCTCCACCACCTCGGCGCTCACCACCTCGTCGCCGGCCTCGAGCGTGATGCCCTTCACGCCGTAGGCCGCGCGTCCCATCGAGCGCACCTCGGTCTCGGCGAAGCGAATCGACATGCCCTGGGCGGTGGAGATGAGCACGTCCTTGGTGCCGTCGGTGATCTTCACCGACACCAGGGCGTCGCCGTCCTCGATGCCCAGCGCGATGAGGCCGCTCGACCGCACGTTGGAGAACGCCGACAGGTCGGTGCGCTTCACCACGCCGTTCCTGGTCACGAAGAGGACGTACTGGTCCTCGGCGAACTCGCGGGTGGTGAGCACCTGGGCCAGCTTCTCCCCTTCGGCGAAGTGCACCAGGTTCACGATGGGCTTGCCCTTCGACTGGCGGCTGGCGAGCGGAATCTCGTGCACCTTGAGCCAGTACAGCTTGCCCCGCGTGGTGATGGGCATGATGTACGCGTGGGTCGAGGCGATGAAGAGGTCGGTGACGAAGTCGTCTTCCTTCGTCGCCGCGCCCGTCTTGCCGCGCCCGCCGCGCCGCTGGCTGCGGTACTCGGTGAGCGGGGTGCGCTTGACGTAGCCGGCGTGGCTGAGCGTCACCACCATCGGCTCGTCGGCGATGAGGTCCTCGGTGGACATCTCGCCCACCTCACCGGTGATCTCGGTGCGGCGCTCGTCGGCGAACCGGTCGCGCACGTCCTTGAGCTCGGCCTTGATGACGTTCTTGAGCGACTCCTCGTTGGCGAGGATGTCCTCGAGCTTGAAGATCTCCCGGGTGAGCGCCAGGAGCTCCTGGAACAACTCATCGCGCTGCAGGCCGGTCAGCTTCTGCAGCCGCATGTCGAGGATGTTCTTCGCCTGCTCCTCGCTGAAGCCCGGGTCGTAGCTGCGCGAGAGGGTGCCAGCGTGCTTGGGCTCCTCGGCCTTGGCGCGCAGGGCCAGCGCGGTCATCTGCTCGATGGCCTTCTTCACGTCGAACCGGGGCAGCCCCTTGTAGTTCGGGTGCTCGAAGAGCGCCGGGGAGAGGATGTTCATCAAGCCCCACTTCGCCTCCTCGGGGTCGATGGACTTGCGGATGAGCGCGATGACGGTGTCGATGATGTCCTGCGCGACGAGCAAGCCCTCGACGATGTGCAGGCGCTCCTTGGCCTTCCTCAGCTCGAAGCGGCTTCGCCTCGTCACCACCTCGCGGCGGTGGCTGATGAAGCGCTCCATGATCTCCTTGAGCGAGAGCGTGCGCGGCTGCCCCTGGTCGATGGCCAGCATCACGATGCCGTAGGTCGTCTGGAGCGCGGTGTTGGCGAACAGGTTGTTCATCACCACCTGGGTGATGGCGTCACGCTTGAGGTCCACCACCACGCGAATGCCGTTGCGGTCCGACTCGTCGCGGATGTCGCTGATGCCGTCGATGCGCTTGTCGTTGACGAGATCCGCCATCTGCTTCACCAGCGATTCCTTCTTCACCTGGAAGGGGATCTCGGTGATGACGATGCTCTCGCGGCCGCTCTTCTTCTCCACCTCCACCTCGGCGCGGGCGCGCAGGGTGATCTGCCCGCGGCCGGTCTCGTACGCCTTCCGAATGCCGTCGCGCCCCGCGATGATGCCGTGGGTGGGGAAGTCGGGGCCCGGCACGAAGCGCATCAGGTCGGCCACCGTGGCCTTGGGCGCGTCGAGCAGGTGCACCACCGCGTCGATGACCTCGCCCAGGTTGTGGGGCGGAATCTTGGTGGCCATGCCGACCGCGATGCCGTCCGAGCCGTTGACGAGCAGGTTGGGGAAGCGCGTCGGGTAGACCAGCGGCTCGGTGAGGCTGCCGTCGTAGTTGGGCCCGAAGTCGACCGTCTCCTTGTCGAGGTCGGCGAGCAGCTCGTCGGCGAGCCGCTCCATGCGCACTTCGGTGTAGCGCATCGCCGCCGGCGAATCGCCGTCGATGCTGCCGAAGTTCCCCTGCCCGTCGACGAGCAGGTAGCGCAGGGTCCACGGCTGGGCCATGCGCACGATGGTGTCGTAGACCGACTGATCGCCGTGCGGGTGGTACTTGCCGATGCAGTCGCCGACGATGCGCGCGGACTTCTTGTAGGGCCGGTTGAAGGTGTTCGACAGCTCGTGCATCGCGTACAGCGCTCTTCGGTGCACCGGCTTCAGGCCGTCGCGCACGTCCGGCAGCGCGCGCCCGACGATGACGCTCATCGAGTAGTCGAGGTAGCTCTTCTCCATCTCCTGCTCGATGGAGACGGGCGTGACGGCCCCCAGGTTCGACGGAGGCGCAGCAGGCGCGGGCGCAGCGGGCGGAGTGGTGACGTCGTCGGCCATGGCTCTCTCTTCCCCCTGGCGGAAAGAAGCCGCGCGGGGAACGGTCTCTCGTACCCGCGCCAGGGCCTCAATTCAACAGCGAAAACGGCCCAAGCCAGGCCATTTTCCTCTGTGAATTCGGTGCGTTAGACACCATTCCCAGGCCCGGAACGAGGCGGCGATCAGGGCGACCTGACAGGTGCCTTTCGCGATGCGCCAGGGCGCCGTTCAGGCCGGGACGCGCGATGACGCGCTCAGTTGCCGGTCACCAGGCCGTCGAGGTGCTCGGTGGTGCGCACGCCGGCGTCGTCGGTGTGGAAGACGAGGCGACCGGCGGCGTCGATGGAGCGGCCGTGGCAGGCGGTGCAGCCGAGCACCGTGCCGCCGTCGTGCTCCGGGCGAGCGTCGATGGGCGGGAGGCTGTGGCAGGTGCCGCAGCTCACCTGCGAGCTGGGCCCGTTCCACACCGGCGCGCGGGTGAGCCAGCTGGCCGAATCCTGCGCCAGAAGCCCCGCGCCGTGGCAGGC
This sequence comes from Archangiaceae bacterium, assembly GCA_037443525.1. Taxonomy (GTDB): domain Bacteria; phylum Myxococcota; class Myxococcia; order Myxococcales; family Myxococcaceae; genus JBBIOE01. The sequence goes on along the minus strand of JBBIOE010000032.1, from coordinate 9,626 downwards.
GACGTTGGTGCAGGTGGCCGTGGCGGAGGCGTACGCCGGCTGCGCGCCGCCCACCCACGCCAGGCCGCCGTCGGCGGGCTTGGACACGAAGACGTCCGCGGGCGGGGGCGAGTCGATGTGGCCGGGCGAGGTGACGGTGGCCGGCACCAGGTGACACGCCTCGCAGCCCATGGGGCCGCGGTACTTCGAGGCGAACAGGTGCGCCTGGTGCGCGCCCACGGTGCGGACCTTGGGGTCGGTGTTGCCGTGCAGGTCCCTGAACTGGGGCGACTGCGGCCCGGCGTGACAGGCGTCGCACTGGGCGTTGCCCCTCAGGTCGACGACGCCGTTGAGGTGCAGGGCCAGGTTGACGCCGCCGTCCGCGTACCCCGGGTCGTGGCAGAGCTCGCAGCGATCGTCGGCGTGCGTCGACGGCGGCAGGCCGTGGCAGTTGCCGCACTTCGCCTCGTCCTGGTCGACCTTCGTCCAGGTGGGGCTCGGGTGCTTGGCGGCGGTGTCGTTGGGGTTCGGGGTGTGGCAGCCGACGTTGGTGCAGGTGGCGGTGGCGCGGTCCCAGCTCGGGCTCACGCCGGCGTCGGGGGCCGCGGTCAGCACCACCTTCGCCACGCGAGAGGCGTCGAACACGCCGCCCCGATACAGGTGGTCGTCGTCGTCGAAGTTCTTCACCGGCGGGTGGCAGCTCACGCAGTCGAAGGCCTTGTGCGTCGCGCTGGCCACCAGGTGCTTCTGGTGCGCGCCCACGCCGAGCGCGGTGGTGAGGCTCGAGCCATCGAGGGCCTTGGGCGGCGCGGCCGACGAGGCGCTGCCGTGGCAGGTGCCGCAGTCGAAGGGCCCCTTCAGGTGGCAGACGTTGCAGTCGGTCTTCGACTTCCCGCCGCGCAGGTCGTCGCCGTGGCAGGTGCGGCAGTCTGCCGTGTCGAAGCCCGCGTCGCGCAGGGTGAGCCCGTGGAATTGGACGGCGTCGGAGGGCGAGGCCCAGCCCGAAGCGTGGAACTTGGGCTCGCTCGGATCTCCGAGCCTGGGCTCGGCGCCGCAGCGCACCACCCAGTCCGAGAGGAGCGCGGCGCGGCTCGGGTCGAGCGCGACGTGGGGCGCGCTCTCCCCGCGCACCGCCAGGAGGAAGGCCGAGCTCGGGTCGCCGGAGACGACTCGGAACGAGCCGGCGGCGCTCCTCTGCATCACGTCGAGCCAGCTGGCGACCGAGTAGCCGCCCTTGGCCTGCTTCACGTGGCAGGCGCCGCACTGGTTCTCGAGCACCGGCGCGACCGTCGCCTCGTAGCTCGGGCACTCCGGCAGCCCGGGCTCGGAGCCCTCGCGCACCAGGCCGCAGGACGAGGCCAGCGCGAGCGCCGAGGTCGCGGCGAGGAGGGCGCGCGACCGCCTCGCGCCCACGTCAGTTCGGGTGGCAGGTCTGGCACATCGCATTGTGGCCCACCTCCGACTTCGAGTGACGCAACAACCACGATGGCGGATGGGGGTTGCCGCCGACGCCGCCGGACTTGTGGCAGCTGACACAGATGCTCGCCGCGCCCTGCTCGTGGCAGGCGGCGCAGGTGACGATGTCGCGGCGCGCGGCCGGGCCGTGCAGCTTGCCGTCGCCGAAGCTCGCCGGGTGCGGGTTGAGCGGCCGGCTGGACGTCGAGGACAGGCCCTCGCGGGCGTGGCAGTCCTGGCAGAAGCTGGTGCCGTGGCAGCGCAGGCAGAGCGCCTGATCGGCCCTCGCCTCGAGGGGGTGGCGGCCGATGAAGTCGTGGCGGTGAATGAACTGGCGATCGATGCGCTCGCTGAAGAAGCGCTCGGGCTTCTGGTCGACCGTCTTGCCGTGGCAGTCGTCGCAGAAGTGCTGCTCGTGGCAGGTGGCGCAGACCTGGGTGGCGCTGCGGGCCTCGAGCCGGTGCTTCTTCAAGAAGTCGAGGCCGTGCGAGTAGTTGGAGATCGGCTTGAGCGGGTACTTGGTCAGGTCCTCATGGCAGACGTCGCACTTGCCCTGGTCGAAGTGCTCCTGGTGCTCGTGGCAGCCGAGGCAGGTGTCCATCTTGGGGCTCAGGTCGTCGGTGCGCAGGGGGTTCGGCAGGTCCTGGTGGCAGACCTTGCAGTCTTCCTTCACCCGCTCGATGTGCGTCTGGTGGTTCATCTTCAGCGTGCGCTCGCGGGTGGGGATGGTCTCCGGCTTGTCGGGCTTGGTGTGGCAGAAGCCGCAGTTGTTCTTCTCTTCCTTCTCCTCGCGGTGGCACTCCAGGCACTTCTTCTCCTTGGGCATGTCCTTGGTGGCCAGGGAGGTGGAGTCGAAGATGGTCTCGTGGCAGCTCGTGCACTCGAGCTCGGCCTTGACGTGGCGCTCGTGCGGCACCTTGAGGGTGTCGTGGGGCGCGCCCAGGCGGGCGGCGAAGCCGCCGCAGGCGACGGCGAGGAGGAAGACGGCGCCGACGAGGACGCGATGCGGGGGGCGGGGGAGTCTCATTCGACGGCCCTCGGGGCTTCGTGGACGAAGGTGTAGACGAGCTTGGCGAGCACTTCGAAGCGCGACTCGTAGGTCGGCGTCACCGCCGCGAAGCCCGAGACGCCGGCCTGCCACGCGGGGGCGAAGCGCCAGAAGACGTTGCCCATCGCCGAGTAGGACTGGGTCTGGCCGTGCACCGCCTGGTCGAGGAAGTAGCCCTCCAAGTCGAGCGAGACGCTGAGCTCACCGAAGGTCTTGCGGCCCGCCACGCGGGCGAGCCAGTAGCCGTTGTCGGGAATGTGCAGCCGACGCACCTGCGCGTTCACCGTGGTGGCGAAGGCGCGATCGAGCCGCCAGGTGCCGCGCAGGCCCGCGTCGTAGCCCGGCTCGCCCTGGAGCCAGAGCATGCGCGCCTCGGCGAAGAGCCCGAGCTTCGAGAGCGGCGACCAGTTGCCGGAGACCCCGACGTCGTCGCGGGTGGTGTCGGCGAACACCGAGAGGATGGAGCTTCGGGGCAACAACAGGTCCGGCGCGGTGCGGCGGTAGTCGGCGAGGAGCTCCAGCCGGTCGGACGGCTGCCACTGCGGGCCCACGTCGAGCTCCGCCAGCCGCCCCTCGGCGAGGCTCCAGAGGGCGGCGCCCTTCACCGCGACGGTCTTGTGCAGCCTCAACCGCGCGTCGAGGCCGGCGTCTTGACGGGCGACCAGCGCGCCGTCGGTGACGTGAATGATGGAGGCGCCCATCTCGGTGGTGAAAGAGGGGGCCCAGAAGGCGCGCCCGCCGACCACCAGGTCGCCGTGGAGCACGTTGCCGAACCGCTTCGCCACCGGCATGCCGACGTAGGCCTGCGCTCCGAAGCCCTTGGGCAGGCGGTACTCGGCGAAGAGCCCGTCGAAGATGAGCAGCCGCGCCGCGCCGCCGAAGAGCACCTGCCGCCCCAGGCGCAGCCGCAGCCTCTTCTCGAGCAGCCGCCCCTCGACGTTGGCGATGTTCACGTCGCCCTCGAGCGCGTTGAGATCGCGGCCGATCTCATACGAGCCCCAGGCGTCGAGAGAGACGGAGAGATCGTCGACCACCGGGTTCTCGATGCGCCGCGCCGACAAGCCCACCACCTGGGTGATGGGCACCACCGAGTGCACCTGGCCGTCGACGACGTCCGGGCGCCCGCCGAGGAACGTGGTGGAACGAACGTCGACGTCGGCCGCGCGCGCCGAGCCCGCGAGCAGCGCCGCGACCCCGAGGACGACCACCCCTGTGCTGGTCTTCATCGACCGTCCTCCTTCGTTCGACGCCGCGCCGTTGATGATTCGGCGTTGGAGGGAAGGCTTAGGCCACAACGCGCGCCGATTCATTTCTTCATTTCGAGATTTTCTCGGTGTGGCATTAGCCAATGGCTAGGCAGCGATTCAGGCGCTCACGCGTAGGGGAAGGCCAACTGATGGTCCACACCAATTTCGCCAGCCGAGTCGTGACAGCATTTCTCCCGCACCCGCCCAGGACGCGGGTACAAGTCCAGGCAGTGAACCCCGTCGGAGGAATCGACATGAAGCGGATCATCGTCGCAGCGCTCGCCGTCACCGCGCTCTCGCTGAGCTGCACCGGCCAGCAGGGCCCCACCGGCGAACAGGGACCGAAGGGTGATCCGGGCGTCGAGGGCCCCGCAGGTACGATCGGCCCGGTCGGCTCCACGGGCCCCGCCGGACAGAACGGCGCCAACGGCTCCAACGGGACGAACGGCACCAACGGGGTGAACGGCCGCAGCTCCTTCGTGACCGTGGCCGGAATCAAGATGACCTTCCTCGCCGCGTCGATCTCCCCGACCGACGGCACCGCGACCGCCGACTTCCGCATCACCGACCCCAACGGCGTGCCGCTGGACCTCAACGGGCTCTACACCGACGGCCCGGTGTTGGTGCGCCTGATCCTCGCGTACATGCCCGTCGACGCCAACGGCAAGGCGCTGCAGTACGTCGCCTACACCACGCGCACCCTGGTGAGCCCGCTCAACGACGCCGGCGTGCTGATGGCCAACACCGACACCGGCGGCACCTTCACCGAGCTCAACGTGAGCCAGGGCACCTACCGCTACACCTTCGCCGCGAAGGGCGACGTGACCAAGGCGGCGCTGGTGCACACGGTGGCCGGCACCGCCACGCGCACCATGCCGCTGCCCGACGGCCAGCGGTACGTGGCCAACGCCACCTTCCACTTCGTGCCCGCGGGGAACCCGGCCGACGCGGGCGTCCTCGACGGCGGCTCGCTCCCGCCGCCGCGCGAGGCGGTTACCATCGGCGCCTGCAACCAGTGCCACAACGTGCTCAAGGTCCACGGCGGCAACCGGCGCGACACGGCGGTCTGCATCACCTGCCACACGCCGCAGTCCACCGACCCGGCCACGCTGCGCACCGTCGACTTCAAGGTGATGATCCACAAGCTCCACATGGGCGCGAAGCTGCCCAGCGTGCTCGACGGCGGCACCTACGGCATCCAGCGCGCCGACTGGTCGACGGTCGAGTTCCCGCAGGACATCGGCAACTGCGTGAAGTGCCACACCGGCGGCCCCGACACCAACCGGTGGATGACGACGCCCTCGCGCGAGGCCTGCACCTCCTGCCACGACGACGTGGTGTTCGAGGTGAACCCGCCGCCCGGCAAGCGCCTGCACTCCGGCGGCGACCTCCTGCCCGGCGAGCCCTGCGGCCCCGCCTGCCACGGCGGCACCACCGGCCTCGCGCCCATCGCCACCAAGCACACCACCATTCGCCGCAGCGCGACCCGCACCACGGTGGAGCTGACCATCAACTCGGTCACCAGCACCGCGCCCGGCCAGACGCCGGTGGTGAACTTCACCGTGAAGGTGAACGGCGCGCCGCGCGACATCACCACCGCGCCGCTCTCCGGCCTCTCGGCGACCATCGCCGGGCCGAGCACCGACATCGCCTCCTTCTGGAGCGCGACCATTCAGGGCCTGACGCCGGTGGGCACGCTCGCCGCGGTGGACGCAGCCAACGGCATCTTCGCGTACACCTTCCCCGCGGCGGGGGCGATTCCCACCACCGCGCTGGGCAGCTACGGCGTGGGCCTGGAGGGCTACCTCACCGACACCGCCACGAATCAGCGCCTGTCGGCGGTGAACCCGGTGAAGTGGTTCGCGGTGACCGACACCACGGCCAAAGCGCGGCGGACGAGCGTCACCACCGCCAAGTGCGAGACCTGCCACCTGGAGCTCAACGGCCACGGCTACACGCGCAAGAACACCGACTACTGCGTCTTCTGCCACAACCCGAACAAGACCAACTCCACCCGCGTCGCGCAGGTGGAGGGCCAGACGGTGGTGGCGCACTCGGTGGACTTCAAGGACCTCATCCACAACATCCACACCGGCGAGGCCAAGGTGGTGAAGCCCTACGTCTACGGCGCTTACCCGGTGCCGAACGCCGCCAACCCGCAAGGAACGCCCTTCGACGCCTCCGAGGTGCGCTTCCCCGGCGACCGCCGGGTGTGCACCACCTGCCACGTCTCGATGGCGGCGGTGAACCTGCCGCTCGCCGCGGGCGCCCTGCCCTCCCTCGAGGAGACGCTCACCTGCACCGAGGACCCGGCGACGGACACCAACAGCTTCTGCCAGGCGCCGTTCTTCGTCTCCCAGGCGCGCGTGCCGACCCGGCCGGAGACCGCGGCCTGCACCTCCTGCCACGACGACCCGGTGGTGGCGACGCACGCCCAGCTCAACACCACCGCCACCGGCCAGGAGTCCTGCGCCGTCTGCCACGCCATCGGCGAAGCGGTGGGCATCGACAAGGTGCACGTGCCGGTGCCGTGAGGCGCGTGACGGCCTCGCGGTGAGAGCGGGCGGCTCGGGCAACCGGGTCGCCCGTTTCGTTTGCGGGGCGAGACCCGAGGCGCGCAAGAGCACCGAGCAGGTCCTCCAGCCTGCTGGGGCGAACGCTGCGCTCGCCGCGGTCTCGTCCGCCGCGCGACGGCCGGGGGAACCCGTTCGGCGCGCTAGAAGCGCCGCTGCCCGTCGATGGCCTTGGCCAGGCCTTCCGAGATGCGGAAGTGCGCCACCGGCTGCGCCTTGCCCTTCATGCGCACCGGCGCCAGGGCCTCGGGGTCGCCGAAGGCGGAGAGCTTGTGGGCGAGGGCTTCGCCGAGCAGGACCTCGCCCGGGCCGGCGAGCGAGCACAGGCGGCTGGCCACGTTCACCGTGTCGCCGATGCAGGTGTACTCGGTGCGCCGGGCGTTCCCCAGGCTGCCCACGATGGCCTCGCCGGTGTTGATGCCGATGCCGAGCTCGATGCGCGGGCGGTTGGGGTAGTCCTTGTTCCGCTCGGTGACCGCGGCCAGCATCTGCAGGGCCGCCGAGGCCGCGGAGAGCGGGTCGTCTTCGCTCTTGATGGGCGCGCCCCAGACCGCCATCAGCCCGTCGCCGAGGAACTTGTCGAGCGTGCCGCCCCACGCCAGCACCGCGTCGGCGAGGCGGCCGAGCACGTCGTTGAGCAGGGTCATCACCTCTTCGGGCGGCAGGCTCTCGGCGAGGCCGGTGAAGTTGCGGATGTCGGCGAAGAGCACCGTCACCTCGCGCTTCTCGCCGGTGAGCACGAGCTGCCCCTGCTTGAGCACCTCCTCCACCACCGCGTCCGAGGTGTAGCGGGCGAAGAGGCGGCGCACGCGCTCGGTCTCGCTGGTGCGGCGCAAGACCGTCTCCACGCGCGCGGCGAGCTCCTCCATCGAGGCGCCCTTGTGAACGTAGTCGTCGGCGCCGCCCCGCAAGCTGCTCACCCGCCGCGACTCGCCGTCGTTGGCGGTGAGGATGAGCACCGGCAGGCTGCTCCTCGGCCCGTTCTTCACCTTCTGGCAGAGCTCGGTGCCGTCGAGGCCGGGCATGTCGAGGTCGGTGAGCACCAGGTCGGGCTTCACCAGGTCGAGCTGCTCCAGGGCGACGTAGGGGTCGGTGAAGGTCGCCACCTCGTAGCCGTGCTCGGTGAGCCCTTCCTGCACCAGGGAGCACGCCAGCTCGCTGTCGTCGACCACCATCACCCGCTTGCCGTTGGGCGTGGGCGTCGGCACCACCTCGCCGGCGCTCGCCTTCTTCTCGGCCTCGGCGGTGCGGGCCATGCGCCGCTGCAGTCCCAGCGCCTCGTAGACCTGCTGGTGGCTGACCTTGCCGGTCTCCACCAGCACCTCGCCCAGCTTCTGGCCCGACGCGCGCTGCCGCTCGAGGGCCTGGGTGAGATCGTCAGGTCGCAGGTAGCGCAGCCCGATCAGGATCTCCCCCAGGGGCGGCCGGTCGAGGGTGCCCGCCTCTCCGCGGGAGATGGCCACCGAGAGGGCCCGCTGGAGCTGCGCCCGGGTGACGTGCCCGAGCGAGAGCAGCGCCTCGCCCACGCGGTGCCCGGTGAGCGGCTGGAGCGCCAGCGCTTCCTGGACCTGCGCCTCGGTGACGAGCCCCAGCTCGACCAGCAGATCACCGAAACGGACTGACGGGTCGGACATCGGCGCGCGCGGAGTGTACCCCCCCGTGGCCCCGTGACGAAGCCGTGACTGCGGAGTACTTGTGGTCACGAGGCCGAGCTCCTTAATTAGGGCCCGTCATGCTTCGTCGAGTCCTCCAGGTGAGCGTCGCGGTGCTGCTGGTGAGCGGGTGCGAGAGGGCGCCGGGCGGCCTCGCGGCGGGGAAGAAGACCCTGCCGGTGGTGGCGCGGGTGAACGGGCGGCCCATCACCGCGCTCGAGCTGTCGACGCGGCTGCGGCCCGCCGGCGTGCCGCGCCCGGGCGAGAAGAGCGGCCCCGAGCAGGAGAAGGCGGCGCTGGAGCTGATGATTCGCCAGGAGCTCGAGGCGCAGAAGGCGGTGGAGCTGGGCCTCGACGCCTCGCCCGGCTTCCAGGAGGAGCTGGAGAAGATGGAGGCCCAGGAGCGCGACTGGAAGCGCAAGGAGCTCTCCAAGCTCTACCGGAGCCAGGAGCTCTTGGCGAAGGCCGAGGTGAGCGACGACGAGGTGAAGCGCTTCTTCGACGAGAACACGGTGAAGGTGCAGACCGAGTTTCACGTGGCGCAGCTGCCCTTCCGCAACCGCGCCCAGGCCGAAGCCGCCCAGGCCGCCTTGGCCCAGGGCAAGAGCTTCGAGGAGCTGGCCGCCCCCCTGTACCCCGGGGTCCCTCCGGAGCAGCGCCCCTGGGAAAACCCGGCCTTGCGCTTCGAGAACGTGCCCAAGGTCTGGTGGCCCGAGCTGTCGCGGCTTGAGCCCGGTTCAGTGAGCGGGATCATCTCTGCCCCCGGCGACCAGTATTGGATTCTGAAGCTCGTCGAGAAGCGGCAGAACCCGGCCATCACCTTCGAGACGGTCAAGCCCGGCCTGCAGACCCTCCTGCGCGCGCAGCGCTTCGAGGAGCGCGTGGGGCAGATGGAGAAGGCGCTGCGCGAGAAGGCCAAGGTCGAGCTGGTGCCGCAGGCTCCCGCGGCGCCGTGATCGAACGTTGGCGCGCCCGGCGCGTGATCCACGACATCACTTTTCGTGCTGGCAGCGCGCAGCGTCGCTGACGACGCGCCGCGCGGCGCAGGCCCCGTCCCCAGGGGAGCTCTGCGCGATCTCGCTCAGGGACGTGTGCGATTTAGCGCAGCTTCTCGATGACGTTCTCGTGACAGAGAGTGGGTCGGTATTAGTCCCGCGCGCTTTCGCGCAGGGGGGCGTAAGTCAGAGGCATGGGACTCGGTCCCACCACAGTCGCAGGTCACCAAGCGAGGGCAACACCATGAGACGGACGAGCTGGAGCTGGAAGGTCGTGGGCATTCTGAGTGCCCTGATCGCCATGAGCTGTGAGGGGCCCGCCGGGCCTCAGGGCGCGCAGGGAGCGGCAGGTGAGGCTGGTCCGACGGGAGCGGCCGGCCCCTCCGGCCCCATCGGCCCCTCGGGTCAGCAGGGCGCGACGGGCCCCCAGGGCTCCGCCGGCCCGACCGGTTCTCAGGGCGCCACGGGTCCCCAAGGCGCGATCGGCCCTCAGGGCGCTCCGGGCCTCGGCCTCTCGAGCGGCCTCAAGGTCAGCGTCCTCTCCGTCACGTCGTTCGACGGCGGCGTCGGCCCCATCTCGGTGCGCTTCAAGGTGATGGACGACCGCAACAACCCGGTCGACCTCGCCGGCAACTACTCCATCAACACGGTCAAGGCGCCGAGCTTCTCCATCTCGA